>NZ_CP150484.1:2756815-2958268 GCF_037997115.1 Amycolatopsis coloradensis
CGGGCTTCGCGGCGCGGGTCTTGCCGTAGCGGTCCTCGGGCACGTCCGTCCGGGTGCTTTCCGCGCTGGGAGCGTCCTGTCCCGTGCTCAACCCGGGCCTCCGGTAGGTCTCGTCGTGCTCGCAGGGACAATGAGGTCGTATGCGAGTGGTTCCCCTCGAGTATCCGCGCCCGGCCGGGCGGGCCGTCAGGCAGGGTCGCAGGGGAATAGGGAACGAGAAGGGGACGTTCGGAGCATGGTGTCAGCCAATGAACCGCCGAAGTCACGCCTCCGCCTGATGGCGGTGCACGCGCACCCCGACGACGAGTCGAGCAAGGGTGCCGCCACCATGGCCAGGTACGCCGCCGAAGGGCACGAGGTCATGGTCGTGACCTGTACCGGCGGCGAAGCGGGCAGTGTGCTGAACCCGGCCATGGACCGTCCCGACGTACTGGCCAACATGACCGAGATCCGCCGGGAGGAGATGGCCCGCGCGGCCAAGATCCTCGGCGTGAGCCACACCTGGCTCGGGTTCGTCGACTCGGGCCTGCCCGAGGGCGACCCGCTGCCCCCGGTGCCGGAGGGCTCGTTCGCGGTCATCCCGCTCGAGGAGTCCACCGGTGTGCTGGTGAAGGTCATCCGCGAGTTCCGCCCGCACGTGATCGTCACCTACGACGAGAACGGCGGGTACCCGCACCCCGACCACATCCGCACGCACGAGATCTCGGTCGCGGCCTTCGACGCCGCCGGCGAGGAGGGGCGCTACCCGGACGCGGGCGAGCCGTGGCAGCCGATGAAGCTGTACTACGTGCACGGGTTCTCGCGCGCCAGGATGACGGTGTTCCACGAGGCCCTGCTCGCGCGTGGCCTCGAGTCGCCGTACGAGGAGTGGCTCAAGTCGTGGGACCCGGAGAAGGCCGACGTCATGGAGCGGGTGACCACCCGCGTCGAATGCGGCGACTACTTCGAGCAGCGTGACGAGGCCCTCAAGGCGCACGCCACCCAGATCGACCCGAACAGCCGCTGGTTCGCCGTCCCCCGCGACCTGCAGCGCGAGGTCTGGCCGACCGAGGAGTACGAGCTGGTCCGCTCACTGGTGGACAGCACCCTGCCGGAGGACGATCTGTTCGCCGGCTTGAAGGAGGGCTAGATGAGTTTCGTGGTGCCGGCGTTCGCCGTCGTTCCGGTGACGGTGTCGTCGCAGTTCCTGGCGCAGCAGCCCGGCAACGGCGACAACGGCGGCCAAGGTGAGGACTTCGGCAAGTCGTCGCCGGTGGGTTTCCTGATCCTGATCCTGTTCCTGATCGCCGTCGCGCTGCTGGTGCGGTCGATGACCAAGCATCTGAAGCGGGTTCCGGAGAGCTTCGACGAGCCTGCCGCTCCGGCGGAGGAGGCTCCTGAGGATCCGAAAGCCGACGCGGAGGAGTCTGCGGCGAAGGCCGAGAAGCCGACCGCCAAATCCGACTGACGCTCGTGAGTGGTAAGGACGGTTCTAGCCGTCCTTACCACTCACGAGGCATGCCCCACTACGCCACCGCCACNCTTCCGATCTGGCCTCCTTCCTTACCTTCAGGGTAGGGAAGGAGGCCTTCACGGACTCACGACCAATGCCGCCACATCAATAGGTGGTGCCTGAGACACCGTTGGCTCTGACCGTCCTTACCACTCACGAGCGAAAGCGCGTCAGAGGCGCGGGTCGACCGGATCCGACTCCAGTGCCAGCACGGCGAACACGCACTCGTGCACCCGCCACAGCGGTTCCCCGCGCGCCAGCCGCTCCAGTGCCTCCAGCCCCAGCGCGTATTCGCGTGACGCCAGGGCCCGCTTCCGGTTCAGCCCGCGTTTACGCAGCCGCTCCAGGTTCTCCGGCAGCGTGTAGTCCGGCCCGTAGATGATCCGCAGGTACCCGCGCCCGCGCACCTTCACCCCCGGCTGCACCAGCCCCCGCGCGCCGCGCGTCAGGTTCGCCGCCGGTTTGACGACCATGCCCTCGCCGCCCGCGCCGGTCAGGTCCAGCCACCAGTCGACGCCGCGCGCCACCGACGCCGGGTCGGTGGTGTCGACGGCCAGTGTCCGCGTGCGGATGAACAGGTCGCCGGTGAGCCGGTCCAGCAGTGAAAGGTGCCACTCATGCGGCCGGTCGTGGTACGCGTGTCCCTCCGACGCCAGGATCTGGAACGGCGCCAGCCGGACGCCGTCGAGGCCGTCGGTCGGCCAGCAGTAGCGCCGGTACGCCCGCCGGTACGCGTCCACAGTGGACTCGCGCACCCGTGTCCGCTCCATCAGGTCCGACACGTCTGCCCCACGAGCCGCGGCCGCGTCCAGCGCGGCGACGGCGGCGGGCAGCACGGCTTGGGCCGCCGCGCCGACGGCCGCGTACTGACCCGAGATCAGCGACCCCGCTTTCGCGCTCCACGGCAGCAACTCCGTGTCGAGCAGCAGCCAGCCGGTGTCCAGCTCCTCGAACAGTTCCGACGCCGCTTCCCGCACACCGGCGAGCAGCCGCGCGTTCTGGTCCGGGGTGAAGAACGGCCGCCCGGTGCGGGTGTAGACCGCTCCCGGCCCCTGGATCCCGAACCGCGCGGGCGCCACGTCGTCGTCACGGCACACGAGCACGACGGCCCGCGAGCCCATGTGCTTCTCTTCGCACAGGACGTGGTCGACACCCGCCGCGCGGAACTCGGCGAAAGCCTCCTCGGGATGTTCGAGGTAGCCGTCCGTGGCGGACGTCGAACACGGCGCCATGGTCGGCGGCAGGTACGGCAGCCAGCGCGGGTCGACGGCGAAGCGGCTCATCACCTCGAGCGCCGCCGCCGACTGTTCGGCGGAAACCCCGACCCGGCCGTGGTGCCGCGTCTCGATGATCCGCTTCCCGGTGACGTCGCCCAGTTCCAGCACCGCCGGTTCGCGTCCGCCCAGCGGCCGCGCCGGTTCGAGCGGGCGTGACGGCTCGTACCAGACCTTCTTGGCCTTCACCGAGACGACTTCCCGCTCCGGGTAACGCAAAGCGGTCAGCTCGCCGCCGAAGACGCAGCCCGTGTCGAGACACATGGTCCCGTTGATCCACTCCGGTTCCAGCGTCGGCGTGTGTCCATAGAGGACCATCGCCTTGCCGCGGTAGTCGCGCGCCCACGGCAGCCGCACCGGCAGGCCGTATTCGTCGGTCTCACCGGTGGTGTCGCCGTACAGCGCGGTGCTCCGGACCCGGCCGGACGCGCGCCCGTGGAACTTCTCGGGCAGGCCCGCGTGTGCGACGACAAGGTTGCCGCCGTCGAGGACGTAGTGCGCGATAAGGCCTTCGCAGAAAGCGTGCGCCTTCGCGCGGAAGTCCTCGTCCTGTGCGGCAAGCTGTTCCAGCGACTCCGCGAGACCGTGCGTCGTCTTGACGTTGCGCCCGTTCAGCGCGCGGACCAGTTTCTGCTCGTGGTTCCCGCAGACGACCAGCGCGCTGCCCGCCTCGGCCATCGCCATCACCCGGCGAAGCACCCCCGGCGTGTCGGGGCCGCGGTCGACGAGGTCGCCGACGAACACCGCGGTCCGGCCTTCCGGGTGCACGCCGTCGACGTAACCCAGTTCGGTGAGCAGTTCGTCCAATTCCTCCCGGCAGCCGTGGACGTCGCCGATCACGTCGAACGGCCCGGTCAGCTCGCGGCGGTCGTTGCGCAGCGGCTCGACGACGATCTCCGCTTCGGCGACCTCGGCTTCGCTCCGCAACACGTGCACGCGACGGAAACCCTCGCGCTCCAACGACTTCAGCGAACGATGCAGCTCGCCGCGCTGACGCCGGACGACGTGCTCGCCGAAGTCGCGGTCGGGCCTGGCCGCGTTGCGTTCGTGGCAGACCTTCACGGGCAGATCCAGCACGATCGCCGTCGGGAGGACGTCGTGCTCCTTCGCCAGCTTCAGCAGGCTCGCCCGGGACGCGCGCTGGACGTTCGTCGCGTCGATGACGGTGATCCGGCCCGCTTCGAGCCGCTTCGCCGCGACGTAGTGGAGCACGTCGAACGCGGCGGCCGACGCGCTCTGGTCGTTCTCGTCGTCGGCCACCAGACCTCGGAAGTAGTCGCTGGACAACACCTGCGTCGGCGCGAAATGCGTCCGCGCGAAGGTCGACTTGCCGGAGCCGGAGGCGCCGACGAGCACGACGAGGGACATGTCGGGGATGGCCAGTTTCATGCCACGGCCTCCTTTCGAGACGTGAAGACCGCCATTTGGGTCGGCGGTCCTGATTCCTGGGACTCCTGTCCCACCGGCAGATGGCGGACGTCGTAGCCGTGTCGTGCCGCGACGCCTTCGGCCCACGAGCGGAACTGCGCGCGTGTCCATTCGAAACGGTGGTCGGCGTGCCGGAACCGGCCTTCTCCGAGGAATTCGAAGTGCCGGTTGTACTCGGCGTTCGGCGTCGTGACGAGCACGGTCCGCGGCGCGGCGACACCGAACACGGCGTGCTCCAGCGCGGGCAGGCGCTCCTCGTCGACGTGCTCGATCACCTCCATCAACACGGCCGCGTCGTATCCGGCCAGCGACGGATCCGCGTACGTCAGCGCGGACTGCTTCAGGGTGATCCGCGTCTTGTCCTTCAGCCGCTTTTCGGCGATGTCGAGCGCGCTCGCGGACACATCGA
The DNA here is from genome assembly GCF_037997115.1 of Amycolatopsis coloradensis. Classification (NCBI taxonomy): domain Bacteria; kingdom Bacillati; phylum Actinomycetota; class Actinomycetes; order Pseudonocardiales; family Pseudonocardiaceae; genus Amycolatopsis; species Amycolatopsis coloradensis. Next base: position 2,761,419 of record NZ_CP150484.1, read on the forward strand.
CGCCGACGATCTCGGTGAACGACGGCTCCTTCTGCAGCACCCGCAGCAGCGCGCCACCACCGCAGCCGAGGTCGAGCACACGCCGCGCGCCCGCCGCCCGGAGTGCCGCGAGCACACTGCCCTGGCGCTGGACGGCCAGCGGCTCTGGCCGGTCCGGCAGCTCGGTGACCAGGGCCTCGGCTTCGGCCGGCACGTCGTCCGCCTCGGCGAGTCGGGCGAGCGCGTACGAGACGATCGGGCGACGTCGTTCGAGGTACCTGTTGGTGATCAGGTCGCGTTCCGGATGCCCGGCGAGCCAGCCTTCGCCGACGCGCAGCAGCTTGTCCGCTTCGTCCTGGCCGATCCAGTAGTGCTTGTCGCCGTCGAGCGCGGGCAGCAGGACGTACAGGTGCCGCAACGCGTCGACGACGCGCTGGGTGCCGGTCAGCTGGAGATCGACGTAGCGGGAATCGCCCCACTGCGGGAATTCGGGATCGAGGGGGATGGCCTTCGTTTCGACCTGCCAGCCGAGGGGTTCGAACAGCTTGTGGACGACCTCGGCGCCGCCGCGCGCGGTCAGCGACGGCACGCGGATCTCCAGCGGGAGCCGCTCGTCGGCCAGCTCCGGCCGGTTCGCGCACCGGCCCGCCAGCGCCGTCGTGAAGACCGCCCGCAGCGCCACCCGCCAGATACGAGCCGCCCGCGTACGGCCGGTCGTTGACGTACTGGGTCAGCGACGTGCCGCCCCCGCGCACGAGCTCGACCGGGTCGATCTCGACCAGCAGCGCGACGGTGCAGCGCTCGTCGGACGCCTCGGGGTAGAAGACGTGGGCCGTTCCGGCCGAGAGCGTGAAGGACTGCGCCTTCTCCGGATGCTTGTGCAGGAGAAAGCCCAGGTCGGTGGCGGGGTTCCGAGTGGTCGTCATGGTCAGGAGCACCGGATGAGTGTCGCGCAGAAGGCCGTTCTGCGCGCCCGCTTTTCCGCGTGCGACCCTGGTGACATGTCGAACCGCCTGAAGGCCGCGACCAGTCCGTACCTGCTGCAGCACGCCGGCAACCCGGTGGACTGGTGGCCGTGGGGTGAGGAAGCGCTGGCCGAGGCCAAACGGCGGAACGTGCCGATCCTGCTTTCGGTCGGCTACGCGGCTTGCCACTGGTGTCACGTCATGGCGCACGAGTCCTTCGAGGACGAGGCCACCGCCACGCTGATGAACGCGAACTTCGTCAACATCAAGGTGGACCGTGAGGAGCGCCCGGACATCGACTCGGTGTACATGGCGGCCACGCAGGCGATGACCGGCCAGGGCGGCTGGCCGATGACGTGTTTCCTGACGCCGGAGGGTGAACCGTTCCATTGCGGCACTTACTATCCGCCGTCACCGCGGCCGGGGATGCCGTCGTTCTCGCAGCTGCTCGTCGCGGTGGCCGAAGCCTGGGGCGAACGCCCGGACGAATTGCGTTCCGGTGCCCGGCAGATCATCGCCCACCTCACTGAGAAGAGCGGGCCACTGCAGGAGTCCGTTGTGGACGGTGCCGCGCTGGATTCCGCGGTCGCCACGCTGCGCAAGGAGTACGACACCGGGAACGGCGGATTCGGGGGAGCGCCGAAGTTCCCGCCGACGATGGCGTTGAACTTCCTGCTGCGTCACCACGAGCGCACCGGTTCCGGCCTCGACATGGTCGAGCACACGGCCGAAGCGATGGCGACGGGCGGCCTCGGCGATCAGCTCGCCGGAGGGTTCGCGCGCTACTCGGTCGACGCGCGCTGGGAAGTGCCGCACTTCGAGAAGATGTTGTACGACAACGGTTTGCTGCTGCGATTCTACGCGCAGTTCCATGGGGTGACCGGGCATGAGTACGCGCGGCGGACGGTCGAAGAGACCGCGGAGTTCCTGCTGCGCGACCTCGGGACGGCCGAAGGCGGTTTCGCCGCGTCGCTCGACGCGGACACCGATGGCGTCGAGGGGCTGACCTACGTCTGGACTCCCGCGCAACTGGCCGAAGTGCTCGGCGAGGAGGACGGCGCGTGGGCGGCCGAGCTGTTCCAGGTGACCGAGCGGGGCAATTTCGAGCATGGTGCTTCGACACTGCGGCTGCGCGAGCCGCATCCAGAGGACGAAATGCGTTATGAGCGAGTTCGCCGCGTGTTGCTGACCGCGCGAAACGAGCGACCCCAGCCCGCCCGCGACGACAAGGTGATCGCCGCGTGGAACGGGCTCGCGATCGGCGCGCTCGCCAAAGCGGGCGCGCGGCTCGATCGTCCACAGTGGATCGAAGCGGCGGCTCGCGCGGCGGCTTTCCTGATGGACAACCATTTCGTGGCCGGACGCCTGCGCCGGACTTCCCGCGACGGCGTCGTCGGCACGACGGCCGGGGTGTTGGAGGACTACGCGTGCCTCGCCGAGGGGGTGCTCGAACTCCACCAGGCGACCGGGGAACCGCGGTGGCTCGCCGACGCCATCACCTTGCTGGACCTCGCCTTGGCCCACTTCGGTGTGCCGGACGCGACGGGGGCCTACTACGACACGGCCGACGACGCGGAAGTCCTGGTGCAGCGGCCTTCCGACCCGACCGACAACGCGAGCCCGTCGGGGGCTTCGGCGCTGGCGAACGCGTTGCTGACCGCGTCCGTGCTGGCCGGGCACGACCGGGCGGGCCGCTACCGCGAGGCGGCCGAGCAGGCGCTGGCCCGGGCGGGACGGCTCGCCGCCCACGCGCCGCGGTTCGCCGGGCACTGGCTCACGGTCGCCGAAGCCGCCGCTGCCGGCCCGGTGCAGGTGGCGGTCGTCGGTCCGGATACCGCTGCACGCGCGGATCTGCTGGCCGCCGCCCTCGCTTCGTCGCCGGACGGCGCCGTCGTCGTGAGCGGCACGCCGGACGCGGACGGAGTACCGCTGCTGGCCGATCGGCCGCTGGTCGACGGTGCCGCCGCCGCGTACGTATGCCGTGGGTACGTGTGCGAACGGCCCGTCACGACCGCCGAGGAACTGCGCTCTCAGCTCGGCTGATTCCTTTTCGCCGGGGGAGAACACACCTGACTCTCCCTTGATGCGCGCGTAGCGTCGGTAGCGTTGTAATCATGTAATCGCGGAGGCGAGCATGCACACCTACTTCAGGACGGCGAGGCAGATGGGACGTGGAGGCTGGAAGGGCCGGGGCGGCTGGCAGCAGGCGGACATCCCGTCGGCGGACGACGCGGCCGCGTGGTTCGGCGGCAGGCTCCCGGAGGGCTGGTTCACCGGGGATCCCGAGGTCACGGTGGATCGCGAGGAGATCGTCATCGTCGGCGAGCTCCAGCCGCTCACCGCTGACCACGCCGACGCCGCCGCCCGCGCGGCGGCCGAAGACGGCCGGATCAGCCGGTTCCGCGAGGAGACCCGCGACGAGCGGATCGAGATCGCGCGCCAGGCCGAGCACCGGTATCAGCGCAAGGTCGCCTGGGGCGCGAGCCTCGGCGGCACGAGGCACCTGTTCACCACGCATTCGGCACCGGTCATGACCAGGCTGCGGCAGCCGGAACGCCTGGTCCTCGACACCCTCGTCGACGCCGGCGTCGCGCGGTCGCGGTCGGAGGCGCTCGCCTGGGCGGTCCGGCTGGTCGGGGAGCACGCGGACGCGTGGCTCGCCGAGCTTCGGGAGGCGATGACCAAGGTCGACGATCTCCGCTCACAGGGACCGGACCTTTCCTGAGGCCGGGGCCCGCCCGTAGAGTCGGGATTCCGCCGTCTTCACCGAAGTCCTCTTGCGAAAGAAGGCGTCATGGACGGCAGATTCCCCCGGCGTTGGCTGATCAAGGGCGGTCTCGTGGTGGCCGCGAGCCCACTGCTCGCGCCCACCGCCTGGGCGGCCCCAGCTCTCCCGTGGCCGGCGGCCAACGACATCGTCGCGCGGACGAAACGGCCGGTCTTCCCGGACCGGATTTTCTCGGTGCTCGACTTCGGCGCCAAGGGTGACGGGAAGACCGACAACACCGCCGCGATCAGGAAGGCGATCGACGCGGCCAACGCACGCGGCGGTGGGCACGTCGTCGTGCCGAAAGGCACCTTCGTCACCGGCGCCGTGTATCTCAAGAGCAACGTGGACCTGCACCTCAAGGCGGGCGCCGTGCTCGCCTTCGGTTCCGACGCCTCGAAGTTCCCGAACGTGCTCACCCGCTACGAGGGCATCGAGTGCGTGAACCGGTCGCCGATGATCTACGCGTACCAGGAATCCAACATCGCGGTGACCGGGCAGGGCACGCTCGACGCGGCGGGCACGGCGTCCTGGAACAAGGGCAAGGACCGTGAGTACCTGGAAGCGCTGGTGGCCGACGGAATCCCGCCGGAGAAGCGGATCGTTCCCGGTTCCGGGCACGCCATGCGGTCCACGTTCGTCGAGCCGTATTCGTGCGACACCGTGCTCATCCAGGGCATCACGCTGAAGAACCCGATGTTCTGGCAGCTGCATCCCACGCTGTGCCGGAACGTCACGATCGACGGCGTCCGCACGGACGCGAGCACCGCGCGTTCCAACACCGACGCCTGCGATCCGGAGTCCTGCGACCACGTGGTGATCGTGAACTCCCACCTCGGGGCGCACGACGACAACGTCGCGCTCAAGGCGGGCCGGGACGACGACGGGCGCAGGGTCGGCGTGCCGTGCCGGAACATCGTCGTCGCGAACTGCGTGATGGACGGGAACTGGGGCGCGATCACCTGCGGCAGCGAGCAGACCGGCGGCATCCGCGACGTCTACGCGTACAACCTCACCGTCACCGGCGAGACGAAATACGGGCTGTACGTCAAGTCGAACACCTTGCGCGGCGGTTTCACCGAAAACGTCAACCTCCACAGTGTCTCCGGCACGTTCGTCCGCTCGGTCGCGTACGTCCTGCCGGACTACAACGGACAGACCGGCGCGTACGTCCCTCGGTTCGGGCCGTTCACCATCAGCCACTCCGCGAGCACGAGATGCGGGCAAGCGGCGTTCGACGTCCGAGGGTTGCCCAACTCACACGTTCGGGGACTGCGGGTGAGCGAGTGCCGCTTCGACGGCGTCGCGAACACGGAAAACGTCCTGAAACACGTCGATGACCTGCGGTTCGAGAACACGACGATCAACGGGCGGCCGGTCTGATTCGTGCTGCNACACGTCGATGACCTGCGGTTCGAGAACACGACGATCAACGGGCGGCCGGTCTGATTCGTGCTGCGCCCCCCGATGCGGTGCGGCAGGCTGAACGCAGACCGCACCGCATCGGAGGAATCGTGGACACACCAGGACTTCCCGCGAAGATCGACCCGGACGCGCTGACCACCGTCCTCGATGGACGGTGGGCCGGGCTCCGCCGCGCGGTGCGCGCGCAGATGGCGGCGGAGTACTTCAAAGACCCGGTCGACATCGACACCGAAGCCCATCGCGCCCAGGTGCTCGAATGGCTGCGGCTGCTCGCCCGCACCGACCGGCCGGGGCTCGGCTTCGACCCGGAGTACGGCGGGGGCGGCGACGTCGGTGGTGCGTTGACGTCGTTCGAGATGCTGGGATTCGGCGACCTCTCGCTGATGGTGAAGGCCGGTGTCCAATGGGGTCTGTTCGGCGGTGCGGTGCAGCTGCTCGGCACCGCACGCCACCACGAGCGCTACCTGCGGAAGATCAAGGACCTGGAGCTGCTGGGCTGCTTCGCGATGACCGAGCACGGTCACGGCTCGGACGTCCAGCACCTGCGCACCACCGCGACCTACGACCCGGCGACACGCGAGTTCGTCGTGCACACGCCGGACCGGGGCGCGATGAAGGAGTACATCGGCAACGCCGCCCGCGACGGCGAGCTCGCGGTGGTGTTCGCGCAGCTGATCACCGGTGGCGAGTCGCGCGGCGTGCACGCGTTCCTGGTGCCGATCCGCGGCGGGAAGGCGCGCGGCGTCGAGATCGAGGACTGCGGCCGCAAGGCGGGTCTCAACGGCGTCGACAACGGGCGGCTCACCTTCACCCAGGTGAGGGTTCCGCGCGAGGCACTGCTCAACCGGTTCGGTGACGTCGCCGAGGACGGCACGTACAGCAGTCCGATCGAAAGCGACGGCCGCCGGTTCTTCACGATGCTCGGAACCCTCATCCGCGGCCGGGTCAGTGTCGCGGGCAGCGCCGGCAGCGCGACGAAGCGCGCGCTCGCACTGGCCATCCGGTACGGCGAGCAGCGGCGGCAGTTCGCGCGGCCCGGCGGCGAGGAGGTCGTCATCCTCGACTACCGCGCCCACCAGCGGAAACTGCTGCCCGCGCTGGCGACGTCGTACGCACTGCACTTCGCGCAGGAAGCACTCGTCTCGAAGCTGAACGACCTCGCCGAGGACGCGCCGGAGGAAGAGCAGCGAGAGCTGGAATCACGCGCCGCCGGCATCAAGGCCGTCTCGACCTGGCACGCGACCGCGACCATCCAGGCCGCCCGTGAGGCATGCGGCGGCTCCGGCTATCTCTCGGAGAACCTGCTCGCCGGGCTGAAAGCGGACACGGACGTCTTCACCACCTTCGAGGGTGACAACACCGTGCTGCTGCAACTGGTCGCGAAAGGGTTGCTGACCAGCTACAAGGATCATTTCGAGGACCTCAGCCCGCTCGCGACCGCGCGGTTCGTGGCCGAGCAGCTCGTCGAGGCCGTGATCGAACGGACGTCCGCGAGGAAGGTGGTCGAGCGGCTCACCGAAGCGGATGACGGCGACGTCCTCTACTCGCGCGAATGGCACCTGAAGCTGTTCGAAGACCGCGAAGAGCACGTACTCGGCGGCGTCGCGCAGCGCCTGCGTAAGGCGGGTTCGGACCCCTTCGGTGTCTTCAATGACGCGCAGGATCACGTGCTGCGCGCCGGGCGCGCGCACGTCGACCGGGTGGTGCTCGAAGCGTTCGTCGACGCCATCGAGCGCTGCGCCGACGCGGAAGCCCGTGAGCTGCTGGAGCGGGTCTGCGACCTCTACGCGCTCGCGAACATCGAGGCCGATCGGGGCTGGTTCCTCGAACACGGGCGCCTGACCTCCGGGCGCTCGAAGGCCGTCACCGCCGCGGTGAACGCGTTGTGCGCCGACCTGCGCCCGCACGCGCGGACCCTCGTGGACGCCTTCGCCATCCCCGAGCAGTACCTAGCGGCTCCGATGCTGCGGGACTGACCACCGCACGCTGTGCGGCGAGCTCGGCCCGCGACGCCTTGACCTCACGGGTCACGGCCTGCGCGTTCTCGTCGGCCTCGGTCACCCGGCGGATCAGCCACGACGCGAGCGTCGCGGTGACCACACCGAGCAGGGCGATCCCGGCCACCATCAGCCCGACCGCGACGAGCCGGCCGGTGCCGCTGACGGGATAGCGGCCGCCGTAGCCGACCGTGATGATCGTCGTGATCGACCACCACACCGCGTCCGGGAACACGATGAGCGCCGTCGCGCCCACCGTGTAGACCACGACGCGGCCGCGCAACGACAGGCCGGCGTTGCGGTTGAGGACGTTGAGCACCGTGACCAGCCGGAGCAGACGCAGCTGCCGGATCAGCGGGAGCACGATGATCAGCAGGTCGAAGAGATTGTGCTTCAGGAAGGCGCGCTTGTCCTCGGCGTGCTTGAGGCGGACGCCGTAGTCCAGGGCGAAGACCGCCCACGCGAGTCAGGTGACGATCTCGCACCGGACCCGCCCGGTGTGCCCGAGCCCGAACGTCTCCGCACCCGGCCTTTCCCAGCTGCGTACGTCAAGCGATGTCGAGGGCCGTTCCATAGAGTTTGTCGGTTTTGAGGGTGATGTAGAGCCTTCGTTCGGCCGCGATGGTCTCGAGGAACTCAGCCTCGTCGTCGGGCTTTTGCCGTTGCGCCGCCAGGTATTCGAGACCGGCGGTGTCGCCGGGTGTCCGGGTGACTTCGGACAGTTCCGCTTTTCCCTCCACGACAGCGAATTTCCAGTGGTCGGCGCTGGAGACGTAGAGGGAGGCGGTGGGGTTGTTGCGGAGCTGCTTGACCTTGAGGCGGTCCTCGGTCGTGCTGATCCGGATCTCGCGCGTCTCGGGGTCCCACGTGTAGACGACGGTGGAGAGATGCGGGCGGCCGTCACGTTTGACGGTCGCGAGGGCGCCGAAGGTGTGTTCGGCGAGGAAGTCGCTGAGGGCCGCGTCATCGAGGCGGCGGGGCGGTGCGTTCTTGGCCATGGTGGTGATCATGGCTTACGCGGCGGGAGGTGCGGAAGAAGGCACTTTCTTGTGCCAGAGGGAACACGCGTGTGCCCGTCCTGGTCAGACCGTCGGCGTGGGTCGAGAATCGGCCCGCGGCCCGCGCCGGGCGTGATCTGGCGAGAAATGAATTTGGCCAGAATCCGCCACGGATATTCCACAGTGGATGCGCGTGCCGTGCGAAAGATATAAAAGCCCCCGGTGGTATGGACATTTCCCATCGCCCTTACCCTTCGCGACCTGCGCGTAGACGGCATGCCGGTGATTTGTCCGCAGCTCACCGTTGTCTGTGATAATCCCTCCGATTTCGATTGCGCCCCAAGGGGTGTCGAGAATTTTCGAACGTTGCGAGAAATGGGGGAACGTCCTGGGAATCCTTGTTCCGATGTCATAGAGTCGGCCACTTCCGCGAGGGCGGCGCGACGATCACCTGTCGTATCGCGTTTCCATTCCGCACGCCTGAAGAGAAAGTAGTGAGTGGCGCTTATGCCCCGGTCTTCCTTCGAACTGCTCGCGCGGGCGCTGACCGTATGTTGCGACGACGGGGTGTCCGGCGCGTTGTCTCTGTCCGGCAGGCCCGGCGGGGTGATCCACCTGCGCGAGGGCGCGGTGATCGCCGTCGACACCCCTGGTGCTCCAGGGGTGGACTCCGTGCTGCTGCGGTCCGGGCGGATCAGCGAGGACGACTGGTCCGCCGCGTTGCGGGCGGGGCCAGGCGGTCCGACGCCGCGGGACGAGCTTCTCGCTCGCGCCGGGGTCGGGAACACGGAACTGCAGCTGGTCGCCACCATGGCCGCGCAGGACGGCGCTTTCGTCATCGTGACGGGTGACATCGAGGAATACGCCATCGACTACAACCGGTTCGACGTGCTGGTGCCGGTCACTCCGGCGATCGAGCTCGACTGGCTGCTCGACGAGACCAGGCGCCGCCTTGACGCTCTCGCGTCATTGCCGGTGGCGGTCTCGCCGCATCGCGACCGGATCGCGCCAGTGGCCGGGGTGGCCTCGTCGGGAGTCGCGTCGACCGCGGTCCGGCGCGACATCCTCGCCGGCGCCAACGGCCGCCGCTCCGCCCGCGACATCGCGTTCGTGTCGGGGCGCAACGTCTTTCCCGTGACGATCGAGATCTCCCGGATGATCGGCGACGGCCTGGTCGAGATCGCCGTCGAGTCTCCCGAGGATCCCGGCGGGGGCTCGCGGAAGCCGCTGCGTCCCCGGATGCCCGCAGCCGGAGCCCAGTCGGTTTCCGGCGGTGACATGAAAGGCCTTCCCCTGCGCAGCCCGGGGGCGAGCGGTGTGTCGGAACTGCTCAAGCCGTCACGGGCGGCCGGCTGGCAGGTACTGCCCAGGCTGCTCAACCGCGTCCGGGCCGGGCCTTCCGTGAACCGCACGAACTCGGACGAGATCTCGCAGCAGAAGGGAACACCAGGTGGATCGTGAAACGCTGGTCGACGAGCTGAACGACTTGAGAAGGCAAGTGAGCGGGGTGACCGGAGCCCTGATCGCCGGCGTGGACGGCCTGCCCATCGCGGCCGACGCCGAGGACCGGATCGATCCCGGCGCGGTGTCCGCACTCGGCGCCGCTCAGCTGGGCCTCTCACTGACCATCACCTCCGCGGTCGCCCAAGGCGCGTTCCGGCACGCGGTGGTCCGTAGCGGCGGCGGTTACCTGGCCGTCTACTCCATCGACAGCACGTCGTTGATGGTCGTCCTCGGCGACGAGGGCCTCGACATCACCCGGTTGCACCGGGCTTCCCTGGTCACGATCGAGCGCGTCCGCTCGATTCTCGCGGCCGTCATCGCGAACGCCTGCTGAGCCCCCTCCACCCGAACTGACGGACGAACACCGAAAAGGAGAATGGACATGCTGGGTAACGGCCAGAATATGTCGGACCAGATGACCTTGATGGTCAAGCAGTTGCGCCAGGAGGTGCCCGACTGCCTCGCCTCCGGAGTGGTGGATCTGGCGACCGGCATGTTGTTGGCCGTCGAAACCACCGACAGCCATCCGTCGGAGGTCCTCGACCTCCTCGCCGGCGCGACCTTGGATCTGTTCCAAGGCCGCACGGTCGTGATGATCGAGAACATCTTCAAGGAGCGCCGAGGCGTCAGCAGTGCCGAGCACTACTTCCAGGAGATCCTCGTCAACAGCGCCAACCTGACGCACCTGTTCATCAGGAACAACCACAACGCCGACGTCGTGGCCGTCGTGGTCTGCCCGAAGTCGGTGAACATCGGGATGCTCTTCGCGGGTACCCGGCGGGTGATCAAAAACCAGGCGTTGTGACCGGCCGCCTGCCAGGGCCCGCGCTGGTGTCGGCAAGGATGCCTTCCCTCGCCCGCGAGGGTCCATGCCAGGAACTTGAGCGCCGCAACGAGGTTTCCCAACCGTCCATAAAGGATACCCGGGAAGGCGAATTATCCGATTAATGCTCGCTTGACCGAGTGGTCCGGTGCGTGAAGGTCCCTTCCTTGCGGCCAGCGCAAGGAAGGGACCTTCACGTACTCTGACCGACCGAGCGCCACGGGATCACGACGGCTCCCCGCCGATGGTCCACCAAGATTCGGCACCGCTCCACCAAAAGTCACTCCGAACAGGGAAACACGCCGGAAACAGGACCATGCCACTCTTGAGCTCCTGGCATGCCCTTGAGGGTGGCCAAGGCGCCTTCGCGGACCCCGCGACCGGCCGTCAGTCAGCTCCGGTAGGTGGTAAGGCGTCTTCGGTGCCAACGACCCACATCACTCACGACCTGGCTAGGCGTACATGGCCAGCCAGATCGCGATGTAGTGGGAAACCGCGGCGAGAACCGTGCAGGCGTGGAAGTACTCGTGGTACCCGAAGGTGTCCGGGAAGTGGTTCGGCCACTTCACCGCGTAGAACACCGCCCCCAGCGTGTAGAACAGCCCGCCCACGCAGAGCAGGACGAGCGCCGCGACACCGGCGTGCGTGGCCAGTTCCGGCAGGACGAAGACGGCGACCCAGCCCAGCGCGATGTAGATCGGCACGCCGAGCCAGCGTGGCGCGTTCGGCCACAGCATCTTCAGGGTGACGCCGCCGATCGCGCCGCCCCATACGATCGCGAGCACGATGTACCCGGTCGGCTGGGACATCGCCAGAAGGGTGAACGGCGTGTAGGTGCCGGCGATGAACAGGAAGATCATCGAATGGTCGGCGCGCTTCATCCATTCGTATGCTCGTGGGCTCCACAAGCGACGGTGGTACAGCGCGCTGACGCCGAAGACGCCGAGCACGGTCAGGCCGTAGACCGAAGTGGACAAAGCGGCGATACCCGACACAGTGGACGCCGCGAGGCTGATGAGAGTCGCGGCTCCGGCGACGGCGCCGAAGAAGGACCAGAAGTGGATGTGCCCACGCAACCGAGGACGCGTGTCCACTACGGGCGCGGGGCCGGACGGCTGGGGTTCGGTCACTACGCTCACTCACCCAGGTTACGGCACCGTAGGTTTTTCGCCAGTGTCCGTGGCGCGTCCCACTGAGGCTCGCGAGGTGACTACTCTCCACTGACGTGAGTCTTCGGTCCTTCTTGTCAGACGTCGTGTACAGCGCCTACGGCAGGCGCCTGATCCAGCAGGCCAAGGGGCGCCATCCACGCCACATCGCCATCATGCTGGACGGGAACCGCCGCTGGGCGCGCGAAGCGGGCTTCACCGACGTCGCCGACGGGCACCGGGCGGGCGCCAAGAAGATCGCCGACTTCCTGAGCTGGTGCAACGAGGCCGACGTCGAGGTCGTCACCATGTGGCTGCTCTCGACGGACAACCTCGGCCGCGCGGCCGAGGAACTGAGCCCGTTGCTGAAGATCATCACCGACGTCACCGACGAACTCGCCGCGCCGCACACGCCTTGGCGGCTTCGCATCGTGGGGGCACTCGACCTGCTGCCCCCGGAGGTCGCGAAGGCCCTCAGCGCGGCCGCGGAGCGCACCGAGGGGCGCACCGGGATGGAGGTCAACGTCGCGGTCGGTTACGGAGGGCGTCAGGAGATCGCCGACGCGGTCCGCAAACTCCTGCTCCAGCACGCCGACGAGGGCACCTCGATCCGCGAGCTCGCGAAGATATTGGACGTCGACCACATATCCGAACACATGTACACCTCGGGTCAGCCGGATCCGGATCTGATTATCCGCACCTCGGGTGAGCAGCGGCTTTCCGGATTTCTGCTCTGGCAATCGGCGCATTCGGAATTCTGGTTCACCGAAGCTTATTGGCCCGCGTTTCGCCGGGTCGATTTCCTGCGCGCCATGCGCGATTACGCGTGGCGGCACCGGCGCTTCGGTTCCTGACCGGTGACATGACGAAGGCCCCGGCGTGCACTCCGGGGCCTTCGACGTCGACACTGAAGATCAGTGGTGGTGGTGCTCCAGCGAGTGGAGGATCAGAGCCGGCGTGGTGGCGACGCCCGCGTAGGCACCGGCGACCAGGGAAGCGGCGCCGTAGCCCAGCGCGCCACCGCCCTCGATGAAGGTGTTGTAGGCGTCGCCGAACGTGGGGTCCGGGGTGCCCGAGGTGTCACCGGTGGCGGCGAACGCGGTCCCGCCGACCATCATGATGCCCGCGGCGACGGCGGAAACGAAACCAGCCTTCTTCAGCACTTCGCACTCCTTGGTAGAGATGTTCAGGGATCGGGGGCACCGAATCCGGTGGGGGTGTCCCGCAGTGAGAAAATTACTCGCTATTCAGGATTTGTGACCGTCTCGTAAGCCCATTGTGTGAGGCGAAAAAGGCGCGTTTCACTCGGTCCGGTTCTCTGTCTCGGGCACAAAATGCGTCCCGCCACGATGCGTGGTAGAACCCTCCGTCTCATCAGGTGAACGCCCTGTGTCGCGTTAATCCATCCGGGTCACGTCGACGAGCGTCCCTGAATGGAGATCATCACTACGCACCGTGATGGTGACCAGGCGTTGATGTCACGCGACCGACAGTGAGATGACGGTTTGGCGAATCACCGTGGTGGCTGCCTGCGCGATCGGCCGGACGCAGGTACCTTCCGGAAGTGAGGGTTCGCGTCCCATGCGGACTCTCACGGGAGGCCCTGGTCGTGGCGGTTGTCGACAGGGCGGCACAGCCGCCCAGTGGATGCACGAGGGGGCCGGCACCCGGCCCTCGTGGCCGTGCCGACTGACGTGAAAGACGTCGGAAGGAACGGTTAGCCAGGGAAGTGCCCGGCCCAGCGAGTGCGGGCGTGGTGCCACGCCCACGAGGGAGATGCCGTCGTGACTGCGCAGCGTTCACCCCGCAAGGCCTCTGGCCGTTCTTCGACCGGTGCCCCTGGCCCGGAGAAAGCCTCGATCTCGCCCGAATCCCAGCGGTCCACTTACGTGCTCGACACGTCGGTCCTGCTCTCTGACCCCTGGTCGGTGACCCGGTTCGCCGAACACGCGGTCGTGCTCCCGCTGGTCGTCATCAGTGAACTGGAGGCGAAACGTCACCATCCCGAACTGGGGTGGTTCGCGCGCGAAGCGCTTCGCATGCTCGACGACCTGCGTCGTCAGCACGGCAGGCTCGACGCGCCGATCCCGATCGGTGAGCACGGCGGCACCCTGCAGGTGGAGTTGAACCACTCCGACCCCACGGTGCTCCCGGTCGGCTTCCGCACCGACTCCAACGACCACCGCATCCTCGCCTGTGCGCTCAACCTGGCGGCGGAACGCGCGTCGGTCACGCTGGTGACGAAGGACATCCCCTTGCGTGTCAAAGCGGGCGCCGTCGGCCTCGAAGCCGACGAGTACCGCGCGCAGGAGGTGACGCCCTCGGGCTGGACGGGGATGGCGGACGTGGACGTCCCGCAGACCCTGGTCGACGCGCTGTTCAGCGGGTCTTCCGTGGATCCGGCGGAATTCGGGATGCCGGAGGTCGGTGAACTGCCCTGTCACACCGGGCTCAGGCTGCTCGCGGGCAGTTCGAGCGCGCTGGGGCGGGTCACCGCGGACAAGCGGATCCGGCTCGTCCGGGGCGACAAGGAGGCGTTCGGGCTGCACGGCCGGTCGGCCGAGCAGCGGGTGGCGCTGGATCTCCTGCTGGACTCCGACGTCGGCATCGTCTCCCTGGGCGGACGAGCGGGCACGGGCAAGTCGGCGCTCGCGCTCTGCGCGGGCCTGGAGTCGGTGATGGAACGCCGCCAGCATCGCAAGGTGGTCGTGTTCCGGCCGGTGTACGCGGTCGGCGGCCAGGATCTGGGCTACCTGCCCGGTTCCGAGAGCGAGAAGATGCAGCCGTGGGCGCAGGCGGTGTTCGACACCCTCGGCGGGCTGGTCAGCCAGGACGTCCTCGACGAAGTCTTCGATCGCGGCATGCTCGAGGTGCTCCCGCTGACCCATATCCGCGGCCGGTCGCTGCACGACACGTTCGTCATCGTCGACGAGGCGCAGTCCTTGGAGCGCAACGTGCTCCTGACCGTGCTCTCACGGCTCGGCACCGCTTCGCGGGTCGTGCTCACGCATGACGTCGCGCAGCGCGACAACCTGCGGGTCGGGCGGCACGACGGCGTTTCGGCGGTGATCGAGAAACTCAAGGGTCACCCGCTGTTCGCGCATATCACGCTGACCCGGTCCGAGCGCTCGCCGATCGCGGCGCTCGTCACCGAGATGCTGGAGGACCACGGATAACCGGAACCGGTGGAGTCCTCTTGGGACAGTCCTAAGAGGACTCCGCCGGGTTTCACCAGCCCGACGGCAGGGGGCGTCCTTCCGCGAAGCCGGCGGCGGACTGGATCCCGAGCAGCGCGCGCTCGTGGAACTCCTCCAGCGTGCGCGCACCCGCGTACGTGCAGGCGGAGCGGACACCGGAGCCGATGGAGTCGAGCAGGTCTTCGACGCCGGGGCGAGCCGGGTCCAGCGCCATCCGCGACGCCGAGATGCCCTCTTCGAACAGGCCCTTCTTGGCGCGTTCGAAGACGTTGTCCGTGCGCGTGCGGGCGCCGACGGCGCGCTTCGACGCCATGCCGAACGACTCCTTGTACGGCTTGCCCTGCTCGTCGTAGCGCAGGTCGCCGGGGGATTCGTGGGTGCCCGCGAACCACGAGCCGACCATCGCCGCCGACGCGCCCGCGGCGAGCGCCAGCGCGACGTCGCGCGGGTGCCGTACGCCGCCGTCCGCCCAGACGTGTTTGCCCAGTTCGCGCGCCGCCGCGGCGCATTCGGCGACGGCGGAGAACTGCGGGCGCCCGACGCCGGTCATCATCCGGGTCGTGCACATGGCGCCGGGGCCGACGCCGACCTTGACGACGTCCGCGCCCGCGTGGATCAGGTCGCGTGTGCCCTCCGCGGTGACCACGTTCCCGGCGACGACCGGGACTCGCGGATTCACCGACCGGACGGCCTTCAGCGCCGAGATCATCTTCTCCTGGTGGCCGTGCGCGGTGTCGACGACCAGCACGTCGACGCCCGCCGCGAGGACGGCCTCGGCCTTCGCCGCGACGTCGCCGTTCACGCCGATCGCGGCGGCGACGCGCAGGTTGCCGCCGTCGTCGACGGCCGGGGTGTAGATCTCCGCGCGCAGCGCCGCGATCTCGGTCAGGACGCCGGCGAGCCTGCCGTTTTCGTCGATGCCGAGCGCGAGACGGCCTCCGTGGTCGTGCAGGCGCTCGAACACCTCACGCGGCGGCGTGTCCAGCGGGACCGTGACGACCGCGGGCTCCGCGACGTCGGCGAGACGCGCGAAGCGGTCTACGCCGGCGCAAGCCGCTTCGTCGACGACGCCGACGGGCTTCCCGTCCTCGTCCACCACGACGACGGCGCCGTGGGCGCGTTTGCCGACCAGGTTCAGCGCGTCGGCCACCGCGTCTCCGCCGGTCAGCACCAGCGGGGTGTCCCACACCGTGTGACGGCTCTTGACCCAGCTGACGATGTCGGCGACCGCGGCCACGTCGACATCCTGTGGCAGGACGACGAGCCCACCTCGCCGGGCGACCGTCTCGGCCATCCGGCGGCCCGCGACGGCGGTCATGTTGGCCACCACGATCGGGATCGTCGCGCCGGTGCCGTCCACAGTGGACAGATCGACGTCGAAACGGGACTCCACGTCCGACCGGTTCGGCAGGAGGAACACGTCGTCGTAGGTCAGGTCGTGAGCGGGCCGATGCCCGTCGAGAAAGCGCACGAGGCCCCAGGATACCCGCGTGGGACACTGTCGGCATGACCGACCGGGACCGTGACGAAGCCGGACGAGCCCGCAACGCGCGCCCGCGGGATGGTCTCGGCAGGCCGCTTCCGTACGGCGCCGACGGTGTCGAACGCCAGCCCGAGGGCATCGAACGGAGCCCCGAGGACACCGTTTCCGAGGCGCAGCGCCTGCTCGACGCGGGCCGCCCGTTTCACGCGCACGAGGTGTTCGAGGACGCGTGGAAGTCCACCGACGGGCCCGAGCGGGAGCTGTGGCGCGGTCTCGCGCAGCTCGCCGTGGGCCTGACCCACGCGGCCAGGGGGAACGGGAACGGCGCGGCGTCGCTGCTGGAGCGCGGCGCCGAGAACATCGAGCCGTTTCGCGAGGCCCGGCCGCACGGGATCGACGTCCCGGGCTTGCAGGTTTGGGCGCGGACCATGGCTGAAGAGGTGAAGGTGCGTGCGCGGGTGGAGCCGGTCGCGCCGCGCCTACTGCGTGAGGGCCTGTAGCGCCGAGCCCGAGCGGTACAGCTCGATCAGCAGCGGCCGCAGCGAGAGTCCCGCCTCGGTGAGCCGATAGCTGGTCCGGCTCGGGAAGCCCGGCAGTTCCTCGCGGACGGCGAGGCGGCGCGCGGTCAGGTCGCCGAGGCGCTCTGTCAGCACCTTCGCGGACAAACCGGGCAACGCCGTGCGGAGGTCGCTAAAGGATCGGGCGCCGCCCATCAGCTCCCGAAGGACCAGCGTCGTCCAGCGGCCCGAGATCGCGGCGAGCGCGACCTCGACCGGACAGTCCGGCTCCGGCCTCCGCGTCCGGCCGCGGGCGTCCGGGACGAGTTCGCCGTCGAAGGTTTCCGTTTGGTGACCTGCTTCGCGGTCGGTTTCGCTGTCCGCATGACGCATTTCCCCAGTGTGCCGTTGACCGCCGGCCCCGCCGAACACCCCTTCGTCTTCCAAACCGCCTTCAACACCGGATCCGCCGAAATCCTCGACACCGTCTACGAGCCGGACGCCGTGTTCGTCCGCCGGGACGGCGTGCGGGTGAGCGGCGCGGAACGCCGGGCCGCGAACGGCGGGATCCTCGCGCTCGGGCAGCCCATCAAGGTCACTCCGCGCCAGGTGCACGTGTCCGGTGACCTGGCCTTGCTGATCGTCGACTGGGTCATCGAGGGTCACCTCGCCGCGACGGCCACCGACGTCGCGAGACGGGGAGAGGACGGACTCTGGCGCTACGTGATCGACAACCCCTTCGGTCTCGGCGCACCTTGAGTACTCGACATACCGCGAGTATGTTACTTCGAGTAGGGATACTGCTCAGTAGGTAACGGCGGGAGGAAGCGCAGATGAGCGAGCCCAAGGAACTGCTGGCCGAACCGCTGAAACTGCGGTGTGGCGCGATCCTGCCGAACCGGCTGGCCAAGGCCGCGCTCAGCGAGCAGCTCGGCGATCGCCGCAACCGGCCGACCGCCGAACTGGCCGAGCTGTACCGGACGTGGTCGCGAGGCGGGGCCGGGACACTGATCACCGGCAACGTCATGGTCGATCCGACCGCGCTGGGTGAACCGCGCAACGTCGCGGTCCCTCGGGAGCCGGACGCGACCGAGTTCAAGCCGTGGGCACGGTCGGCGGACGGGACCGAGTCCCGGCTGTGGGTTCAGCTCAACCATCCCGGTCGTCAAAGCCCGCGCTTCCTGTCCCGTCAGCCGGTCGCGCCGTCGGCGGTGCCGTTCGGCGACCGCGGCATCCGCTCGGTGTTCGCGACGCCGCGGGCACTGACCGTCGGCGAGATCGAAGCGATCATCGACCGGTTCGGCGTGGCCGCGCGGACCGTCGTCGACGCCGGGTTCGCCGGTGTCCAGATCCACGGGGCGCACGGCTATCTCGTCTCGCAGTTCCTGTCGCCGCTGACCAACCGGCGCACCGACGGCTGGGGCGGTGACGCGCTCCGGCGGCGCCGGTTCCTGCTGGAAGTGGTCGCCCGCGTGCGCGCCGAGGTCGGCGACACGGTGCCGATCGCGGTCAAGCTCAACAGCGCGGACTTCCAGCGCGGCGGGTTCAGCGAAGAAGAGTCGCTCGAAGTCGTCCGTGAACTGGGCGAAGCAGGCATCGACCTGCTGGAAGTCTCCGGCGGCACCTACGAGAAGGCCGTCATGATGGGTTCCGCCAAGGCGAGCACCCTCAGCCGTGAGGCTTATTTCCTCGACTACGCCGCGAAGGCGCGGCAGGTCACCGACGTCGCGCTGATGGTCACCGGTGGCTTCACCAGCGCGCGAGGCATGGCGGAGGCGTTGCGCTCCGGCGCGCTGGACGTCATCGGTCTCGGCAGGCCGCTGATCGTCGACCCGGCACTGCCCGGGCGGCTGCTGGGCGGCGAGGACGTCCGTGCGCAGCGCACGGCGCCGAAGACCGGCATCCGGCTGGCCGACAGCCTGCTCGAGATCCAGTGGCACACCCAGCAGATGCACCGGGTGGCCGCCGGGAAACCGGTGGACCGGCGGCTCGGCGCGGTGCGGACGCTAGTACGTGCCGGCGTCGCGGATCCGCTCAACGCTTTCCGCCGGGTCCGGGGCTAAGTAGTCGTCGGGTTCGTCTCGCCGGCTGAACGTGCGGTCGAAACCGACCGCGGCCGCCGCGAGGCCGATGAACAGCACACCGATCAGCACGCAGTTGAACGCGACACCGCCGTAACCGTTGATGCCCGGATCGACGAACGGGTACGGGTAGAACCCGATGATCGCGCCGCGCACCAGCGTGACCGCGAGCCAGGCCAGCGGATACAGCAGCGACCACCACAGGATCCGCCACGACAACTGGCCGCGTGGCCCGAAC
Organism: Amycolatopsis coloradensis; assembly: GCF_037997115.1. Lineage (NCBI taxonomy): Bacteria > Bacillati > Actinomycetota > Actinomycetes > Pseudonocardiales > Pseudonocardiaceae > Amycolatopsis > Amycolatopsis coloradensis. The sequence goes on from NZ_CP150484.1 coordinate 2,780,520, forward strand.
AGCAGCCAGCCCGCGACGCACATCAACGGCGACACCTTGTGCAGCATCGTGTCGGCGAAAACGGCCCAGCCGTGCAGTTCGTAGAGATCGGCGAGCGCGACCTGGAAGACGACACCGGTCACGGTGATGCCGACGAGACCGGTGAGCCGCAGCACGCCGAACAGCGTCGACCGGCCCGCGACGCCGAGCGCGAGGAGCAAGCTGCCGGCGCCGACCAGGATGTTCGAGTCGATGGTGAAGAAGGCCAGCAGGTTGGCCACCCGTCCGGCCGGAGTGTGGAAGGTGCCGCCGGTGGTGCCCGCGGAGACCGGGATCTGGGCGGCGAGACCGGCGATCACCACCAGCGCCGTCGCGCCGAACCAGGCACGCGCGATCTTGGAAGCCTGCATTCGCCTACTTTATGGGTGATCGGGTGGGGACGTCCCGTCACCACCGCACGCCGCCACTCGATCGGGGGCGGGACGCCGCCGGGTCTTCCCGGCCATCGGGTCATATCGTGGGAAGCGATGGACGTCGAGCGGAGGCCCGGACGCCGCGGACGGGTCGCGCGTGGTCCGGCGGAGGACAGTGGACCCGTCGCCGAGTTCGCGCGGCGGCTGTGGGAGCTGAAACGGGCCGCCGGTGACCCTTCCTACGACCGCATGCGCGACGAGTACGGCGCGCTCGCGTCGAAGTCCGCGCTTTCGGCAGCCGCCCGCGGCGAGCGGCTGCCCAGCTGGGAGACGTCCTGGGAGTTCGTCCGCGTGCTGGCCGCCGGAGTGCTCGGCGGTGACGAGGACGAGGTCCGGCACGAATGGCGCGGTGAATGGGAACGCGCGCGCGACGCGCTGGCCGCCGGTGCGGCGCCCGAACCCGCGCCGGAGCGTTCGCGCCGGACGGCGTTCCTCCTCGCCGGAGCCGTGGCGGTCGTCCTCGTCGCGGCGCTGGTGTTCGTCTTCGCCGCGCCGTTCGGTTCCGAGCCCGCCGCCCCGGCCGGCGACGCGTCGGAATTCGTCGCCGACGTGACCGTGCCCGACGGCAGTGAGGTCGCGGCCGGGTCGACCTTCGTGAAGATCTGGGAGTTCCGCAACGCGGGATCGGTCGGATGGGTCGGCCGCTACCTGGTCCGCGCCGGTTCGTTCGGGAACCCCGGCGAGTGCCGCACCCCCGACCGCGTCCCCGTCCCGCAGACCGCGCCCGGCGAGCGCGCGCGCGTCTCCGTCGAGGTGCGTGCGCCCGACCGGCCAGGACATTGCCAGGTGTACTGGAAGATGGCCGACGAACAAGGGCACATCCTGCTGCCGAACACCCGCGCGGTGTTCTTCTCGGTCCGCGTCATTTGACCTTCCGGGCCGATGGTCAAAGCGCTGACCTGCATGGACATTGATCTGTCGGCCATGGCCATTTCGCGGTCGTGAATCGCTTCCGGAGTGGCTTCGGTGGCCTTTAACGTCATCGGCGTCCGGGAATTCCGGATGGGATTTTCCGAAACACTCTCACATTAATTGCGGAAAGGGAATCCATGCGTCCGTACGTCAAGGTCGCCGCACTGGCCGGGGCCGCGCTCACCGTGGCGCTCCTGCCGGTCACCGCCGCACAGGCGGCTCCGGTGCCCGCTTCGGGCAGTGATCCGATCATTACCTGCGAATCCGGCTACCACGGCTGGATGCGCCGGGCCGGGAAGGACGCGATCTGCCTCAAGCCGGGCACGCGCACCTGGGACGTCAAGGTGTTCGAATGCGCCGGGGATCTGACGGTGCATTTCAAGAACGGCCAGAAGGCCTATTGCGGGGGAAACATGAAGATCGGCCTCGACCTGGCCGTCCAGTCCAATGTCGTCAAGACCGTTGTGGGGAACCGATGAAGAAGAAGCTGTTCGCCGTCGTCCCGGTCGCGCTGGCAGGCACCCTGCTGATGGCACCGTCCGCTTCGGCGGCGTCGAAGGTCTGTGAGGGCGGGCCGCTGATGGGCGGGAAGACCAAGGTCGTCGAGGTGAGCGCGGGGCAGAGCATCGACATCACCGTGCACAACCACGACTACCGGGGAATGCTCGTCCAGATCATCGACGACGTCTTCGACAAGGGACTCTGGAGCGGGGCCATCGCGCCGGGCAAGGAGCGCACGGTCAAGCACGGCGTGCTCGGGGAGCCGCCGGTGTACCACAAGATCCGGTTCGAGGTGACCTCCAACCTGTCGAACAACTACACGTACCGGATCTCTTCGGACCGCTGCTACTGAGGCGTTTCGTCCTCTGAACGCGGTAGTCGCACGCGCAAGGCCCGCGTTCAGAGGACTGAATGCGGGAGTTCAGGGCTTGAGGAGGCCGCGGACGGTGTCGATGGTGTCGGCGTCGGCGGCCTCCTTGTCCGGCCGGTACCGCACTACGCGCGCGAAGCGCAGCGCCAGTCCGCCCGGATATCGCGTGCTCACCTGAGCCCCGTCGAGTTCGATCTCGACGACGAGCTCCGGCCGCACGTGCACCGCCCAGTCCGTGCGGTGGGTCTCGATCTCCTGGAACGTCTTCGTCTGCCAGGCCAGCAACTCGTCGGTCATGCCCTTGAACGTCTTGCCGACCATGATCGGCGGCCCGCCGTCGGGGTCGCGGGCGCCGAGATGCAGGTTCGACAGCGTGCCGGTGCGCCTGCCGTGACCCCATTCCGCGGCGAGCACGACCAGGTCGATCGTGTGCACCGGTTTCACCTTGAGCCACGCGCGCCCGCGGCGGCCCGCCGCGTACGGCGACGCGAGGCCCTTGACCATCACGCCTTCGTGTCCGGCGGCCATCGCCGCTTCCAGCACCGCCTCGGCCGAGGCGGGCGCGATCTCGCCCGGGATGACGTGCTCGCCCGCGACCTGACGCAGGGCGGCGTTCCGCTCGGACAGCGGCGCGTCCAGCAGGTCGACGCCGTCGAGGTGCAGGCAGTCGAAGAAATACGGCCGCAGCAACAGCGCCTTGACCTGCTCCTCGCGTGTGCTGCCGAACCGGCTCATCGTCTCCTGGAACGGCCTGGGCCTGCCGTCGTCGGTCAGGGCCAGCGTCTCGCCGTCGAGCACCACCGATGTGCAGGGCAAGGAGCGCACCAGATCCACCAGCTCGCCGACGCTGCCGGTGATCTCCCGCAGCGTCCGCGTGTAGACGTGCACCTCGTCGCCGTCGCGGTGGACCTGGATCCGCGCACCGTCCATTTTGTACTCGACGAGCGCCTTGGCGTGCTCGGTGATCGCCTCGTCCAGCGACTCCGCCGGGGAAGCCAGCATCGGCCGGATCGGCCTGCCCAAGGCCAGCTTGAACTCCGCCAGCCGCTCCTGGCCGCCTGTCATGGCCGCCAGGCCCGTCACCGGGAGCTGCCCGGACAGCATGAACGCCCGCCGTACGTCTTCGGCCGGGATCTCGGCCGCCGCCGCGATGGCGTCCACCATGATCCCTTCGAGCGCGCCCTGCCGGAGCTCGCCGGTGAGCAGCCGGAACAGGAACTCCTGCTCCTCCTTGGTCATCTTGGTGAACAACGCCCGCAACGTCTCCGCGCGCAACTTCACCGACCCCGAACCCGACGCCGCCCCCACCGTGCCGAACGCCGTGTCCACCTCGGCGACGGTCAACGACGGCTCGGTGGCCGGGGCCGCCTTCAGCTCGGCCAGCGTCCGCCAGCCGGTGCCGATGCGGCCCTGTGTCGGCTGGCCGGTGAGGAACGCGATGACCGCGGGCAGTTCCAGTTCGCCCGCGGCGCGCAGGACCGCGGCCAGGGTGGCGATCTTCGCCTTCCTGGACCTCGTGGCGGCCAGTTCGGCCGACGCGGTCACCACCTCGGTGAGCAACATGGGTCCATCATGGACCCGGGCACCGACAGTTTCGCGCTGAGCGGGCTCGGACGGCGACGTAGTGAAGGCCTCCTTGCCTACTCTCAAGGTAGGGAAGGAGGCCTTCACGGACTTGGCGCCATGTGGGCTCAGGCGTGCGCGGGATCGGCGACCCAGCTGGCGAGCAGGCGGAGCGCGCGTTCGCTGTCGGAGCCGGGCTCGGCGGTGTAGATCACCAAAGCCTGGTCGGGATCGTCGGGCAGCCGCAGCGTCTCGTAGCGCAGCCGGAGCTCACCCACGATCGGGTTGATCATCACCTTCCAGGCGTGCGCCTTCTCGCGCACGGTCTGCTTCGCCCACAGTTTCCGGAAGACTTCGCTGCCGAGGGAGAGCTCGCCGACGAGCTGGGCGAGGTACGGGTCATCCGGATACCTCCCGCTTTCCGAGCGCAGGTTCGCGACGATCTCCTTCGCCACGGCTTCCCACTCGGGATGCAGCTCGCGGGCGTGGTCGTCGAGGAAGAACATCTTCGGGATGTTGCGTTCCCCCGCCGGCCGCGAGGCCAGGTCGAAGGAGAGCGAGCCGCCGAGGGAATTCCAGGTGAGCACGTCTCCGTAGCGGCCGAGGACGAGCGCCGGGGAGTGGAGGGCGTCCAGCATCATCTGGAATTCCGGCCGGATCCGCTGGGTCTTCGGCCGTGCGACGCGTTTGCGTTTCGGGGCGGCCAGATTGCGCAGGTAGGTGGCCTCGTCACGATGCAGCCGCAGCGCCCGGCTCAGCGAATCGAGGACCGAGTCGGACACGTTGCGCGCCCGGNCACGATGCAGCCGCAGCGCCCGGCTCAGCGAATCGAGGACCGAGTCGGACACGTTGCGCGCCCGGCCCTGTTCCAGCCGCGTGTAGTAGTCGACGCTGATCCCGGCCAGCTGCGCCAGCTCCTCGCGCCGCAGCCCGGCGACCCGCCGCTGGTTGAACCCCGTCGGCAGGCCGAGGTCCGCCGGGTCCAGCGCCGCCCTGCGTGCCTTGAGGAATTCGCCCAGTCCGGCCGTCTCGGTCATGTCGACAAGTATCCCGGATCTCCTGGGGCCGGTGCCTGGTCCTGACAGACCCATGCTGGTTATGGTCCTGCGCAGAACCCTCGATTTGGCTCTTCGATATGGACCATAAAGCCGCCATCGTGAGGGGCATGGACAACGAACGAAGAGGCGTGACGATCGGCGTACTGGGGGTGCTGATCGTCGGCGCGTCCGTGCCGGTGACGGGAATGCTCGACGGGTACCCGGTGATCACCGGGCAGGCGCTGCGGTACGCGCTGGCGGGCGTGCTCCTGCTGGCGTGGGCGCGGCTGAGCGGGCGCCCGCTGCCGTTGCCGGGAGCGCGCGACGTGCCGTCGCTGATCGCCCTCGCGGCGACCGGGATGATCGGGTTCCAGGCCTGTCTGCTGTTCGCGCAGCGCTACGCCGAACCCGGTCTGGTCGCCGCGTTCCTCGGCGGCACGCCGCTCGTGCTCGCGCTGGCGGGCCCGCTGGCCAAGGGGAAGCGGCCCTCGTGGGCGCCGGTGACCGGAGCGGTGCTCGCCGGCCTGGGGATCGCCGTGCTCTCCGGCGGCGGCGCGGCGCGCTGGCAAGGGCTGGTGCTCGCGGCGCTGGCCATGGTGTGCGAAGCGCTCTTCACGCTGCTCGCCGTCGGCGTGCTCGAAAGGCTCGGCCCGTTGGCGACCGCGACCTGGGGATGTTTCGCCGCGGGGGCCGGCGGAGCGGTCGTCGGGACGATCGTCGACCCGTCCGGCGCCTGGGCGTGGCCGGTCGGGCGTGAACTGATCGCGCTCGGCTACCTGACGGTGGTCGTCACCGCGATCGCGTTTCTTCTTTGGTACTCGGCGGTTTCGGCGCTGGGCGCGGACCGGGCCGGGGTGCTGGTCGGGCTGATGCCGGTCTCCGGCCTCGCCGTCTCGCTCCTGCTGGGCATGCAGGATTTCCGCTTCTCCCAAGTGATCGGGGTCGCGCTGGTGTCCTCAGGCGTCGTGATCGGCCTGCGCCGCCGCGAGCTCCGCGAGTCTGGCGCACTTGACGTCGAAGTGCTTGACGACGTCACCGCCGATGATCGCGACCATGACCGAGCGCAGCGGCCCGCCGAAGGTGACCTTCTGGACGAATTCGGTCCCGCCGTCGACCTCGGTCAGGTTCAGCACGAGCTCCATGGCCCCCAAGGGAATCGGCTGGCGGAAGGCGATCTCGCGGTGCTCGGTCAGGGACGTGATCGTGAACGGCTCGGCGACCCGTGAGTGCACGCGGCCGCGGAATCCGTCCGGTACGAGGAAACCGGTCGAGCCCACCGCGGCGGGGCCGTGCAGTTCGACGCTGGCGAGGTCGGGATCCCAGTCGGGCCACCGGGTGAGGTCGGCCAGCGGCGCCCAGAGCGCGGACGGCGGGCAGGGGAGGATTTCGCGGGAGGTTCTGGTCCAGGCCATACCCGGACGATATACGGAACTGTCAGTCTCGTAAACTGGGGGCATGGCGAGAGGCAGGCCGAGGGAAGAAGGAATCGACGACGCGGTCCGCGAGGCCGTGCGGGCGTTGCTGGCCGAAACCGGCTACCAGCGCTGCACGGTCGACGCGGTCGCGGCGCGGGCGGGTGTCGGCAAGGCCGCGGTGTACCGGCGGTGGCGGTCCAAGGCGGAGCTCGTGTTCGCGGCGGTGATCCATCCCGTCGAGCTCGAACCGCCGTCGGACACCGGCTCGCTGCGGGGTGACGTGACCGCGGTCCTCGAAGTGATCCAGTCCTCTTTGGACGGTGTGGAACTCCGGCAGGCGCTGCCTTCGCTGCTCGCCGACGTCCGGGCGGATCCGGCGCTGGAAACGCGGTTCGGCGAGGTGTTCCTCGGCCGCGAACGCGGCTATCTGGTCCAGATGCTCGATCGGGCCGTCACGAGGGGGGAACTCTCGCGACGGCCCGATCCGGCCCTCGTGCACGCGATCCTGCTCGGCCCGGTGCTGACCTGGCTGCACCTGTTCGCCGAGACACCGCCTTCGGGTGGGCTGGCGGCTTCGCTCGCCTCACCGCTCCACGCGGCTGTGGTCGCTCTCGGCGCTTAGCGGCCTCCGCGTGCCATGCGGAGTACGTCGAGGGCTTCGTCCAACTGGGCTTCGGTGAGCTTGCCGTTCGCGACGTGACCACGTTCGATCACGACCTCGCGGATCGTCTTCAACTCCTTGAGCGCCTGCTTCGCGATGGCGGCGGCCTCTTCGTAGCCGATGTATTTGTTGAGCGGCGTCACGATCGACGGCGAGCCCTCGGCGTACTCGCGCGCGCGGCCGGCGTTCACCGTCACACCCGCGAACACCTTGTCCGCCAGCAGTCGCGAGACGGCCGCGAGCAGCCGCGCCGATTCGAGCACGTTGCGCGCGATCACCGGCAGGTTCACGTTGAGCTGGAAGTTGCCCGCCGCGCCCGCGAAGGCCACCGCCGCGTCGTTGCCGATCACCTGGGCGACCACCTGGAGCGTCGCCTCCGGGATCACCGGGTTCACCTTGCCCGGCATGATCGACGAACCCGGCTGGAGATCCGGCAGCGCGAGTTCGGCGAGCCCGGTGCGCGGGCCGGAACCCAGCCAGCGCAGGTCGTTCGCGATCTTGTTCAGCGACACCGCGACCGTGCGCAGATGCCCGGACGTCTCGACGACGCTGTCCTGCGTCGCCTGCGCCTCGAAGTGGTCACGTGCCTCGGTCAGCGGAAGTCCGGTCACCGAAGCCAGTTCCTGCGAGACCGCCGCGCCGAAGCCCTCCGGGGCGTTCAGCCCGGAGCCGACCGCGGTCCCGCCGATCGGCAGTTCACCGAGCCGCGGCAGGCCCGACTTCAGCCGCTCGACCCCGAACCGGACCTGCGACGCCCACGCGCCCGCCTCCTGGCCGAAGGTGATCGGCACGGCGTCCATCAGGTGTGTGCGGCCGGACTTCACGATGTCCGCCCATTCACCCGCGCGCGTCTCGATGGCGGCGGCCAGGTACTCCAGCGCCGGGATCACGTCGGACAGGACGGCCTCCGTCGCGGCGACGTGGATCGTCGTCGGGAAGGTGTCGTTGGAGGACTGCGAGGCGTTGACGTGGTCGTTCGGGTGCACGTCGCGGCCCAGCGCCTTCGACGCGAGCGTGGCGATGACCTCGTTGGCGTTCATGTTCGACGAGGTCCCGGAGCCGGTCTGGAACACGTCGATCGGGAAGTGCGCGTCGTGCTTGCCCTCGGCGACCTCGTCCGCGGCCTTCGCGATGGCCTCGGCGACCTCGGCGTCCAGCACGCCGAGCCGCGCGTTGACGCGCGCCGCGGCGGCCTTCAGCAGGCCGAGCGCGCGGATCTGGGCGCGCTCCAGGCCCCGGCCGGAGATCGGGAAGTTCTCGACGGCGCGCTGCGTCTGCGCGCGGTAGAGGGCGTCGACGGGGACGCGCACCTCGCCCATGGTGTCGTGTTCGATCCGGTATTCCTGTTCAGCCATACCTCAAGTCTCGCGCAGCGCCTCTCGGCGCGCTCCGTGTCTTTCGGCACGCGAGGGCTAGGATCGATTGTGTTCTCGATCACGCCGCCCACCACCGGCCGGGAGAGTGCCGAATGAGCGAGTCCGCTGGGGAAACGTCGTACGACCTCGTCATCATCGGGGCAGGTCCGACAGGGCTTTTCGCCGCCTACTACGCGGGATTCCGCGGCCTTTCGATGGCCGTCGTGGATTCACTGCCGGAAGCGGGCGGCCAGGTCACCGCGATGTACCCCGAAAAGATGATCTACGACGTCGGCGGGTTCGCCGAGGTCCGTGGCCGCGACCTGGTGCGGGGCCTGCTCGACCAGGCGGCGCCGTTCAAGCCCGCGTATCTGCTCGGACGCAAGGCCGAGAAACTCGAAAGCGTCGAAGGCGGCGTCACCATCACCCTCGACGGCGGGCAGGTCCTGTGCGCCGGCGCGGTGCTGATCACCGCCGGGATCGGCGAGTTCACCCCGCGGCCGCTGCCCGCGGGCGACGGCTGGCTCGGCCGCGGCATGGTCCATTTCGTGCCCTCGTTGAAGGCACACGAAGGGCAGCACGTGGTGGTCGTCGGCGGCGGGGACTCGGCGTTCGACTGGGTGCTCGCGCTGCACCCGGTCGCCGCGAGCGTCACCCTCGTGCACCGGCGCGCGAAGTTCCGTGCGGCCGAGTCGATCGTGCGGCAGGCGCGGGAACTCGGCGTGCGGATCGTCACCGACGCCGAGGTCACCCGGTTCCTCGACCGTGACGGCACACTGGCCGAGGTCGAGATCCAGGTCAAGGGCGCCGAACCCGAGATCCTGCGCGCCGACACGGTCGTCGCCGCGCTCGGTTTCACCGCGGATCTCGGGCCGATCGAGAGCTGGGGGCTCCAGATCGACCATCGCGCGATCGCCGTCGACTCGACCATGGCGACCCCGCGGGAGCGGGTCTACGCGGCGGGCGACGTCGCGGCGTATCCGGGGAAGGTGAAGCTGATCGCGACCGGGTTCGGGGAAGCGGCGACGGCGGTGAACAACATCGCGGTCATGCTGGACCCGGACGCGCATCTGTTCCCGGGGCACTCGAGCAACGCCGAGTAGCGCGTGCGATGAAGGGGCCTTTCATCGCGAAATTTGCTATGAAAGGCCCCTTCATCGCACGTCAGGCGGGCGTCGGCGGCGTGATCTTCTCCGCGATCCACTGCGCGTACGCCACCACCGAGGTCGCGATCGACGGCGAGGTCGCGCACACCGGATCCGCGTTGCCCGGGCGGCTGATCGTGCCCAGCAGCACCCACTTCTCGTCGACCTTGGCGATCTCCGGCCCACCGGAATCGCCGTAGCACGAACCCGTGTTCCCGCCGGGGTTGTCGGTGCACAACTCGACCGCGCCGTCGAACTTCGCGGTGCACCGCGTGCCTTCGACGATCTTCGTGTCCAGTTGCCGCAGCTTCGCCGGACCCTTGCCGCAGCCCGAAGTCGGGCACGTCTGGCCCCAGCCGAGCAGCCGCGTCGGCGTTCCGGGAGCCACGACGGCCCCGATCGTGATCGGCGCCGCCTTCACCGGTGCGGCCAGCCGCACCAGGGCGAGATCACCGCCCGCGTGCTCGGGTTCGGGGTTGTAGGACGGGTTCACGACGATCTCGGCGAGCTTCGCGATTTCGCCGCCCTGGGTGTTGTCGGTGCTGCCGATCCGCGCGCTCAGGTTCGCCGGGTTCTTGCCCTCGACACAGTGCCCTGCCGTCACCAGCCAGTCCGCCGCGATCAGCGTCCCGGCGCAGAAAGCCTTACCGGAGGCCGAATGCAGGGACGCGATGAACGGATACGGCTCGTCGGCCTCTCTGCCGCCGACGAGGTCGCCCGCGCCCGTGGCCTGCCCGGCAGGCGTGAGGAGCATCGCCGCGAGCAGGACCACGAGCACGCGCTTCAGCACGGTTTCTCCTTAGGGGAGAGGGGGAACTACGTCGTCTTCCAGCGAATCGTCGAGGTGGCCGTCGAAGTTGACGGACGAGTACGAGCGGAGCTTGGTCAGCCGGTGGTAGCCGTCGATCATCCGGACCGTGCCGGACTTCGAGCGCATCACGATCGACTGGGTCGTCGCGCCGCCCGCGCGGTAGTGCACGCCGCGCAGCAGGTCGCCGTCGGTGACACCGGTGGCGCAGAAGAACACGTTGTCACCGCGGACGAGGTCGTCGTTGCCGAGCACGCGGTCGAGGTCGTGGCCCGCGGCCAGCGCCTTCTCGCGCTCCGCGTCGTCCTTGGGCCAAAGGCGGCCCTGCAGTTCGCCGCCGAGACACTTCATCGCGCAGGCCGCGATGATGCCTTCGGGGGTGCCGCCGATGCCGAGCAGCATGTCGACGCCGGTGCTCGGCCGGGCCGCGGCGATCGCGCCCGCGACGTCACCGTCGGAGATGAAGCGGATCCGGGCGCCCGCCTCGCGGACCTCCTTGATCAGCTTCTCGTGCCGCGGCCGGTCGAGGATGCACACGGTGACGTCGGAGACGCTGGAGTTCTTGGCCTTCGCGACCCGGCGGATGTTCTCCGCGATCGGGGCGGCCAGGTCGACCTTGCCGGCGGCGTCCGGGCCGACGGCGAGCTTCTCCATGTAGAACACCGCGGACGGGTCGAACATCGCGCCGCGTTCGGCGACCGCGAGCACGGCGAGCGCGTTCGGCATGCCCTTGGCCATCAGGGTCGTCCCGTCGACCGGATCGACCGCGACGTCGCAGTCCGGCCCGTCGCCGTTGCCGACCTCTTCCCCGTTGAACAGCATCGGGGCTTCGTCCTTCTCGCCCTCGCCGATGACGACGACACCGCGCATCGACACGGTCGAGACCAGTTGGCGCATCGCGTCCACCGCGGCACCGTCCCCGCCGATCTTGTCCCCGCGTCCGACCCAGCGGCCCGCGGCCATCGCGGCGGCTTCGGTCACGCGGACCAATTCCATCGCGAGGTTGCGATCAGGGGCTTCAGGGCGTCGAGAAGAGCTGGCGGACGAGGTGGGGGTGGGCATGCGGCCTCCCGGGTCAGGAACTCGGCGGGGTCCCAGTCTCTCAGATACCCACGATGGTTCGGTGGCGCAGGAGCATGGTGAACGTCACTGACCGTCGCCGGTCTCGTCTTCCACGGAGGACAACGCTGCCTCGATCCGCTCCCGAGCGCCTTCGAGATGGTGCTCGCAGACCTTCGCCAGCTGCTCGCCCTTCTCCCACAGAGCGAGCGACTGTTCCAGGGACAGCCCGCCGGCTTCGAGCTCGCGGACGACCTCCACCAGCCTGTCGCGGGCCTGCTCGTAGCCGAGTTCGGCGGTCTCGCCACCGGGTTTGCTCACGCTGTGCTTCCTTCTACCGGACGTCGGTGCTTGCCGATACCCGCGCACACTACCGCGCCGGCCATGGCGTTGTCGTAACCCACGAAGGCGAGGGCGAACTCCTGGCCGTCACTCTCCGCGATCGCCGCGACCAGGTTCTCCTGGGCCCGCGCCACCCGTTTGCGGTGCACGGTGCCGTCCGCGAACCACCATCGGGTGCCGACATGCTCGGCCGTCGCTTCGGAGAGTTTGCGCAGCTGGGCGTCGAGACCTCGCTTCGTGGCGAACTCGCAGCCCGCGAGCAGCACGGTCCAGCACTCGGCGGCCGCGCGGTCGGTCAGCATTGCGTTGCGCAGCACATCGGGGGCATCGGCCCGTCTCGCGGCGTCGATGGTCAAAGGCAGGAAACTCGCCGTCAACGCCCCTCCTCCGGCTCCCCTGAGACGACGGCGCCGAGCGCGCCGTCGACCACGCGGACGCGCAGTTTCGCGCCGTCCACGACCTCGGAGACGGACCGGAGTACCTGGAGGTTGCCTTCGGAATCGGTGTACTGCACCACGGCGTAGCCGCGTTCGAGGGTCGCCGCCGGGCCGAGCGCGGTCAGCCGCGCGCGGGAGCTGGCGATCTCGGCCTGGTCCTTCGCGAGCAGGGTGAGCATCGCGCGGCGACCGCGTTCGCGGTGGATCTCGACGTCGTCCGAGCGCCGCTGGATCGGGCCGAGCGGGTCGGCGAGCACGGGACGGCTGCGGATCTGGTTCAGCAGCCTGACCTGCGTGTCCACCCACCCGTGCAGGGCGCGGCGGCCGCGGTCGCGCATCTGACGGACGCGCTGGGTCTCCTCGCGCACGTCGGGCACGATCCGTTTGCTGGCGTCGGTCGGCGTCGAACAGCGGAGGTCGGCGACGTGGTCGAGCAGCGGGGTGTCGGGCTCGTGCCCGATGGCGCTGACCACCGGGGTCCCGGCCGCGGACACGGCGCGGCACAGCGCTTCGTCGGAGAACGGCAGCAGGTCTTCCACGCTGCCGCCGCCGCGCGCGATCACGATGACGTCGACGTCCGGGTCACGGTCCAGTTTGGACAGTGCCTGGAGAATCTGCGGGACGGCGAGTGAGCCCTGCACGGCGGTGTTGATCACCTTGAACGCGACATGCGGCCAGCGGGCCTGCGCGTTCACCAGCACGTCGCGTTCGGCGGCGGACGCGCGGCCGGTGATCAGCCCGATCCCCTTGGGCAGGAACGGGATCTTGCGTTTGCGCTCGGGCGCGAACAGGCCCTCGGCGGCCAGCAGCCGCCGCAGCCGCTCGATCCGCGCGAGCAGCTCGCCGATGCCGACCGCGCGGATCTCGTTGGCGCGCAGGCTCAGCGACCCGCGGTTCATGAAGAACGTCGGCTTCGCGTGCACCACGACGCTCGCGCCCTCGCGCAGCGGAGGTTCGATCGTGCGCAGCAGGCCCATCGGGCAGGTCACCGACATCGAGACGTCGGCGGACGGGTCGCGCAGCGTCAGGAACGCGGTGTTGGTGCCTTGGCGGGCCGAGATCTGCGTGACCTGACCTTCGACCCAGACCGCGCCGAGCCGGTTGATCCACTCGCCGACCTTGCGGGCGACCGTGCGGACCGGCCACGGGTTTTCGGCGGTGGTGGACGGACCCGCCGCCGCGGAGGTGGGTTCGGCGCTCACTGGCCTTCCGCGCCGTCGCCGTCGGCCTTCTTCACGTTCCCGATGCGCCGCGTGAGCATGCCGACGAACGAGGCCCTGTCGGCGTTCGCCCGTTCGTAGGTCAGCAGCTCTTCCAGCTGCGCGAGGTCGAACCGGCGCAGGCGGGCGCGCAGCTGCGGCAGGGTGAGCGTGTCGTAGTCGTCGAGCCCGGCCGGACCGGAGGTCACGGGCGCGCTCGCGCTGTCGAACTCGCCGTCGGCGTGGTCCTCGGCGAGCGCGCGCTCCTCCTCGGCCCACGGGTCCTCAGTGAGCGCTTCGAGGTCCCGGAGATGGCCGTTGGTCTCAGCGCGCGGCTCGGGAACCTCGGCGTCCTCTCGCAGCGGGATGACGCACGAGTCGCGCTCGTACCGGCGTTCGCCGACGTCCGGCGGGAGATCTTCGTCGAAGGTGGCCCAGCTCGGCGTGTCCTCGACCGGGCGGAGACCCGACAGCGCGTCGTCGCCCTTGATCGCGAGTTCGGTGACGTGCTGCTGGACGCGCATGGAGAACTGGAGTACCTGGCTGACCACCGTGACGGGGAGCCCGGTGAGCTGCTTGGGAAGTTCGCGAACCCGCTCGGCGGTGGTGACGGCGAGGCCCGCGGCGACCCGGAGGGGGAGCGGGAGAGGCTTCATGCGTCTAGCCTGCCGTATCCGGGCCATCCTGCCCAACCGAACGGGTGTGTCGCCTCACAGGACGTGACTCCACGCACATCCTTTGGAGGGGTTCCCTGGTCACCTGAACGTGAGTGCGGGGAGCCCCCGGGGCAGCCCGTACCCTGGGGGCATGAGTTCTGCGAGTCCCGGAATCACGCCCGCCGGCAGTCCGACGATCACCGAGTCCGGTGTGCCGGCAGGTGGCAAACGTGTCCTGCTCGCCAAGCCTCGCGGCTACTGCGCGGGGGTCGACCGCGCGGTCATCGCCGTCGAAAAGGCGCTCGAGCTCTACGGCGCACCGGTGTACGTGCGCAAGGAGATCGTGCACAACCGGCACGTGGTCGAGACCCTGCGCGAGCGCGGCGTGATCTTCGTCGACGAGACCTCCGAGGTGCCGGAAGGCGAACTGGTGGTGTTCTCCGCGCACGGCGTCTCGCCCGCGGTGCACGCCGAGGCCGCCGAGCGCAACCTGCGGACCATCGACGCGACCTGCCCGCTCGTGACGAAGGTGCACAAGGAAGTCAACCGGTTCGCGAAGGACGACTACGACATCCTGCTGATCGGTCACGAAGGCCACGAAGAGGTCGAAGGCACGGCCGGCGAGGCTCCCGACAAGGTGCAGCTCGTCGACACCGCCGAGGACGTCGACAAGGTCGAGGTCCGCGACCCGTCGAAGGTCATCTGGCTGTCGCAGACCACCCTTTCGGTGGACGAGACCATGGAGCGCGTCGATCAGCTGCGGGACAAGTTCCCCGGCTTGGCCGACCCGCCCAGCGACGACATCTGCTACGCCACCACTAACCGCCAGGTCGCGGTCAAGGCCATGGCCGCCGAGTGCGACCTCGTCCTGGTGGTCGGCTCGACGAACTCGTCCAACTCGAAGCGGCTGGTCGAGGTCGCGCTGAAGGCGGGGGCGCGCGCGTCGCACCTGGTCGACTTCGCGCACGAGGTCGACGAAGCGTGGCTCGAAGGCGTCGAGACCGTCGGCGTCACCAGCGGCGCTTCGGTGCCGGAGGTGCTGGTGATGGACCTGCTGGCGTGGCTGGCCGAGCGTGGCTGGGACAACGTCGACGAGGTCACCACGGCCAACGAGAAGATCGCGTTCGCGCTGCCGCACGAGCTGCGCAAGGCCGCGAAGGCCTGACGCCCGCTACGCAAAAGGGCCGTCCGAGGAGTTCCCCGGGCGGCCCTTTCCGCTGGTCAGCGGCTCAAGCGAGAGCAAAGGTCCCTTGCTTCACCGCTCGTCGTCCCACGGGCGGCGGCGGGGCGGCTGCCCTCCGCGGCGCGGATCGTCCGCGCGCGGCGGACGGCGGCGCGGAGCACCGGGGGCGCTTTCGCCGCGGGGATCGCGACGGCGCGGTTCGCCGTCTTCCGGCGGACGCGGCCGCCGGGGCTGACGTCCCGGCGGCGGCGGTTTGCGGGCGCCGGGCTCGGCGTCGCGGCGAGGGCGTCGCTCGTCGTCGACCGGGCGGCGGCGGGGCGGCGCACCGTCTCGCGGAGCACCGCGGCGGGAAGGCGGGGGCGGCGTCTGGCCGGTCCGGGACGCGGGGCGGCCACGGCCCGGCGCGGCGGCCGCGGCGGGACGGGCGGCGGGCTTGTCCTCGTCACGACGCTCGGGTTTGGTACCCGGCTTCACCTTCACCGGGGCATCGGGATCGCGCTCGCGGTAGATCCGGAAGATGCCGATCGCCAAGGTGACGCCGGTGGTGATGGCCATCGTCGGGAAGCCGTTGATCAGCGGCGTGCCGACGTCGAAGGCTCTCGACAGCAGGTCTGTGCCCTTGCTGCCGTCCGAGGTCAGGAGGATGACCCCCGGGACGGTCACGGCGAGGACCAGGGGCGGCTGCACCATCGGGCCGAACAGCCCGCGGCGCTGGACGGCCACCACGGCGGCCACCGCGCCGAGCGCGTAGCACGCCTTGAACAGCAGGCCCAGGTCCTTCTGCATCATCATGTCGACGAAGGCGCCAAGGATGGCGAGCCCGAAGCCCACCAGGACGGCCGCCCACCAGGGCAACCCTCGCCTGGCGCCGACGAGCGGACGCTCGTCCCAGGCAACGGGGACGTCGTCGGCATCAGGATCGCTCTGGCGATCGCGAATCGCGGTCACAGGCCCCACCGTATATCCAAGCTGCGGGCATACCGCCAACAGGCGGTGTGTCTATCGCCTGGTAGTGGTCATTCCGGACCACCCGGACGGACTGTCCGGGTGCTTACCGGAAGTACTACGGGTGAAGGATCCACAAGGTTGCCGAGCGGGCCGGAACGGAGCTCGCGATTCCGGAAGTCGCAGGTCGGGCGGTGCGGTCCGCATCCGGCCCGTGAGTGGTCAGGACGGGTGTCGAGGGTCCGGACAAGGTGGCGTGGGACTCAGGCTCGGCCGGTGAGGGACAAACGTCTTCGCCCCTGTGGCTACTCGACGTGTTCGGCAGGCGGGGAGTGTTACCGAGGGTGAGAGGGGTGTGGACATAGGGACGTTCAGCGTCCCTATTTCCACACCCCCCTCGCATCTCTCTCGCGTCACGCGGGATTCTGGTCAGCCACCGCACCGAAATCCACACAGTGGGCTTCTTGGGGCTGACTTACCCTCAGCCACCGTGCTCTGCCGGGCCGCGCCAAGTGGCTTCGCGACACGCCTTGAACAGCGACGGCATCGTCGTGAAGGGCCCCTTCACTACCTTCAGGGTAGGCAAGGAGGCCTTCACGAGGCCGGGAGTTCGTCCGCCTTCCTGATCAGCGGGACCGGCGCCGGGCTGCCCGCGGCGTCGGTCAGCGGCGAGACCGTGCTCCGGAAGCTCTCGAGCGCCTCCAGCTCCCGCCGCCGGGCCGAGATGAAGCGCTGCAGGTGGGTGCTCGACAGGTTCAGCGCGTCGACCGCGTTGCCCGCTGCCCGGTGCGCGGCCGCGGCGCCCGCCCGGACCTGCTCGACGTCCTCGACCAGCGCCCGTTCGGTCGCGGCGAACAGCGCGGCGGACGCCAGTACGGCGAACCCCGTCGGCCCGCAGAGGAAGACCCGCCGGTCCAGCATCCAGCGCAGCAGTTCCGGGTCGGTGTCCAGCGCGGCGACCACGGCCGCGTCGGACGGGACGAACATGATCGTCCCGTAGATCGCGTCGGCCCAGCGCTGGTAGCCCTTGCCCGCCAGCTCGGCCGCCCGCGACCGGAGCTGCCGGACGTGGACGCGCAGCGCGTCCAGCCGTTCTTCGGGGTCGTCGGTCTCGACGGCCTCGGCCCAGCAGGCCATGCTCGCCTTCGCGTCCACCGGCACGGTCCGGCCGCCGCCGACCCGCAGCACCATGTCCGGTTTCGCGGCGCCGCCGCCCGCCAGGTCCGTTTGCAGCGTGAAGTGCAGCTCCTCGCGGAGCCCGAGCGCTCGTGCGGTCTCCAGGAGGACCTGCTCGCCCAGCTCGCCCCGGCCGCTGATCGAGGCGAACGCGACCTCGTACCGGCGCAGCGCGAGCTGCTGCTGATCGGCCTTCGCCCGCTCGGCCGCGACCTGTTTCGCCGCCGCGTCCGCCCTCCGCATGCCGTCGTTGTACAGCCGCCACAACAGCGCGACGGCCGCGAGCAGCAGCAACGCGAGTACGACGGCCGCGGTGGTGATCACCGTCGCCACCGGTACCTCCCCTCCGGATCCGAGTCGGGGACATCATGGCGGAACCCACCGACAAGAACGGAACGGCGCGGTCGCGCTCCGTATCTGACCTGCGCCGTCCCCGGCGTGTCGGAAAGCGCGGTGCCGTCAAGGGCGCGCCTCCCCTCTCCGGCCGGTGCGCGGCCCTACCTTGGGCTGCGTGAAGCTCCTGCACACGTCCGACTGGCATATCGGCCGTACCTTCCACGGCGCCGATCTGCTCGCCGAGCAGGAAACCGTGCTCGGCCATCTCGCCGATCTCGTGGCCGCCGAGTCGGTCGACGTCGTGCTCGTGTCCGGCGACATCTACGACCGCGCGGTGCCCTCGGCGGAGGCCGTCCGCGTGGCCACGACCGCGCTGGGCAGGATCCGTCAGGCCGGCGCGGCACTGGTGATGACACCGGGCAACCACGACTCCGCGCCGCGGCTGGGCGCGTTCGCCGAGTTCGCCGCGGCGGGCGGGCTGCACCTGCGCGCCACGATCGACGGGCTCGCCGAGCCGGTGCTGCTGTCCGACGAGCACGGCGAGGTCGCGCTCTACGGGATCCCGTATCTCGAACCGGAGCCCGCGCGTCACGCCCTTGGCGTACCCGAGGCCCGCGGCCACACCGGCGTCCTCACCGAGGCGATGCGGCGGGTCCGCGCGGATCTCGCCGGGCGGCCGCCCGGAACGCGGTCGGTGGTGCTCGCGCACGCCTTCGTCACCGGCGGCGAACCGACCGAATCCGAGCGGACCATCGCGGTCGGCGGCGTCGAGCAGGTGCCGGGTTCGGTGTTCGACGGCGTCGACTACGTCGCACTCGGCCACCTCCACGGCCCGCAGACCCTCGCCGAGCACCTGCGTTATTCGGGCAGCCCGCTGGCGTACTCGTTTTCCGAGACGCGCCAGCGGAAATCGGTCTGGCTGGTGGAACTCGGCGCCGAGGGGCTCGCCGAGGTCCGGCGCCACGAACTACCGGTGCCGCGCCACCTCGCGATGCTGCGGGGCGAGCTGGCGGATCTCCTTTCCGATCCGGAGCACGACGGCCTCACCGAACACTTCCTCTCCTTCACGGTCACCGACCGGGTCCGCCCGATCGACGCCATGCGCAAGCTGCGTGAGCGGTTTCCCTACGCGGTGCACATGGACTGGCAGCCGGAAGGCGGGCACGACGGTGCCGCGCTGAAGTACGCCGAAGCCGTCCGCGGGCGATCCGACGTCGAGATCACCCGCAGTTTCCTGGAGGACTGCCGCGGATCCGCGCCGTCGGAGAGCGAGGAACGGCTGGTGCTGGCGGCGCTGGGCGCGGCGGGCAGGGAGCGCGAAGTATGAGGTTGCACCGGTTGGAGGTCGCCGCTTTCGGTCCGTACGCGGGCCGCGAGGTGGTGGACTTCGACGTGCTCGGCGCCGACGGGTTGTTCCTGCTGCACGGTGACACCGGAGCGGGGAAGACGACCCTGCTCGACGCGATCGCGTTCGCGTTGTTCGGCACCGTCCCGGGCGCGCGGGGCGAGGTCAAGCGGCTGCGCTGCGACCTCGCCGAGCCCGACCAGGTCACCGAGGTCGTCCTGGAACTGACCGTGCAGGGGCAGCGGATGCGGATCGCGCGCAACCCCGAGTACCAGCGGCCGAAGCGCCGAGGCGAAGGGATGACCGTCCAGCAGGCGAAGGCGGTGCTGAGCTGGGTCGGCACCGTACCCGCCGGACACGTGGCCGAGGGCATCACGCGGATCGACGAGGTCGCGCGCACGGTCGAGCGGCTCGTCGGCATGACGCACGAGCAGTTCTTCCAGGTGGTCTTGCTGCCGCAGGGCGAATTCGCGCGGTTCCTGCGCGCGAACACGGCCGAACGCGAGGAGCTGCTGGAGCGGCTGTTCGGCACCGAGCGCTTCTCCGACGTCGAGAACTGGTTCGCGAATCTGCGTGCCGAACGCGGCCGCGAGTTGCAGACGCGGCAGCAGACGCTTCGGGAGTGGGTCGCGCGATTCGCGCAGGTCGCGGGGCAGGAAGCGCCCGAGGAAGGGCAGGCCGAATGGGTCGGGGAGGTACTCGCCGAGTCGGCACGGCGCGTCGCCGAGGCCCAGGAACGCGACACGAAGGCTCGGACGGCGGCCAAGAAGGCTGAAGCGGTCTGGCAGGAGAACCGGTCCACCGCCGAACGGATCCGCCGGGTGCGCACCGCGTACACGCGGTTGTCGGCGATCGCCGAGCAGGCGGACCAGCGGGCGGAGTGGGCGGAAGAGGTCGAGGCGGCGCATCGTGCGGCGGGTGTCGTCGCGGAGGCGGATCTCCTCGAGCGCAGGCTGGATCAGCTCGCGGAGGCCGAAGCCGCCGAGGCGCTCCGGGCTCGGGAAGTGCCGGACGCGGCGGAGAGTTCGGCAGCCGAGCTTCGCGCTCGCGCCGGCGGGTTGCGGGAAGAAGCGGGCGCGCTCGCCGAACTCGTGGCGGAAAGCGAGCAGCAGCAACGGGATCTGGTCAGCCGCGATCAGCTGCACGCCGCCGCTGAGAAGGCGAAGAAGCAGGCCGAGGACTTCGCCGCCGAGCTCGGCGCGGCGCCGGAGAAGGTCGCGGCTTTGCGGGCCGAAGCGGCCGCTGCCGCCGAAGCCGAAGCGAAGCTCGACGGCGCCCGGGCTCGTGTCGACGAGCTGACCGCGCTGGTTCGTGACGCCGAAGAGGTGCCCAGGACACGACAGGCCGTCGAGCGGGCACGTGCGGCGGTCGGCGAGGCCGTGGACGGCCATCAGCAGGCCCGTCAGCACAGGCTGGATCTGCGGGAACGGCGTCTCGAAGGAATGGCGGCAGAACTCGCCGCCGGTCTTCACCGGGGCGAAGACTGCCCGGTCTGCGGCGCGACGGAGCATCCGTCGCCGGCGACGCACACCGGCGGCTTGGTCGACCCCGAGGACGAGCGCCGCGCCGAAGCCGCGGAGCAGCAGGCGCACGCGCGGCGCGAGAAGGCGAAAGCCGCGTTGCAGGAAGCCGAAAACCGCCTGACCGTCCTGATCGAGCGGCTGGGCGAGCACACCGAGGAGACATTGCGGGCCGGGCTCGCCGAAGCGCGCGACCTGGTCGCGACGCTGTCGGAGACGGCTCGCCGAAAGCCCGCTCTCGAGACGCGGCTCCTCGGACTGGAACGGAAGATCGAGCAGCTGACCGAACAGCGCGGGGCGGCCGAACGCCGCGCGGTCGAGGTCGCGACCGAGGTGCGCGGGCTGACCGAGCGGCTGGCCGAGCGCGAACGCCGGTTGGAGGCCGCGCGCGGTGAGTTCGCCGACGTCGCCACCCGGCGGCGTCATCTGCTCGGCTTCGCGACCCGCCTCGACGCGTTGGCCGAAGCGCGGCTGACCGTCGCGGGTGCCCGCGAGCGCCGTGACGAGCAAGCGAAACTGGTCAAGGAAGCGTTGCGGGCCAAGGGTTTCGCAGACCTCGAAGAGATGCGCGCGGCGGCGCGTCCGGACGAGCAGATCACGAAACTGGAAGCCAGCCTCGCCGACGCGAAGGTGATGGAGCGGGCCGCCAAAGCGGAACTCGCGCAGCCCGAGTTGTTCGGCATCTCGCCGGAGGACGAGATCGACGTCGGCGCTTCGGCGGACGCGGCGCAGGAGACACGAGCCGAAGCCGAGCAGGCGTTCGCGGCGCTGCGGACGGCGAAGACGCGGCACACGGACCTGACCGCGCTGGCCGAGCGGATGACGTCCTTGATGACGGAGCTGGCGCCGGTCGAAGAGGGATATCTCGAATTGAAGGCGCTGGCCGAAGTGGTCAACGGTCGCGGGCAGAACGCGCGGAAGATGTCACTGCGCTCGTATGTTCTCGCCGCGCGGCTTGAAGAGGTCGCGGTCGCGGCGACGGCTCGCCTGCGGACGATGAGCCAGGGCCGCTACTCCTTTGTGCATTCCGACGCGGCCGGGGCGCGGGGCACCCGCGGCGGGCTCGGCCTCGACGTGCTCGACGACTACTCAGGCACCATCCGGCCCGCGAAGACGCTCTCCGGTGGTGAGTCCTTCCTCGCGTCACTCTCGCTGGCCCTGGGGCTCGCGGACGTCGTCGCGGCCGAAACCGGCGGAGCGCTGCTGGACACGTTGTTCATTGATGAGGGCTTCGGCACGTTGGACGCCGAGACGCTCGACATCGTCATGAACATCCTCGACGAGCTTCGCGCCGGCGGTCGCGTGGTCGGGCTGGTCTCGCACGTGGAGGAACTGCGGCAGCGGATCCCGACGAGGCTGCGGATCCGGAAGTCGCGTACGGGCTCTTCGGTGGAGATCCACGCCGCCTGACCCCAGGTCTCGTGAGTGGTAAGGACGGTTCTAACCGTCTGTCCTGTTTCAGGACCTCACGGACAGATGTGTTTCAGTACTTGTCGGACAGTTTTGGGTTGGTCAGTGGTTGGTAGCGTATTGCTCTGTTGAGGGTGAGCTGGCGGGCGAGTGTGTCGCCGATCATGATGACGACGCGGTCGCCCTGCCAGAACACGGTGGCGCTCTGGCCGGCCCAGTGTCGGCCTAGCACGATGGAGCAGCCGGAGAAGGCGATGACCCCGGTGCTGGAGACGGGGCGTTGGGTGGTTCCGCTGGGAGCTGTGGAGCCTTCGGGTGGAGTGGCTTTGGGACTGGCGTCGTAGCGTTGCTGCGGGGTCTGGCCGTCGAGGCTCTGGTGTCTTCGGTTGTTGTAGATTGTGCGGTAGTCGTCGAGCAGCTGTTGCAGGGCGGCAAGATTCTCGGCCGGGGGCCGGGCGGCGAGCCATTTCTGCAGAGTCTGATGGACGCGTTCGTTCTTGCCGCAGGTTTGCGGGTGATAGACCGACGAGGCGATCGTGGTGACGCCGTGTTCGGCGAGGTGACGTTCCAGATCGGCCATCCAGCCGCGGTGTTTGCCGGAGAAAGCCAGCCCGTTGTCGGACAACAGTTTCACCGGCGCCCCGTAGCAGGCGATGGCCAGTTGCACTGCGGTCCAGGTGTCAGCACCGTTCTCGCTGACCGCGGCATAGGAGCCGACATCGAGGCGGGAATGGTCATCCAGGATCTGGATGATGCAGACCTTGGTGCCGTCGGCCAGGTAGTGCTCCGTCCCATCGATCTGCCAGCAGCCGTTCGGGTCCGGGTACTGGAACCGGCGCCGCGTGCGGGGCTTCTTGCGTGGCTCGGGTTCGATCTGGCCGCGATCACGCAGGATCCGGTAGATCGACGACTGCGAGGGCGGCGGGAGCATCCCGGCGTCCTCCAGACGCCAGCGAATCGAGATCGGCCCGTTGTCCAGGCCTTCCTCCTCGAGCTCTTTACGGGCCCGCAGCACCGCCTCGGCCACCTCCTCACCCAGCGCGGACGGATGGCTCAGCGGAGCGGTGCTGCGGCAGGCGAACCCGACGGTCCCCTCGCTCCGGAACCGAGCCACATACCGATAGAAGGTGTCACGGGAAACCCCGTGCTCGCGACAGAACCGCGCCACGTTGATCTTCTCGCCCGCAGCCGACCTGACGATCGCGGCGACGAACTCAGGATCCATCGGAAAACCTGCTCTGCCCATCGCCGCATGATCACCACACAAGCCCTGGTCACCACGCCGACAAGCCGGTCAGTGTCCGTGAGGTCCTGAAACATCAACTGTCCGACATGTCCTGAACTCAGACAGACGGTTCTAACCGTCCTTACCACTCACGAGGCGGATCAGGCCGCTTCGTGCGTCAGCAGCCACTGCTTCGCCGGGACACCCCACCGGAAGTTCCCCACGCCGCCGCCGGTCCGCACCACCCGGTGGCACGGCACGAACAGCGCCGCCGCGTTCTTCGCGCACGCCGACGCGGCCGCCCGCACCGCCGCCGGATTCCCCGCCAGCGCCGCGTACTCCGCGTAGCTCACCGGCTCGCCCGCAGGCACCTTCCGCAGGATTTCCCAAGCGTGCTCCCGGAAAGCGCCGGATCGCTGCCGCACCTCGACATCGGCGACCGCGTCCAGGTCGCCGTCGTGGTAGCGGCGGATCGCGGTACTCACCGGGCCGAGGTCCCGTCGCTGCTTCACTTCGCCAGGGGCCAGCGACGGCGAGATCAGCGGCGTCAGCTCGCCGACGTCGCCGGTCCAGCCCGAGGCGAGCACGGCCCCGTCGCCCGCCACCACGGCGGTGAACGGGCCGATCTTGGTGTCCATTGTGGACCAGTACGCGATGCTCATCATTCTCCCTTTTCGGCGCGCCACAAGTACATGCCGGCGTACGAGGACCAGGGCTGCCAGGCCCGTCCGCGTTCGGCCAGCGTCGTTTCGTCGTCGGTGATGCCCAGCGCCGCCGCTCCACGGCGCAGCACCGGGTCACCGGTCAGCAGGACGTCCGGCGCGCCCAGCACGCGCATCAGGACGTAGTCCGCGGTCCCCGGCCCGATTCCCGGGACGTCCAGCAGTTCCGCCCGCAGCTCCCCGGGATCGCGGCCGACGTGGACCGCCACCCCGTCCGCGAGCGCGCGGGCCACCGCGGCCACTCGTTCCGGGCCGTGTTCGGCGACCTGGGCCGCCGTCGGGAACAGCGTGGTCAGCCCTTCCAGCGACTCGTCGCAGCTGGGCAGGCGTTCACCGAGAGCGTCGGCGAGCGACGCCGCCTCAGCGGGGGACAGCATCGCGCGCAGCACGAACTCGTCGCCGTCGACGGTGCCGGGTACCCGGATGCCGGGGATCGCCTCGACCAGCGGCGCGAGGGCGGGGTCGGCCCCGAGGACCCGCGCGACCGCCTCGGGATCGGCGTCGAGGTCGAGCAGCCGCCGCACCCTGGCCACCGCGCTGCTCAGGTCGCGCAGGTCGGAGAGCCGCAGGTCGCAGCGAACGTGGTCGTCCTTCGCCGTCAGCCATACGACGCCGGGGCCGTGCGCGAGCCGCAGCGTGCGCCCGTAGCCGGTCACTCCGGAATCGTCGCGCGTCACGTGCTCGACGCCGGGGACGGCCTGCCCGGCCAGGAACTCCAGCACGCCGGCCGCGTCGAACGGCTTGCGGAACGGCAGCCGCAGGCTCAACCGGGTCCCAGTCGGCAACTCCTCGGCCTTGCGACGGCGCAGGCTCGCGGCGCGAAGCTGCGAAGGCGTCGTCGCGAAGACCTCCCGGATCGTCTCGTTGAACTGGCGGACGCTGGAGAAGCCCGCGGCGAACGCGACGTCGGTCAGCGGGAGCCCGGACATCTCGATCAGCAGCCGCGCCGAGTGCGCCCGGTGGGCCCTGGCCAGCGCCAGCGGTCCGGCGCCGAGTTCCGCGGTGAGGACGCGGCCGAGCTGCCGTTCGGAATAGCCGAGCCGCCGCGCGAGCCCCGGGACGCCGTCGCGTTCGACGGTCCCGTCCGAGATGAGCCGCATCGCCCGCGCGGCGAGATCGGCCCGGATATCCCAATCGGGTGAGCCGGGGACGGCGTCGGGCAGGCAGCGGCGGCAGGCGCGGAAGCCGTTCGCCTGCGCGGCCGCCGACGTCGGGTAGAAGCGGACGTTCTGCTGTTTCGGCGTCGACGCGGGGCAGGACGGGCGGCAGTAGATCCCGGTGGTGGAGACGGCCATGATGAACTGGCCGTCGAACCGGGAATCACGGGCGGCGACGGCGCGGTAACACCGTTCGGCGTCGCGCCAGACGGCCCGTTCGGCCAGGGTCTGCTCGGTCATGACATCGATCGTGCCACCAGGTCGGGGGCGTGGCTGGCGGAAATCCGACACGGCGATCAAGGCCTCGGCGGATGGGGCGGCGGGCGGCACGTAGACTTCTGGCCCGTGAGTCTCACCCTCGGCATCGTCGGCCTGCCCAACGTCGGCAAGTCCACCCTGTTCAACGCGCTGACCCGCAACGACGTGCTCGCGGCGAACTACCCGTTCGCCACGATCGAGCCCAACGTCGGCGTCGTCCCGCTGCCGGATCCGCGGCTGGACCAGCTCGCCGAGGTCTTCGGCTCCGAGCGGACCGTGCCCGCCGTCGTGTCCTTTGTGGACATCGCGGGGATCGTGAAGGGTGCCTCCGAGGGCGCAGGCCTCGGCAACAAGTTCCTCGCGAACATCCGCGAGGCCAACGCGATCTGCCAGGTCATTCGCGTGTTCGACGACCCGGACGTGATCCACGTCGACGGCCGCATCGACCCCGGCAGCGACATCGAGACGATCAACACCGAGCTGATCCTCGCCGACCTGCAGACCCTGGAGAAGGCGCTGCCGCGGCTGGAGAAGGAAGCGCGGACGAAGAAGGAGAACAAGCCCGCGCTCGACAACGCCCAGAAGGCGAAGGAGATCCTCGACGCCGGGCGGACCCTCTTCCAGGCGCAGAAGGAGGTCGACTTCGAGGCCCTGCGCGAGCTGAGCCTGCTCACCACGAAGCCGTTCCTCTACGTCTTCAACGCCGACGAAGGCATCCTCACCGACGAGTCGCGCCGCGAGGAGCTGGCCAAGCTGGTCGCCCCGGCCGACGCGGTGTTCCTCGACGCCAAGGTCGAAGCCGAACTGCTCGAACTGGACGACGAGGAGTCCGTGCGCGAGCTGCTGGAGTCCGTCGGCCAGCACGAGCCGGGCCTCTACTCCCTCGCGCGCGCCGGCTTCCACACCCTCGGCCTGCAGACGTACCTGACCGCGGGGCCCAAGGAGTCACGCGCCTGGACGATCCCGCAGGGCGCGACCGCCCCGCAGGCCGCGGGCGTCATCCACACCGACTTCGAGCGCGGCTTCATCAAGGCCGAGGTCGTGTCCTTCGCCGATCTGATCGAGCACGGCTCCATGGCCGCCGCCCGGTCGGCGGGCAAGGTGCGCATGGAGGGCAAGGACTACGTCATGGCCGACGGGGACGTCGTGGAGTTCCGCTTCAACGTCTAGCGACGAATCGGGCGCAACTCGCGGCCCGCGGTTCGCTGCCTAGGATGACTGTTCGGTGTTCGGTAGTGACCGAACACCGGACAGTGTGGCTCGGCCGAACCTGCGGACCGGTGTCGCGAGGTCGGCTCGAATCCGCTCAAACGCAACTACTCGCTCCTTCATACTCGGCAGTGGTTCGATCGTTTTGAAGCTCAATCGCTGAGAAAGATCAGGGCCGTCCCTGCCGCCGATGAGCCCGCAGGGTTCCGCTTCACCGTCTGATCACACGCCGTAGTGGTCCTGGAACATCGTCGCGGGTGCCTTGCCATGCCGCTCCGTGTAGGCCGCCACGATTTCCTCCGTCACGTCCTCACCGGTCTGAAGACGGACGAGGTACGGAACCGCCCAGTGCAGCTCGGCGGCGTCGAAATCCTTCTCCCAGAGCGGACTGAGCCCGGTCCGCGACTCGTCGAGCACCGCGGAGAGCGCGACTTGCCCACCCGCGTTCACGGGATGCGGTCCCATCGAGATCGAAACGCGTGAAGCGGCGCCGGCCGGGTGCACGGCCACCTCCATGGGGTGTGGGTGACGCCCGGGTGCCGTGCGTGCGATCACGAGGAACCGCAGGGGCCCGCGTTTCGTCTTCTTCATGCGGCCATTCGAGCACGCCGCCACGGACCGAGGATGAACCGCATGACGAGCCCCGCCCTCTCACCGCTCGCCCATGCACTGGCGCGCACGGACTTCGCGCAGAACTGGTACCGCTGGTGCGACGCCAAGCGCGACTGGGCGGCCGAGGCGACGGGTACCTACAGGGAAGACTCCCTGCTCACCGAGAGCGGCGCGTTCGCCGCTCTCGCCGTCGTGGCCAGCCTGGCGGTACAGCTCGGGCGGGGAGTCAACTCCCAGGAGTGCCGCCTGGCGGTGCTCGCGGACGGCGAGCGGCAGGGTGAGCCCGAGATGCTGCACGCGCTGGCGCTGGCCATCCGCCGCTCCCGGGGCGAGCCCGATCCGGATCCTCCCTACCCGCGGCCGATCATCGGCAGCCACGGTCAGCTGGAGGTCGTGTCCCACGGCATCGTCGACGTCCTGGGCCAGGTCGCCCGCGGCTGGGCGTCATGACCGAAGTCCTCTTCTCCCGCGAGAACGGCTGGATCCCCCGCGTGATTCGCGAGGGTGGTGAGCTCAGGCTCGAACTCGGCGCCGGAGCCGACGCCAACCACGACCCCCGCAGGTTCGCCTTCCCCGTTTCGGAGGCCCACCTCGAGGTGATCCGCGACGACCTGACCCGGCACCTGCTGCTGTGGAGCGCGATCCTGCCGCTGTGCGAGGCGGCCGGGATCCGGGGCCCGCTCGACGAACGCGCGGCGGTCGCGTTGCTGGACCCGATCCTCTTCGGCGCGCCCGCCGACGTCGAGTCGTTGTTCCGGGACATGCGCTGGGACAAACGCCGGCTCGTCGCTCAGGGCGCGGACGTCGAGCTGCTCGAACGAGAGCAGCTCTTCGACGCGTTGCGCTCGGCGAGCGTGTTGTCCGATTGGTCGCTCGTCCAGCACTACGACGCGAACCGCGAGCGCGCCCGGCGCGGCGTCCGGCTCGCCCCGCTCGACGAGGCGCTCCTCAGGTACACAGGCCGCTACCTGCATGGCGGGAAGGTCCCGGCCCGGCATCCCGATGCCGTCGATCCCGCCCTGCTGCCCGAGGTCCTGCGGGTGATCGCCACGGCGGAAGAGGCCCGGCTCCCCTTCGTCCGGCGAAAGCGTGCGTGGCGGCGAATCGAGGAGGCTGTCGAGCACGCGGTTCGCCGCGCCTACCCCGACCTCGTCGACGACGCGGTGCGCACGGTGAGTTTTCTGATGTGTTCGGAAGGACGACGATGAGGCCACTGACCTTCAGTGACGACAAGGAAAACGAGCAGAAGTGGGTTCCGGGCGGTGCGCGATCCGCCTCCGACGCGTTCCGGGAGTTCGTCGACCGGCACCGTGCCGACGACAACGCGACGTTCTGCATCGAGGACGAAGAGAACGAAGAAGCGCTGCTGCTCATGTTCGACGTCGGCACCATCTGCCGGATCAAGGGAGCGGAGAACTCGCGGGTCGAGTACCGCCTCGTCACCAACGGCGGCGATTACCGGAGCCAGGTGGCCAACTTCGTCCGCGGCGGTACGGCCGCGCTCGACCGCAGCGGCCCGTGGTGGCCGGACGTCGCCGCCCTCAACCGGGCGAGGCTCCGCTTCGAGTTCGACGGGTCCGTGTTGCGACGGACCCATCCGCGCGTGCTGCGCCGTCGGCTGGAGATTCTGACCGTCATCGACGGACACGAGCCGGCGACGGTCGACGGCGTCACGCACTTCGGCTTCGGCAACGGCGGGGGCGACACGGCCAACGCGTGGTTCACCGCCGGCGGACGCGGCCTGGTGGTGACGTTCGACCACACCAGCGCGCTCAACTTCTCCGAAGACCCGCAGGCGCAGGCGGCCCTGTACGACGGTGTCCCGGCGGACCTCCTCGCCATGGTGAAGAACGTGCCGGAGTCGGACACGACGCTCAACGTCTCGCATCCGGACGGTGGCACCGTGGTGGCCGCCAGCGGCGTCTTCACCTTCTCGGGACCCTGCGCCATGGCGGACGGACTGGTGTCCCGGTTGCAGGAGACGCAGCTGGACGTCCGGGACACCGGGGTCGGCTGGCTGCTGGAGGGCCTCCTCTCGCTGGAGGACTTCACCCCCGCCGCGGTTTCGGAGGAAGTGGCGTGGTGGAGCGCGGAGGAAATCGAGAAGGGGTTCGCCGCCGGTGGTCATGAGGAGGCCGCGCCGTTCGACCGGGAGACGGTGGATCGTTTCTGCGAGATCTGGGCCGACTCCGGGTACAACGATCGCTGGGATGTGCACTACGTCCTCTTCGACGGCAACACGGTCGAGGACGCGGGCGAGGCTCGGGACGAGCTCCTGACGCTGGTCCGGGGGCTCGGGCTCGAGCGCGTGGACGCCCCGCCGGGAGCCGCCGACGGTGAGGTGTGGGTCCGCACGGATCCGCGCATCGACGCCGAACTCGAGCGCTGGTCGTGACCGCCGAACTCATCACGTCGTTGGTCGACGCCGTGGGACCGGTGGACGGCTGGGAATCGCTGGCGATGATCCTGGAGTTCGGTGACGGGTTTCGCAGTGCGCACGGGTACGCGTACTCACCCGAAGGTGTCACACCCGTGGCCTGCAAGTGGTCCAGCATCGAGGCAGAACTTCCGGGAAATGCGCGAACAGCTGCGCCCGAAGTTCGACTGAGGGGACGAGCACGATGGCACGAAAGCGGAAGACCCTGCCCAAGGACTTCCAGGAGATGCTGACCTCGGCGTCGGTGGACGACCTCAAAGCCGTCTTCGGCAAATGCGAGATCGACGCGCGCGGCGGCTATGCCAAAGGGACCGCCCTCGGTTTCCCGGAGTGCCCGGACGAGCTCATCGTCTGGCTGACCGGGCAGGGGCTCGCCGTCGACACCCCGGACAGCTACGGCAGGACCCCGCTTCACGCGCGGGCTTCCCGCGGTGTCCCGAAGCAGATTCCTTTGCTGCTCTCGCTCGGCGCGGACATCGATGCGGCCGACACCGCCGGGAAAACGCCGCTTCAGGCGGCGGTGGAGAGGCTGAGGACCGAGTCCGCGCGAGTGCTGATCGAGTACGGGGCATCGACCGGGATTCTCGACAGGCGCGGTGACCCGTTGCTGATGCGATGCCTGATCAGTACGGAAAACGCCTATCTCCGCGAGTCTGCCGAGATCGCGAAAATGCTGCTTGACCGGGGAGCGAGCATCACGCCCGAGATGCGCCGGAAGGTCGAGCGGATCGGTAGTGGTTTCGAGTTCCACCGCGAGACCTTCAACCGCGACATCCTCGGAGAGACCGACGCCGCGCTCAGTGAGCTGTACCGGATCTTCGGGGTCGAGCCGGTCGCCCGGCGGTCGAAGCACGACGGGGTGTCGCCGATCGCCGTGCCCGACGGAACCTGGCAGGAGCGGCACAAAGCGCTTTGGGAGCTTCTCGTGCCGTCGAAGGGTGCGGGCGCGACAGTGCAGTGCGAGGTCGTCCGCGTCACCGGCCGGATCTCCGGCGAGATGTTCCGGAACGGCGGGGCGAACTGGGATCGCGATTATCGTGCGATGGCCGACGCGTTCCCGGGTTTCCTGACGCTGGGCGAGCCTCTGGGCGACGAGGAACTCCGTGAGGCCAAGGAGATCGCCAAGCAGGTCAGGTCGGGCCGCGGCGCGGACGGCCACCTCGATCGCTTGAGCGAACTCGCCGTCGCCTGGGTCGCGAAGAACCCGGCCCCGATCGCCTTGGGAACGGTGGACTACACACGCTGAGGATCGCCGGGTGTCCTCGATGAGCATCGAGGACACCCGGCCCGGCTCACTTCCGCAGCAGGCTGTACGCCGCCGAGCCGATCAGCTCCAGCGAAACCTGAAGCCGCTCAAGGGAAACGTTGTCCTTGATGGTGTCTTCCGGCGTGTGATAGGTCGGCTCCAGCAGCGCCGGGCCGGATTCGCCGCGCCAGCTGAAGTTGCCCGAAGCGATCCCGCGCTCGAAGAACGGCACGTGGTCGCTCGAACCGCGCGCCACCGGGCCCTTGACCTGAGGGTCGTAGCCGAGTCGCTTCGCGGCGGCGTTGACGGCGGCGGTCGTGGCGTTGTCGGCGCCGTCGACCGAAAGCAGCCAGTAGGTGATCGCCGGGTCCCAGCTGGTGGCGACCATGTCGTTCTGGAAACAGCCCGCGATCCGCTTGGCTTCCGGGTCGGACAGGTTCTTGACGTAGTGCCGCGAACCGATCAGCCCGTATTCCTCCGAGCCCCACAGCGCGAACCGCAGCGTCTTGTTCGTCGGCAGGTACCGCAGGACACGTGCCAGTTCCAGGCAGAGCACGGTGCCGCTGCCGTCGTCGTTGGCGCCGGGGGAGCCGGGGACGCTGTCGTAGTGCGCGGTCACCATGACCACGCCGTCGTCCTTGCCGGGGAACGTGGCCGGCCGCTCGGCGATGACGTTGTACGACGTCAGGTTCTTGTGGTGGGTGGCCGTCGCCTTCAGCGTGACCGAGCCCTTGGCGAGCCGTTCGCGCAGGCGCTCCACCTGGACCTGGGCCAGGCCGAGCACCGGAATGGTGACCGGGGTGGCGAGCGTCGGGGAGAACGCGGACAGCTTCCGTGCCGGGTCGGCGCCGATCCGGCCGAGCAGCACGGCGTCCGCTCCGCGCTGCGCGGCCATCAGGTACGCGTCGGCCTTGTTGGCCACGGCGGCGATCAGCACGATCTTGCCGGTCAGATCGTCGGGCAGCGTGCTGCCGTCACCGGCGTCGACGACGACGGCCTCGCGCGTGACGTCCTGGGCGCCCTGCGGCGACGAGCCGGTCTGCCAGCTGTCGCGCCCGATCGACAGGCTGCCCAGGAACTTGTCGGCGATCGGGAACGGCTGCAGCGTGACCTGGTAGCGCAGGTCCCGAAGCACCTTCGCGATGTAGTCCTTGGCTCGCAGTTCGCCTTCGGTGCCGGCGATCCGGGGACCGATCTTGTCGCTGAGCACCCGCAGGTGCTCCAGCGCCCGCCGCGACCGCACTCGCGCGACCACCGGGTAGTCGCCGAATTCCAGCGACGGCGGGAACTGCGCGCCCGGACGTTGCTGCGTGGCCGCGGCGGCGGTGCCGGGGTTCAGCCCGATCGTCGCCGCGCCCGCCAGTGCCACCGCGCCCGCGAGCACCTCACGTCTGCGCAGACCTGCCATGGAACACCCCTCACTTCTCGGAGAAACTCGTTCGAGTAGCTAAGAGTCACGGGGCCGCCAGGGCAACCTCCGATCGTCCCCTTTTTCCGGTTCACTGCACGGCGACCCGGCGGTAGGCGTGCGAGACGGCGACGGCGCCGGTGATCGCCGCGGCGAGCACCCCGCCGATCAGCAGCACGGTCCCGAGGAAGGGCTCGAAGTCGCCGATGTCGGCGAGCCGTCCCCAGAACGAACCTTCGAGCAGGGCGCCGACGAGGATGAACACCGGCGCGGCGACGCCGAGGAAGAGGATCCACCGGTACTGGGCGGCCAGGGTCAGCACGAGGATCCCGGTCACGCCGAGGATGAACGGGCCGGGCGGGATGTCGGGGAAACCGGGGACGCCCGAAGCGATCTGGATGATCAGGCCCGCGACGCCGACGAAGAGGAAGAAGGCGTTGGCGACGGCGGCGGTGGAACGGTTCATGGTGGAACTCCTCACTGGTCTGATGACCTCTGAAGGGTTCCGCTCGCGGCGGCGGAGGGCGTCGGCCCGGAAGCGGCATTCGCGGCTACGCAGGTTGGCGTAGGGGACTTCTGCCACCAGAGTGGTATCATCAACGACATGGCCATGACCCTGAGGTTGAACGACGAGCAGGAGCGCGCTCTCGCCCTGCTGGCGGAGGCCGACGGCGTGAGCAAGCACGAAGCCACGGTCCGCGCCATCACCGAGGCCGCCGCGCGCCGCGTCCGCGACGATCGGGTCCGGGCGCTGTCGAAGGACGGCCGGGAGCGCTACGCCGCCTTGCTCGACCGTCTCGCCCAGTGATCGAGTACCTCACCGTCGAAGACCTCCTGGCGCTCGCGGAGGACCTCCGGGTGCCCAAGATCCGCGATCTCGGGCTGCTCGACTCCGCCGCGCACCGGCCCCAGTCCTCGTTGATGGGGCAGGACGCCTATCCGACGCTGCACGAGAAGGCGGCGGTGCTGCTGGAGTCGGTCGTGCGCAACCATCCGCTCGTCGACGGCAACAAACGCCTGTCCTGGATGGCGACGTTCGTCTTCTACGGCCTCAACGGGTACGACCTCGACGCACCGGAGGACGACGCGTACGACCTGGTGATCGCTATGTCCACCGGTTCGCGCACCTACCGGGAAGCGGCGGTCGAGCTGGCGGCGTGGGCGAGGGTAACTTCGGACGGATGAAGCCGCTGAGTCCCGACATGTTCGCGCCCGGCTGCCCGTCGAACCTGACCCCGTTCCGGATCGGCGACAAATGGGCGGGCCTGGTCGTGCAGTGCCTGGAAGAAGGGCCGCGCCGGTTCTCCGAACTGCGGGTGCCCTTGAGGGGAGTCACGCCGAAGGTCCTCACGGAGACCCTGAGGGCGCTGGAGCGCGACGGCATGATCACGCGGACGGTGTACGACGAGACGCCGCCGCGGGTGGAATACGAGCTCACCTCGCTCGGCCGGACGTTGTTCGAGCCGATGGAGGCATGTCGTGAATGGGCGGCGAAGCACCTTCCGGAGCTGGTCGCCGCCCGCGAGGCCTACTCGGGTTAGCCGAGCAGGCCCAGTACGACGATCGTCAGCAGTGTGATGGCGGCGGCGAACGTGGTCACCCAGGCGCGCTGGGCGGCGGTGATGGAGGCGTTGTTCACGGCGGTTCCCCGGGGGAGAGAAGCGACAGTTCCGCCGGGAACAGCGCGTTGATCAGGCTCCGCGTTACCTGCCGGACGCCGGTGTGACCAAGGTCACTGGTCGTGCTGGTGATGCCGATCGCGCGCCGTGTACCAGAGCACTCCGGCAGCGGCCGCCACCATCGCGCCGAACGCCGAGAACCCCACCACGATCGCTTGCGTCATCACTCGTCCTTTCTCGTTGTGTCCCTATCGGGATGACGTCCGAGAAGCGGAGTCGTGGCGCGATCGTCGCGGACGTCACATGCCGTCGAGTACCCCGTCGATCTGCGACGCGAGTGAGAAGTCCTTTTCCGTCAGTCCTCCCGCGGAGTGCGTGCTGAGCCGGAACGTCACCGTCCGCCAGCGGATGTCGATGTCGGGATGGTGGTCGGCCGCCTCCGCCAATTCGGCCACCTTGTCCACCGCTTCGATGGCCTTGGGGAAGCTCGGCAGCTTCGCCGTCCGCTCGATCGTCACGCCGTCGCGGGTCCACCCGGAGAGCTTGGTCACGGCTTCGTCGGCCTGCTGGTCGTTCAAGATTTCCGCCATGACTCCATGGTGGTACGCCGTCGGCTACGCTGCACGTTTGCCACGGGTCCCCCCTTGAAGAACGCAGGAGGCTAGATGAAACGCGCCCTCCGCACGGTCGTTGCGGCTGGCACGGTGGCCGCCCTCGTCGCGGGCTGCTCGCTCTCCGGGAACACGGGGAACGACCCGCAGGCGCCGGCGACGGTCACGCTCGTGACACACGACTCGTGGCTAGCGCCCCAGGAGGTCCTCGACGCTTTCGAGCGGCAGTCCGGGATCAAGATCTCCGTGCTCAAGCAGGGGGACGCGGGCGCGCTGACCAACAAACTGGTGCTGACCAAGGCGAACCCGATCGGGGACGTCGCGTACGGCATCGACTCGACGTTCGCCTCGCGCGCGCTCACCGAGGGCGTTTTCGAGCAGTACACCAGCCCGGAGGCCGATCGAGGCCCGCAGCGCTACTCCGTCGACCCCGAGCACCGGCTCTCCGCGGTCGACCTCGGCGACGTCTGCGTCAACATCGACACCCGGTACTTCGCGGACAAGGGGATCCCGGAGCCGAAGTCCTTCGCGGACCTGGCCGACGCCAAGTACAAGGACCTGATGGTCGCCGAGAGCCCCGCGACGTCGTCGCCCGGCCTGGCGTTCCTGCTCGGCACCGTCGCCCAGTTCGGCGAGCAGGGCTGGCAGGGGTACTGGACGCAGCTGAAGGCCAACGGGCTCAAGACGGTCAGCGGCTGGGAAGAGGCCTACTCCAAGGAATTCTCCGGTTCCTCGGGCAAGGGCCCGCGCCCGATCGTCGTCTCCTACGCCTCTTCGCCCGCCGCCGAGATCGGTGACGACGGCAAGCCGCGCACGAAGGCACTGCTGGACACCTGCTACCGCCAGGTCGAGTACGCGGGGGTGCTGAAGGGCGGCAAGCAGGTCGAGAAGGCCCGCAAGGTCGTGGATTTCCTGCTGTCCCAGCAGTTCCAGGTGACGGTGGCGAGCAACATGTACGTGTACCCGTCCCGTCAGGGCGTCGAGCTCCCGCAGGGCTGGGCACAGGCCGCGCCGCAGCCGCAGCAGCCGAAGACGCTCGAACCGGCCAAGATCCAGGCCGGGCGCGAGCAGTGGATCGCCCAGTGGCGCACACTTCTCGAAGGCTGAGCGCGCCCAAGCCGACGTTTCGAGGGGCCGGGCTGGCCGCACTCGCCGTGCTGCCGCTCGGTTTCCTCGTGGTGTTCTTCGCCTGGCCGGTCGCGGCGATCGTCGCGCGCGGATTCGGCTCCGGCGGGGTCGGCACGGCCATCGGCGACCCGCTGACCTGGAAACTCGCCGGATTCACCGTCGCCAGTGCCGGGGTCTCGACGATCGTGGCGGTGCTGGCCGGCCTGCCGGTCGCGTTCCTGCTCGCGCGGGTGCGGCTGCCGGGGGTTTCGCTGGTCCGGACGCTCGTGCTGGTGCCGTTCGTGCTTCCGACCGTCGTGGTCGGCCTGGCGTTCCGCGCCCTCTGGCCCGACGGCGGGCTGCTGCCGCTGGTGCTGGCCAACGCCTTCTTCAACGTCGCCGTCGTCGCGCGCACGGTTTCCGGGCTGTGGAGCCATCTCGATCCGCGCACTCCTGCCGCGGCGCGGGCACTCGGCGCGTCGCCGTGGCGTGCCTTCCGCTCGGTGACGCTGCCCGCGCTCGCCCCGGCCGTCGCGTCTTCGGCCGCGGTGGTGTTCCTGTTCTGCGCCACCAGTTTCGGTGTCGTGCTCATCCTCGGCGGGGCGAAGTACCGGACCCTGGAGACCGAGATCTACCTGCGCACGGTCGACCTGCTCGACCTCTCCGGCGCGGCCGCGTTGTCGCTGGTGCAGTTCGCCGCCGTCGTCGCCGCGCTGGCCGTCGGCGCGCTGGCGAGGCGGCGCAGGGAGAACGCGGTCCGGCTGCGTTCGCGGAGCGAGACCGCGCGGAGGCCGAGGGGTGGCGAGTGGTGGGCGGTGTCCGCCGGGCTCGCGGTGGTCGCGCTCCTGATGACGCCGATCGTGGCGTTGCTGGTCGAGTCCGTGTCCACTTCGGACGGTTGGAGCCTCGCCGGGTACGAAGCGCTCGCCGGGCACGGCTCCCGTGGCGCCCTTCAGGTTTCCGGCTGGGACGCGGCGTCGATGTCGCTGCGGACGGCGTTCGACGCGACGGCGCTCGCGATGATCGTCGGGGTGCTGGCCTCGGTCGTGCTGGTGGCGTTGCGCCGCACGCCGGGCAGGCTGGCCAGGGGTATGGGCGAGACGATGGACGCCGCGCTCATGCTGCCGCTGGGTGTGTCCGCGGTGACCGTCGGTTTCGGCTATCTCGTCACGCTCGACGCGCTCCCCGGCGACCTGCGGACGTCTCCGCTGCTGGTGCCGCTCGCACAGGCGCTGGTGATCATCCCGCTGATCGTGCGGATGGTGCTGCCGGTGCTGCGGTCGGTCGACATCCGGCTGCGGCAGGCCGCGTCGACGCTCGGCGCGAGCCCCGGCCGGGTGTGGCGGGAGATCGATCTCCCGCTGACGGCGCGTTCTCTGGTCGCGGCGGCAGGCTTCGGTTACGTGGTCGCGCTCGGCGAGTTCGGCGCGACGAGCTTCCTGGCCAGGCCGGACGCGCCGACGTTGCCGGTCGCCGTCGCGACGCTGATCTCGCGGCCGGGGGAGCTGAACAACCAGATGGCCTACGCGGCCTGCGCGCTGCTCATGATCGTGACCGTGGTGGCGGTGGTGCTGATCGACCGGTTCGGCGCGGTCCGCGGGCAGAATTCGGTAGGGGAGTTCTAGTGTCGCTGTCGGTACGGGATCTGACCGTCCACTATGGATCATTCGCGGCGGTGAAGAGCGCCGGGCTGGACATCGCCGACGGCGAGGTGCTGGCGTTGCTCGGCCCGTCCGGTTCGGGGAAGTCGACACTGCTGCGGGCGATCACCGGTCTGGAGCCGCTGACGTCGGGCACCGTGCGGTGGGACGGCGAGGACCTCTCCGGTGTCCCGGTGCACCGGCGGGAGTTCGGGCTGGTGTTCCAGGACGGGCAGTTGTTCCCGCACAAGGACGTCGCCGCCAACATCGCGTTCGGGCTGCGGATGCACGACGTCCCCCGCGCCGAGCACGCCGGACGGATCCGGGCGCTGCTCGATCTGGTCGGGCTGGCCGGTTACGAGCGGCGGAGGGTGACCGAGCTGTCCGGCGGGCAGGCGCAGCGGGTGGCGCTGGCCCGCGCGCTCGCGCCGGAACCACGGTTGCTGCTGCTGGACGAACCACTGTCCGGTTTGGACGCCGGGCTGCGCGAACAGCTGGCGATCGACCTCGCGGCCCTGTTGCGGCGCAGCAAGATCACCGCGCTGCTGGTCACGCACGATCAGGAGGAGGCGTTCACGCTCGCCGACCGGGTCGCCGTGCTCGACGACGGGGAGATCCGGCAGGAGGGCGCGGTACGCCGCGTCTGGCGGCAGCCGGTGGACGAGGACGTGGCGCGGTTCCTCGGCGTGACCACCTTCGTCGACGGCGAGGCGTCGGGAGGGACGGTGCGGACCGTGCTCGGCGAGGTCACGCTGCCCGACGTCGAGGACGGCGCGGTGCGGCTGGGGCTGCGGCCGCACGGTCTGCGGGTCACCCAGGAGGGTGTCGAGGGCGAGGTCGTCGCCGTCGTGCATCGGCGGGAGCACGTGCGGCTCGTCGTCGCTCCCGGCGGCGATCTGTCCACTGTGGACGCGGTCGCGCCGGTCACCGCCGATCTGCGCCCCGGTGACACCGTGCGCCTCGCTCTGGACCCGGACGGTGTCGCCCTCGTGGGCTGAAGGGGACTTTCCCCTCGTCTCACGCGACGAAAGGGCCCTTCACCACGTCGCATGCGGTGAAGGGCCCTTTCAGCCCACGTCGGGGTCAGCCGTCCCGCGTCGTGAGGCGCGCGTAGGCGATCGAAAGCCCGATGGCGATGTAGCAGGCGGCGCGCAGCGCGCCTTCGCCGAGCATCGCGGTGTCCACCGGGTCCATCAGCACCGATGCGGGCGCCTGCGACCAGTTCTCGTTGAGCAGGAACGGATGCAGCCACGACACCGCGTCCAGGAAACCGAGGATGGTGAACACGATCGTCCCGGCCAGCACCGAAGCGACGACCAGCATCGGATGTTCGGTGAACGCCGAGATCGCCAGCGCGACCGCGCCGACCGCCCACAGTTGCAGGATCACCCACGCGGCCACGAGCAGGACGCGGCCCAGCGC
Source organism: Amycolatopsis coloradensis (assembly GCF_037997115.1). Lineage (NCBI taxonomy): Bacteria > Bacillati > Actinomycetota > Actinomycetes > Pseudonocardiales > Pseudonocardiaceae > Amycolatopsis > Amycolatopsis coloradensis. The sequence continues at coordinate 2,819,020 of NZ_CP150484.1, forward strand.
GTCCCAGACGCTCAGCGTCGAGCCGGTGAGGGTGAACATCGAGTCGGTGCCGCTGATGAGCAGGCCGGTGACGAAACCGGTGAACGTCATGGCCAGTACGGCGATCGTCGAAACCGTCGCGACGCCGAACGCCTTGATCGCGAGCAGCCTGCCCCGGCCGACCGGCGCGATCAGCCAGCCGCGCAGCGTCCCGTGGGCCGCCTCGCCGGCGATCGCGTCCGCCCCGGCCATCGCCGAAGCGAGCGGGAGCAGCAGCCCCAGTGTCATGGTCAGCGCGGCGACCGGCAGGATGAATCCGTTGTTCACCGCGGAAGCGAGCAGCGCACCGTCCTGTCCGCCGCTCGTTTCCGAAGCGTCGACGAACGTCAGCGCGACCCCGATGATCACCGGGATCAGCGCGAGCAGGCCCAGTACGGCGAGCGTGCGAGGCCGCCGGAAGATCCAGCGGAGTTCGGCGCGGTACAACCGGAGCAGGCCGACGCTGTCCTGCCCGGTCCGTGCCGCGGGTGCCGCGGCCAGAGCGTGGGTCACGACTCCCCCTCACCGTCTACAGTGGACTCCGGCTGGGTCAGCCTGGCGAACAGGTCTTCGAGTCCGGTCCGCGCCCTCGCCGCCTCGTGCACGGCCACCCCGGCCGTCACCAGATGACGCAGCACGTCGGGGGCTTCGGCGGCGGTCAGGTCGACGCGGACGCCGTCCGGTGTGAGCCTGCTGCCGATCCTGTTCTCCCGCAACGTCTCCACCGCGAGTTCGGCGTCCGGCGTCCGCACCAGCAGCGCCGCGTTCCCCGACTCCAGCAGTTCCGCGAGCTCGCCCTGGGCGATCACGTTCCCGGACTGGAGCACCGCGACGTGCGTACAGGTCGCCTCGACCTCGGCCAGCAGATGCGACGACACCAGCACGGTGACGCCGTCGGCGTGCAGTTCGCCGATGATCCGGCGGATCTCCCTGGTGCCCGCCGGGTCGAGGCCGTTCGTCGGCTCGTCGAGCACGACCATCCGCCTCGGTACGAGCAGCGCGCTCGCCAGGCCCATCCGCTGCTTCATCCCCAGCGAATAGCCCTTGTAGCGCCGGGTGGCGGCGCCGGTCAGGCCGACGCGCTCAAGTGCCGCGTCGACCGCTCCGGGGATCCCCGCCGTGGCCAGCCGCGGTTCGGCCGCGGCCACGCGCAGCAGGTTCTCCCGCCCGGAGAGAAAAGGGTGGAAACCCGGCCCTTCGACCAGCGCGCCGACGTCGGGCAGCGCGTGCGCCGCCTCATCGGGCATCCGTTTGCCGAAGAGTTCGACCTCGCCTTCGGTGGGCCGCACGAGACCGAGCAGCATCCTGATGGTCGTCGTCTTGCCCGAACCGTTGGAGCCGAGCATCCCCAGCACGGCGCCTTCGGGAACGTCGAGATCGACGTGGTCCACGGCCACCGTGCGGCCGTAGACCTTGCGCAGGCCCCTGGTGCGGGCCGCCATGGGTACCGCCGGAGCGGACGCCTCCTGGGAAGCGTCCGCTCCGGCTTCGAACGTGGTGGTCACTTCGCGGCCAAGGCCTCGAAGAGGACCTGCTCCGGCACCGCGCCGGCGGCGTAGCGGCCGTCGTCGGTCAGCACGCCGCTGCCGACCTTGGTGGTCACCAGCCAGCCGCTGCCCCAGGCACCGCTGACCGGCTTGGCGAACCGCGAAAGCAGCGCCTTCGGGTCGACCTGACGGCCCTGCTCGTCCTTGGCCTCGCCGGCCTTCGCCAGCGCGTCGGCCGGGATCTTGCCGGTGATCGCGGTGTCCCAGCCGTCGCCGACGACCTTGAGCTCGGACTTCGCCTGCTCGGCCAGCTCACGGTTCTTCGGGTCGAGCTCGGCGGTCTTCTCGGTCACCTTCGCGCCCTTGGGCGGGGTGAACTCGAAGTTCGACGCGGGCTGGTTCGCGAAGTTGATCTCGCTGAACGAAGCCTCGAACGCCGGGGCGGAGGTGCCGTTGGCCAGCACCGTGACCCGCAGCGGCATCCGGGTCTGGTCGTCGATCGCGACGCGGATCTCGCGCAGGAGGGTCCGCTCGGTCGGCTTCGGGGTCAGCACCAGTTCGTACGCGGCCCGGTTCGCCACCGAGGCCGTCCCGTCGACGGCGATCGTGCTGCTCTCGCGCACCTTGCCGAGCAGTTCGGAGGCGACCGTGACCGGGTCGACGGCCTGGGCCTTGTCCTGGTGCTCCTTGGCCAGATCGGCCGGGATGGTCACCTTGGTGGCCGAATTGTCCTTGGAGTCGTACTCCCAGACGCTCTGGCCGTTCCGGACGATGGTCTGCTGGCTGGAGCCCTCGGTGAGCGAGATCTTGCTCTTGCCCGCGCCGTCGGTCGAAACCTGCGCCGAGTCGATGTCGAGCGCCGAGACACCGGGCAGTGCGCTGCCGACCTGTGGCAGGCCGAGGTCGTTGCTGACCTTGACCTTCCCGTCGAACGCAGACGGCTTCGCGGTGAGCGTCGACTGCACCAGCTCTTCGGCACTGATCTGCGGCAAGACGGGCGCGTCGCCCGCGGTGGCCGGCATCGCGACGACGACGAGCCCGCCGACGCCGAGAGCCGTCCCCACCACCGCCGCGGTGATGGCCTTCCTCTTCGGATCCATGCTGTCTCTCCCTGTTTCCCCGAACCCCAGTGTGCTCGGGTCTTGGCGACAACGCTTCCCCGGAAACGCTGAGACACCACTCAGACTCCGCCGCCGGAGCTGAGATGGCGCTGAGAGGTCGCGCGTGAGCTGGTCGAAGCGTGAATGATGAGGGGCGTGAAACCTCGAGTACTGGTGGTCGACGACGAGCCCGGCGTGCGCAAGGCGTTGCAGCGGGGCCTGCGCGCCGAGGACATGGACGTGGTCACGGCGGCCGACGGGCCCAGCGGCCTGCGGCTCGCGCAGACGGGCTCCTTCGACGTCGTCCTGCTCGACATCATGCTCCCCGGTCTTTCCGGCTATCGCGTGCTCGAACGCCTTCGCGCCCTCGGTGTCACCACACCGGTACTGATGATTTCGGCGAAGGACGGCGAGGTCGACCAGGCGGACGGCCTCGACCTCGGTGCCGACGGCTACCTTGTGAAACCGTTCTCGTTCGTCGTCCTGGTCGCGCAGGTGCGTGCGGTGCTGCGGCGGGCCTCGCCGGACGCCATCCGCGGGCCGCTGCGCATCGGCGCGCTCGAAGTCGACCGGAGCCTGCGGCAGGTCCGCTACGACGGTATCGAGGTGGCGTTCAGCCCCCGTGAGTTCGCGCTGCTGGAGGTGCTGGCGGGCCGGGCGGGAACGGTCGTCACCAAGGACGAGCTGCTGCGCGCCGTCTGGGGTGACGAGCAGGCCGCGACCCGGAACGTCGTCGAGGTCTACGTCGGCTACGTGCGCCGCAAACTCGACGCGGTCGGCGCGGGCGCACTGGTCCGGACCGTGCGCGGGCACGGTTACCTGGCCTCGGATCCGCAGCTCGACGAAGTGATCGCCCCGGCGGGACAGGGGTGATCGGCTCGCCGTCTTGGTGGCGCCGCCGATCGCTGGAGGTCCGGATCACCCTGCTCACGGCCACGGTCACGCTCGGCTTCCTGCTCGGGCTGGCGGCGGTCGCGGGGGACAATCTCCAGCCGCTGCTGATCGGCTCGGTCGACGACGAGCTGAGTGCCCAGCTGGAAACCGCGAAGGCCGACGTCGCCGCGGGACGGGCGCCGTCGGGATCGGCGGTCACCGTCCGCGTCCTCGACACCGGCGGCGGCCCGGTGGACGGCCTCCCGCCCGCGAACCTCGGCCCTTCCGACGTCCGCGCGCTGAAGGCGGGCGAACCCGTCACGACCGGCGGTGAGCACAGCTGGCGGTGGGCGGGCACCGTGGTCACCGCACCCGACGGGCAGCAACGGCTCGTCGTCGCGGGTGCGGGCTTGGTCGGCTTCGGGACCGCTGTGCACTCCGGCGGGCTGTGGCTGTTCGTGGTCGCGTCCGTCGGCGCGGTGGGTGCGGGGATCGCGACGTGGCTGCTGGTGCGGTTCGCGCTGCGGCCGGTGGCGCGGATGCGCGGGTCGGTGCGGGTGCTCCCGCCCGGCGCGCGGCTGCCGCTCCCGGATTCGCACGACGAACTCCGCGCGCTGGCGGAGGAGTTCAACGCGTTGCTGGCCAGGCAGGAGGAAGGTGCCGAACGGCTTCGCCGGTTCACCGGGGACGCCGCGCACGAGCTCCGGTCGCCGGTCGCGTCGATCCGCGTGCAGGCCGAGGTCGCCGTCGCCAATCCCGATCCCGACCTTTCGCAGGAGACACTCGCCGACATCCTGGAGGAGGCGGAACGGCTCTCCGCGCTGCTCGACGGGCTGCTGGCGCTGGCGAGGTCGGACGCGGGGGAGGTCCCGCCCGCGGAACCCGTCGAGCTGGTGAGCGAGGTGCGGGCCGCGGTCGCGCGGATGCCCGCCGGCGCGCCGGAGATCCGGGTGAGCGGCACGGTCGGGACCGCGTGGGCGCTGGCCACGCACGCCGAGGTCGAACTGGTGCTGAGCAACCTGCTGCGCAACGCCTGCCGGTACGCGCGGGGCCAGATCGTGGTGTCGGTGCTGGCGGCGCGGTCCACCGTGCGGGTGGTGGTCGACGACGACGGGCCGGGGATCGCGCCCGAACACCGGGAGCGGGTGTTCGACCGGTTCTACCGCGTGTCCGATTCGCGGGCCCGGTCGTCCGGCGGCACCGGGCTGGGGCTGGCGATGGTCGCGGAGGCCGTCCGGCGCCGAGGGGGCCGCGTCCGCGTCGGTGAGTCACCCGATGGCGGGGCACGTTTCCAGGTCGTCTGGCAGGCGGCGCGGCCTGGCGCGTGAAGGCGCGGTCGTAGGGTGAGCGCGTGGTGATCGTGGGCGCCGCCATCGTGCGGAACGGACAGCTCCTGGCGCAGCAGCGGGCTTGGCCCGCCGACCACGCCGGGCAATGGGAACTGCCGGGCGGACGGGTCGAGGACGGCGAAAGCGACGAAGCCGCTCTGGCCCGGGAATGCCTGGAGGAGCTGGACGTCGCCGTGACGGTTGCGGGCCGGGTCGGCGAAGACGTGCCGCTGCCGAAGGGCAAGGTGCTGCGGATCTACGCCGCTTCGCTGGTCAGCGCGGGGGAAGAGCCGCGAGCCGTGGAGCACGAGGACGTCCGGTGGATCTCCGCGCAGGAACTCGACGACCTCGACTGGCTGCCCGCCGACCGGGTCCTCCTGCCCGCCCTGCACACCCTGCTCGCAAGTCCGTGAAGGCCTCCTTCCCTACCTTGAGAGTCAGGGTCCCGGCGAAGTCGCCTAAACGCTGGCCGGTGCCGTTCTTGGTGATTCGAACTGGACCTCCCGAACGGATGACAGAGGCCCTGAACGGACGATGTCCACAAAGGACGCCAGAGGGGAAGGCGGATGTCCGTTTGATGCTTATCTATACGGTTTTGATCGGGTTCGTGAGTGATAAGGACGGTTCTAACCCTCTTTATCACTCACGACCCCTTCGCAAAACGCCCGAATCGGGCACGGCCATCCCCAAGGTGTCCCCTGTGGACAGTCGAGAAGTGTCAGGCCGCCGTGACGGGCCCTTCACCACCCACTTGGGCAGCGTGAACACGACTTTGCCGGGACCCTGACCCCGAAAGCGGGGAAGGAGGCCTTCACGGACCTTCAGCCGGCGCCGATGAGCCGCAGCGCGGACTGGAGCCGGTGCTCGCCCCGTTCCGCCGCCCGGACGGCACCCGCCTTGCGCACCCGCTCCAGCTCACCCGGGTCCGCCAGCAGTGCCAGCGCGCGCTCCCGGACCGGCCGCAACTCCTCGATCAGCGCCTCGGCGACGGCCTCCTTGACCTGGCCGTAGGAGTCGAACCGGTCGGCGAGGTCCTCGGGCTTCTCCTTGACGCACGCCGCGAGGATGTCCAGCAGGTTCGCCATCCCCGGCCGGGTTTCCGGCGCGTAGGCCGGTTTCGACCCGCCGTCGGTCTTCGCGCGCTTGACCTTCCGGCGGACCTGGTCGGGCTCGTCGAGGACGAAGATCACCCCCGCCTCTTCCTTCGTCGACTTCGACATCTTCCGCGTCGGCTCGGCGAGGTCCATGACCCGCGCGCCGGCGGGCGGCAGCACCGCCTTCGGCATGGTGAACACGTCGCCGTAGGTGGTGTTGAACCGCTTCGCCAGCGTTCTCGCCAGCTCGACGTGCTGCCGCTGGTCCTCGCCGACCGGGACCTCGTCCGCGCCCTGCAGCAGGATGTCGGCCGCCATCAGCACCGGATAGGTCAGCAGGGACAGCCGCACCCCGGCCCGGCCCTTCGACTTCTCCTTGAACTGGATCATCCTGGCGGCCTCGCCGTAGTTGCAGGTGCACTCCAGAACCCAGTTGAGGGCGCCCAGCTCGCGGGCGATGTCGGATTGCACGAACACGCGGTCCGGCTCGATCCCGGCCGCGATCAGCACGGCCAGCTGTTCGGACGCCATCGAACGCAGCTTCGCCGGATTGTGCGAGTTGGTCATGGCGTGCAGGTCGGAGACGAAGTACAGGTCGTCCGGCCCGCCCTCGTCCGCCCAGCGCCGGATGGCCCCCAGGTGGTTCCCGACGTGGACGTGGCCGGACGGGGTGATCCCGGACAACCTGATCATCTGCCTTCTTCCTTCCGGATTCGGGCCGCCCCAGGGTCCGGGCACGAAAAAGGCCGCCCGGTGGGGCGGCCTGGTGGTGCGCTCGTCTGGCTCAGCGCAGGACTTCGGGGCCGCCGGAGGGCGGCCACCACTGGGCGTTCTGCGCGCGCATGTGGCTCATCCTACAGGACGAACCGCGGGTGGTTTCACTCATTACGGGCGTGGAGCGTCAACACTTCATATCAGCCGAGGCAGTACACCCGTCATATTGGCGCCGCGGGTCTACCTTCGACTCATGTTTGTCGTCCTGCTGACCTACACCGCGCCCATCGAAGAAATCGACTACGTGCTCCCGGACCACGCCGACTGGCTGACCAAACAGTACGAACACGGCAATTTCCTCGCCTCCGGCAGGCGCAACCCGCGCATCGGCGGCGTGATCATCACCAAGCCCATGGCCAGGGGAAAGCTGGACGCGATCCTCGCGACCGACCCCTTCTCGATCAAGCACATGGCCGCCTACGAGGTGATCGAGTTCTCGCCGACCCGCACCGCGCCGGAACTGCGGGCGATCAACGAGGCGGTGGTTCATTGACGATCTTCTAAGCGGCCTTCGCGATCTTCGTCTTCGCCTTTTTCAGGGCGAGGACGGGGCATTTGCCGCACCTTGACTTCGACCGGCAGCATTTCTTCTTGACCTTGCCGGACTTCATCCATTTGCGCACGAGCTTGTGCGGGTCGTCGGGTAGTTTCTTGCCCACTCGCGCTCCTTCTCCGACCGGCGTCGGCGACCTCTACACGTTAGGTGAGCCTAACCGATCTGGGGGCGTGGGGCTGCTCACAGTCGGGCTACAGGTATCCTGGTGTGGTCCGCGTATGGCCAAAGTCGGCCAGGCGTGTCTCGAACGCGCGAGCGCGGGCACCACACCCGAACTTGAAACCTTTGGAGCCTTCGCGTGCCCGCAGCCAGCGCCACCGCAGTCGATGCCGGCCGCTCGTCCGGCAAGACCCGGCCCGACCTGCGCAACGTCGCCATCGTCGCACACGTCGACCACGGCAAGACGACCCTCGTCGACGCGATGCTCCGGCAGTCCGGCGCCTTCGAGGAACGCGCCGAACTCGTCGATCGCGTGATGGACTCCGGGGAGCTCGAGCGGGAAAAGGGCATCACCATTCTCGCGAAGAACACCTCCATCCGCCGCAAGACCGAAGAGGGCATGGTGACGATCAACGTCATCGACACCCCCGGTCACGCCGACTTCGGCGGCGAGGTCGAGCGCGGCCTGTCCATGGTCGACGGGGTCGTGCTGCTGGTCGACGCCAGCGAGGGCCCGCTCCCGCAGACCCGGTTCGTGCTGCGCAAGACCCTCGAAGCCGGCCTGCCGGTGATCCTGGTCGTCAACAAGACCGACCGGCCCGACGCCCGGATCTCCGAGGTCGTCGAAGAGACCCACGACCTCCTGCTCGACCTGGCCGGTGACATCGAGGACGCCGACCTCGACGCGATCCTCGACCTTCCGGTCGTCTTCGCCTCCGCGCGTGCGGGCAAGGCGAGCCTCGAGCAGCCCGCCGACGGCGCGGTGCCCGAGAGCGAGAACCTCGACCCGCTGTTCGAGACCCTGATGCGCCACGTGCCGCCGCCCTTCGCCGACCGCGAAGGCCCGCTGCGCGCACTGGTCACCAACCTCGACGCCTCCAACTTCCTCGGCCGGATCGCGCTGATCCGCATCCACTCCGGCAGCCTGCGCAAGGGCCAGACGGTGGCCTGGATGCGCGAGGACGGCAGCATCCAGAACGTCCGCATCTCCGAACTGCTGGTCACCGAGGCGCTCAACCGCGTCCCGGCGACCGAGGCGAGCGCGGGCGAGCTGGTCGCCATCGCCGGTATCCCGGAGATCACCATCGGCGACACCCTCGCCGACGTCGAGAACCCGGAGGCGCTGCCCCGGATCGCCGTCGACGAGCCCGCCATCTCGATGACCATCGGTGTCAACACCTCGCCGCTGGCCGGTCGCAGCGGCGGCGACAAGGTCACCGCCCGCCTGGTGAAGGCGCGCCTGGACCAGGAGCTGATCGGTAACGTCTCGATCCGCGTCCTGCCGACCGAGCGTCCCGACACCTGGGAGGTCCAGGGGCGTGGCGAGCTGGCGCTGGCCATTCTCGTCGAGCAGATGCGCCGCGAGGGCTTCGAGCTGACCGTCGGCAAGCCGCAGGTGGTCACGAAGATGATCGACGGCAAGCTGCACGAGCCGTTCGAGCGGCTGTCGATCGACTCCCCGGAGGAGCACCTCGGCGGCATCACGCAGCTGCTGGCCGCCCGCAAGGGCCGCATGGAGCACATGGGCGGGCACGGCACCGGCCGCATCAAGCTCGACTACGTCCTCCCGGCGCGCGGCCTGATCGGCTTCCGCACCGACTTCCTCACCGAGACCCGCGGCACCGGTATCGCGAACCACGTGTTCGAGGGGTACTTCCCGTGGGCGGGCGAGATCCGCACCCGTCACTCCGGTTCGCTGGTCGCCGACCGGTCCGGTCCGATCACCGCGTACGCGATGATCCAGCTGGCCGACCGCGGCACCTTCTTCGTGGAGCCTGGCGCCGAGGTGTACGAGGGCATGGTCGTGGGCGAGAACCCGCGTGCCGAAGACCTCGACATCAACATCACCAAGGAGAAGAAGCTGACCAACATGCGTCAGTCCTCCGCCGACGTGATGGAGACGCTGGCCCGCCCGCGCAAGATGGGCCTGGAGGAGGCGCTGGAGTTCTGCTCCGTCGACGAGTGCGTCGAGGTCGCCCCCGACGTCGTCCGGATCCGCAAGGTCACGCTGGACGTCAACCAGCGCGCCAAGGAGCGCAACCGCAACAAGAACCGCGGCTGACCCCGCTCGTCCCGCGCCGGAGGGCGCCTGCTCACTCACCGTGAGTAGGCGCCGCGTTTGGCCATGATCCGCACGGCCTCGTCCCGGTTCTGCTTGATCCACTNCTGCTCCGGAAGGCGAAAGAGCTCGCTCCCGACGAGCCCGATCTGCTGGACGACGTCGTCGACGCCTGCTCACTCACCGTGAGTAGGCGCCCTCCGGCGTTTTCGGGGCCAAATGTGGTCACGCACCGTATTCGGACGGGCGTTCTTCGTTAAAGAAAGGTCCTTTCCCGACAATTTCGATGGAAAGCCGATCTCCTTTTCGGACGGTGTTCACATCACCGGAACACCCCGGACGGAACGGCGACGGAGCGGCCACGCGCGCCGGGCGGCGAACCGGTTCCGGGCGGACGCGAAACAAAAGACGCTAAATGCGTCCGGATAGGACTCCCGGTCGCGATCGTTTCGGTCATCAATCGTGCGGTGGCGAACATTCCCGCAGCCGTTCCGGAATGTTCCGGGTTTGCGGAACCGATTGCCGGAAGGGCGCGCTTCGGCGTCTTCGAAAAGCTTCGGCCCGGCAGGAACCCCGGGGGTCTCCCGGACGTCCACCGGAGGAGGACGGCATCCGGTCGGGCGACGGCCGGGCCGATATGGGAATCTCGCTGCCGAGGCCATGGCCGGCGTGATAGCTCTATGGCGACCAGGCGAGGGACAAACCAGGAGGATCCAGGCGTGCGGTCACCGACCACAGCGGCGTCCATGCTGGCGTGCGCGGCCGTGCTCCTCGCCGCCTGCAGCAACACCCCACCCCCGCCCGTGGTCAGCTCCTCGGCCTCCCCGGTGAGCACGTCGACCACGAAGACGCCTTCGCAGGTGGTCGTGGGTGTCGACGACGTCCTCGGTGGCTACAACCCGCACAACCTCGCCGACGCTTCCCAGGTCACGTCGGCGCTTTCGCAACTGCTGCTCCCGTCGGTGTTCCGCCCGAAGGACGACGGAAGCTTCGAGCTGGACAAGAACCTGATGAAGTCGGCCGAGGTCGTCTCGCAGCAGCCGTTCACGGTCGCGTACACGATCCGCCCGGACGCCTCCTGGTCCGACAGCGCGCCGATCGCCGCCGAGGACTTCGCCTATCTCCGCGAGGCGATGCGCGACCAGCCGGGCGTCATCGGCGCCGCCGGCTACCGGCTGATCTCGGATATCCAGTCGCGTGAAGGCGGCAAGCGGGTCGAGGTCACCTTCGCGAAGCCGTATCCGGGCTGGCAGACGCTCTTCGGCAACCTCCTGCCCGCGCATCTGCTCAAGGACGCCCCGAACGGGTGGCAGGGCGCGCTGGCGACGACGTTCCCGGCGGTGGGCGGCCCGTACTCGATCAAGGGACTCGACACCGCGCGCGGAGAGATCACCCTGGAGCGCAACGAGCGCTATTGGGAGAAACCCTCCGCCCTCGACCGGATCGTGCTCCGTGCGGCCGATCAGGACGGCACACTGGCCGCCCTGCGCAGCGGCAACGACCAGTTCGCGATGACCAGGACCGACGGCACCGGCCTCAAACGGCTCGGCGAGCTCGGCTCCGCCGTCCAGCTGCACACGGTCGCGCGTCCCACGGTCGCGCAGATCCTCCTGCGGCCGGTGAGCTCGACGCTGTCGGATCCCCAGGTGCGCGAAGGCGTCACCGCGCTGATCGACCGCGGCAAGCTGATCACCGAGGCGACCGACGGCGGCCCGTCCGACAAGCTCCGCGCCGACGCGCAGGTCCGCGTCCCGTCGGCACCCGGTTTCCAGCCGACGATCCCGGCCCCTGGCCCGCCGTCGGCGGCGGATCCCGCCAAGGGCGAGGAACTGCTCAAATCCGCCGGATACACCAAGGAAGCGGGCACCTGGCGGAAGAACGGGAAGAACCTTTCGCTGGTCGTGGCCTCGCCCGCCAAACAGGAGCCGTACGCGACGATCGCCAAGGAGCTGACGGCGCAACTGGTGGCCGCGGGGATCGAGGTCAACGCGATCGCCCCGCAGCCGAGGGAGCTCTTCTCGACGATGCTGGCCATGCCGGTGCTCAACGGGATCCAGCAGACGACGCCGGAGGGCGCGGGCAACGTCGGTATCGACATCGCGGTGATCGGCCAGGTCACCGGCGGTGCGGACGTCGCTTCGGCGCTGGCGTCCACCTTCGGCTGCCGTCCGGATCAGCTCACCGACAAGACCAAGGCCGTCGTCCCGGGGAACCCGCTGGGCTTCTGCGACCCGGCCCTGCAGGCCCCGATCGACGCCGCGCTGACCGGCGCCACCCCGGTGGCCGACGCGCTTTCGGCCCTGGAACCGGAATTGTGGCGTCGGAATGTTGCCATTCCGTTGTTCCAGCTGGCCGATACCCTCGCCATCGGCTCTGGTATTTCCGGAGTAACCGCAGGTCCTCCTATGGTGGGCCCTTTCGGGTCCGCGGTGAACTGGACACGGGGTCCGAAGTAGCCGTTTCGAGTCCGAGCCGGACCCTGGAGGGTGACCTTTCCCGGCACGTTCGAGTGGTGGACTGATTCCTCAAGGTAACCACTGTATTTCTTGATGTCAGCCGCAAGTTACCCTTTGGTCACGATCGCCCCGGAACTGGTGACTGTTCGTGCATTTCCTTTCTAGCGTGCACCCGCAGTGCGCCAAATGAGTGTTGCTTGGCGTGTCATAAGCTCCGGGCCATCTCACCGGAGCGGTGTGGGGTCCTGTTCCGATCTCAGGAACCCAGTGCTAGGAGGGCACACTTCATGAGGAAGTCCAAGGCAGTCTCCGCCTGGTCGCTGGTCGCGGCCTCCGCGCTTGTGCTGAGCGCATGCAGCGGTGGCGACAGCGGCAGTACCGACCCGAACGGGTCGTCGACCGACATCAAGAGCATGGCGACCGGCAAGGCGCAGAACGGCGAAAACTTCAAGCTCGCGGACACCCCGGGGTACGAAGGCACCGTCACGGTGGGTATCGACGACGGGTACTCGGGCTACAACAACGACACGCCTGACACCAACACGTCGTACAACACCTACATCCTGACCGCCGTGCTCGCGGGTGCCGATGTGCTCGACGGCAACAACAAGGTGCTGCTGAACAACGACGTGTTCGACTCCTGGGAGGTCACCTCCAAGTCGCCGCAGACCGTCGTCTACAAGATCAAGCCGAACGTCAAGTGGTCGGACAACGAGGCGTTCGACTGCGACGACATGTACCTGTCGTGGCTGGCGCACTCCGGCAAGGCGAAGACCTCCGACGGCAAGCAGGCCTTCCTCGCCGCTTCGACGACCGGCTACCAGCTGATCAACGAGGCGACCTGTAAGGACGACCTGACCTTCGAGACCAAGTACACCGAGCCGTACCTGGACTACAAGGGTCTGTTCAACTCGACCGCGATCATGCCCGCGCACATCGTCGAGAAGAACTCGGGCGTCGCCGACATCACCAAGCTGACGCCGACCAGCGACGCGGCCCAGCTGGCGAAGGCCGGTGATTTCTGGACCAACGGCTTCAAGGGCTTCAAGGCCGAGAACATGCCGGCTTCGGGTCCGTACAAGATCACCGCGTTCGACGCCAACCAGAAGGCCGTCACGCTCGAGAAGAACCCGAACTGGATCGGTGGCAAGGGTGGCCCCTCCAAGATCGTCGTGAAGGCGATGGAGGACACCAAGGCCATGGCGACCGCGCTGCAGAACGGTGAGATCGACATCGCCGCTTCGACCCAGCCGGACGCCACCGCGGCGAACACCATGAAGGGCCTCGCCGCCCAGGGCATCACCTACGGTTCGGCCTCGCAGCTGACCTTCGAGCACATCGACCTCAACTACAAGCGCATGTTCAAGGACAAGGACCTGCGCAAGGCGTTCTTCGAGGTCGTCAACCGCCAGGAGATCACCGACAAGCTGCTGAAGGAGGTCCAGGCCGACGCGACCCCGCTGAACAGCATCGTGTTCATGCCGGGCGAGCAGGGCTTCAAGGACCTGTACAGCAGCAAGGCCGGTCTGGGCGCCGAGGCCGCGGCCAAGACGCTGACCGACGCCGGCTGGGTCAAGGGTGGCGACGGTATCTTCGCCAAGAACGGCCAGCGCGCGTCGTTCAAGATCTCGCACAACCAGAACACCCGCCGTCAGCAGACCGTCGAGATCATCATCTCGCAGGCCAAGGCCGCCGGTATCGAGATCACGGACGACCAGGACGCCAACTTCCTGAAGGGTGGCCGTCTCGCGGCCAGCGACTACGACGCCGCGCTCTTCGGCTGGTCCGCCGCTCCGTTCAAGGCCGAGCAGAAGTCGATCTACATCACCCGTGTCGACGACAGCAGCCAGAACTACCAGGGCCTGTCGAACAAGACGATCGACGAGTCCTTCGAGGCGGCCGTGAAGGCCACCGACGAGGCCGTTCAGCTGGAGAACTACCAGAAGGCCGACCAGGCGATCGCGGACGAGTACGCGACGCTGCCGCTGTTCCAGACCCCGTCCATGTGGGCGTTCAAGGGCATCGACCGCACCTACATGCAGTCGTACAACGGTGTCCTGTGGAACGTCGGTGAGTGGGAGCAGAAGAAGTAAGGCTTCCGCCCCGCTTTTTCACCACTCGCTTACGCGATCCTGGTGGTACGGGGTCCGGCCACAAGCCGGGCCCCGTACCCGCCGGAAGTAGCTGTTGACCGTAGGGTTACCGCCACTACGGTGGACAACCGGGCAGCGGTCCAGCACTTCGGCGGCCAGGCCCGGATGAGGAGCAGTTCGTTGAACCTGGTGATCTACATTCTTCGCCGTCTGGCGATATCGATTCCCGTCCTGCTGGTCGGGACTTTCCTGTGTTTCGTCATGGTCGCCGGCACCGGTGACCCGCTCGCCGAGATGAAGAGCAACCCGGCCATGAGCAAGGAAGCCATCGCGCAGATGGCTTCGCAGCTCGGCCTCGACCAGAGCATCGTGCCCCGGTACTTCACATGGCTCGGCAACTTCGTCACCGGCGACTGGGGCGTTTCCATCGCACAGGGCAACGCGCAGGCCCCGGTGTTCCCGAAGGTCATGGACGCGTTCGAGGTCACCTTGAAGCTCGTCGTCGGCGCCGAGATCCTCGCGCTCGTCCTCGGCGTCCTCGTCGGTGTGGTCGCGGCGGTCAAGCAGTACTCGATCATCGACTACATCGCCACCACGCTGGCCTTCCTGCTGTTCTCGATGCCGATCTTCTGTGTCGCCATCGTGCTCAAGCGCTACGCGATCGAGTTCAACGGCTGGGTCCGGGACCTGGGACTGTCCGATGTGCTCGGTAACCCGTGGATCCGCACCACGAGCCCGGAATCGCTGAATTTCGACGGTCCAGGCGGTTTCCTGGCGAGTTATGTCGGCGCGTACCTGTTGCCGACGCTGTCCATCATGGCGATCAGCTTCGCCGCGTACAGCCGGTTCCAGCGCGCTTCGATGCTGGAGACGCTGAACGCGGACTACGTGCGGACCGCGCGCGCCAAGGGACTCGCCAACGGCCGGGTCATCTTCCGCCACGCCTTCCGGAACGCGCTCATCCCGGTGACCACGCTGTTCTCCGTCAACTTCGGTGCCGTGCTCTCGGGCGCGATCATCACCGAGACGGTGTTCAACTGGAATGGCATGGGCAAGCTGCTCGTCGAAGCCGTGACCAAGAGCGACACACAGGTGATGATGGGGTGGCTGGTGCTCATCGCCAGCAGCATCATCGTCGCCAACCTGATCGCCGACCTGATGTACGGCATCCTGGACCCGAGGATTCGCGTTGGCTGACTTGAACTCCCTTATCGCGGCGGAAGGTTCCAAGCCCGCCGATGGCACGCTTCCGCCCGAGGCGCTGCCCGAGCCGCAGAGTCAGGGCAAGCTGGTCCTGCGCAAGTTCCTGCGGCACAAGCTGGCGATGATCTGCACGGCGGTCTTGCTGCTGCTCGTGCTCACCGTGCTGATCATGCCGATCTTCTGGCCGTACAGCTACGAGGACAGTTCCTTCCCGTCCTTCGCCAAGCCCAGCGCGGATTACCCGCTCGGCACGACGCAGGTCGGCAAGGAAATGGTGTCGCAGATCCTGCGCGGCACCCAGTACTCGCTGCTGATCGCGCTCATCGTGTCGCTCGTCGCCACCACCATCGGAACCGTTTTCGGTGCCATGGCGGGGTACCTCCGCGGCTTCACCGACTCGGCGATATCCCGCGTGACGGACCTGTTCCTGATCGTTCCGCAGATCGCCGCGGCCGCCATCCTGGCCAAGGTGTTCGGCGGCGGTACCTGGTACATCGTCGCGATGGTGCTGGCGGCCTTCGGCTGGATGCCGATCGCCCGTATCGCCAGGGCCGAGTCGATGTCGCTGTCCCAGCGCGAGTTCGTGGACGCCGCCCGCGCGTCCGGCGCCGGGACGTTCCACATCGTGTTCAAGCACCTGGTGCCGAACATGGTCGGCCTCATCACGGTCAACGCGACCCTCGCGATCGCGCAGGCCGTGCTGATCGAGGCGGCACTGTCGTTCATCGGGCTCGGGGTGCAGCTGCCGGACACGTCGCTCGGCCGGGTCATCCTCGAGAACTACGCGCAGCTCCAGGCGCGGCCGGCGCTGTTCTTCGGCCCGTTCGTCGTGCTGGTGCTGATCTCGCTGACGATCAACTTCATCGGTGACGGCCTGCGGGACGCTTTCGACCCGCGGCAGCGCCGCCAGAAGGCGTAAGGCCCTCTTTAGCGCGTGAAGGCCCCCTTCCCTCGGCTCAGCCGAGGGAAGGGGATCTCGATCCGTTCGTTCGANAGGCCTCCTTCCCTACTTTGAGGGTAGGGAAGGAGGCCTTCACGGAAACGTCAGTCGGCCACCGGGGCCAGCTTGCCCGCCTCCCAGGCCGCACGCCGCTCGGCCTGCAGCACCGGGTCCGCGACCGGGGCGGCCGACAGCAGACGACGGGTGTAGTCCTCGCGCGGCGAGTGCAGCACCTGGTCACGCGTGCCGACCTCGACCAGCTTGCCGTGCTGCATCACCGCGACGCGGTCGGCCAGCAGGTCGACGACGGCGAGGTCGTGGCTGATGAACAGGCAGGCGAACTGCAGCGAGCGCTGCAGGTCCAGGAACAGGTCCAGCACCCGCGCCTGCACCGACACGTCCAGCGCCGAGGTCGGCTCGTCCGCGATCAGCAGCGCCGGGTCGAGCGAGAGCGCCCGCGCGATGGCGACGCGCTGGCGCTGGCCGCCGGACAGCTCGTGCGGGTAGCGGTTGCGGTAGTGGCCGCCGAGCTCGACCTTGTCCAAAAGGGACGCCACGCGCTCGTTCAGGGCCTTGCCCTGCAGGAACTTGTGCAGCACCATCGGCTCGGCGATCGATTCGCCGATGGTCATCTTCGGGTCCAGTGTGGACGCCGGGTCCTGGAACACGATCGAGAAGTAGCGGCGCAGCGGGCGCAGCTCCTTGTTCGACATGTTCGTGATGTCCTTGCCCGCGATCGACACGGTGCCCGCGGTCGGGGTCAGCAGGCGGATCGCGCACCGGCCGACGGTCGACTTGCCGGAACCGGACTCGCCGACCAGGCCGACGATCTCGCCCTTGGCGATGCTCAGCGAGACGTCGTCCACCGCCCGGTTCTTCGCCTGGCCGCGACGGCCGGGGTACTCCAGCACGAGGTTCTTGATCTCGAGCGCGGGCGCGTTCTCCTCGATCACCGCGGCGAGCTCGGAGTCCTCGAGCCGGATCTCCTCGGCGATCTTCGTGGCCTCGTCGCTGTCGGCGGAGATGCCCTCCTCGAGCAGGCGGCGGCCTTCCGGACGCTGGCCGAGCACGGGGACCGCGGCGAGCAGCTTGCGGGTGTACTCCTGCGACGGCGACGCGAACAGCTCGCGCACCGGCGCCTCTTCGACGATGTTGCCCTGGTACATCACGACCACGCGGTCGGCGAGGTCGGCGACGACACCCATGTCGTGCGTGATCAGCACGATCGCGGTGTTGAGGGTGTCACGCAGCTTGCGCAGCAGGCCGAGGATCTCCGCCTGTACGGTGACGTCGAGCGCCGTGGTCGGCTCGTCGGCGATGATGACCTTCGGGTCGCACGAGATCGCCATCGCGATGACGACGCGCTGCCGCAGACCGCCGGAGAGCTGGTGCGGGTACTGCTTGAAGCGCAGCGGCGGGTTCGGGATGCCGACCATCTCCAGCAGCTCGATGGCGCGCTTGTCGGCGGCTTCCTTCGAGATGTCCTGGTGCGAGCGGAGCGCCTCGCGCAGCTGCCAGCCGACGGTGTAGACCGGGTTCAGCGCGGTCATCGGCTCCTGGAAGATCATCGCGACCTGGTTGCCGCGGATCTTCTGGAGGTCCTTCTCCTTGAGGTCGGCCAGGTTGCGGTCGCCGAGGCGGAGCTCGCCCGCGATCCGGCTCGTCTTCGGGAGCAGCCCGAGCACCGACATCGAGGTCACCGACTTGCCGGAACCGGACTCGCCGACCACCGCGACGATCTCGCCCGGTTTGACGTCGAAACCGATGCCCTTGACGGCGTTGACCACGCCCTCGTCGGTCGGGAACGAGACGCTCAGGTCGGAGATGGACAGAACCGAACCCGACACGCCGCCGAGGTCCGACGATGCTGCTTCAGTGCTCACCAAGATGCCCTTCGTGGGGGTACATATGGTCACGGCGCAGTGCCCGTGCCCTACTAATGCGTCCTCGGCGGTAAAGCATGCCTCGGACGTGCGCGAGGATAACCGAGAGTCGCCCGACTAAGGTCGGTGCTCGGGCCTTCCGTTCCCGACACCCTATAAAGGAAAGCGCGCCGTGTTCGAATTAGTCTTCAAGCCGTGATCTCCGATCTGCCCAAATTGCTGCTCGTGCACGCCCATCCGGACGACGAGAGCATCACCACCGGTGGCACCATCGCGCGTTACGCCGCCGAAGGCGCCGAAGTGACCGTTGTCACGTGCACTCTCGGTGAGGAAGGCGAGATCATCCCGCCGTCCCTCGACGGTCTCGGTTCGTGGGCCTCGGACCAGCTCGGCGGCTACCGCGCGGGCGAGCTGGCGTCGGCCTGCGCGGCGCTGGGCGTCACGCGGCACCGGTATCTCGGTGGCATCGGCCGCTGGCGTGACTCGGGAATGGCCGGGACGCCGTCGGCCGCCCACCCGCGCGCGTTCTCCGGCGGCGACCTCGACGAGCAGGCGGCTCAGCTCGCCGAGATCCTCGACGAGGTCCGGCCCCAGGTCGTCGTCACGTATGACGCCTTCGGGGGCTACGGGCACCCCGACCACATCCGTGCGCACGAGGTCACGATGGCCGCGGCGCCGAAGGCCGTGTCGGTCGAGCGGGTCTTCCACACGGTTTCTTCCCGCGACGCCGTCGCGGCGGGCCTCGCCGCGCTGCGCGGGCGCTCCCCGTTCCGGGTCCCCGAAGACGGCGAACTGCCGGTGACGCCGGACGAGACCATCACGACCGTCCTCGACGTCGGCGCGCACATCCCGGCGAAGGCGGCCGCGCTGCGGGCGCACGAGACCCAGGTCAGCGTGCCCGCTCCGCCGCATCTCGCGGATCACTTCGCGCTGAGCAACGACGTCGCGCAGCCGATCATCCCGAACGAGTACTTCGTGCTCGCCCACGGACCGGCCGAAGGCGCCGCGGCCGACCTGTTCGGGGGACTCGCGAAGTGACAGTGCCTTCCGCGCCGCTCACCTCGCGGCAGCGTCTGCTGCTGGCCCTGCTGACCTTCGACGCGTTCCTGCTCGGACTGCTCGAACTGTTCTTCCTGCCGCTCCGGCTCGACGGGATCGTGCTGCCGAAGCTCGGGGACGCGCCCATGCCGGTGACCGTGGTGCTCGCGGTGATCACCACCCCGCTGCTGGTGCGGGCGACCGCGAAAGTGGTGCGGCCCTCCTTTTCGGTGATTCCGCTGCTCGTCTGGGTACTAGTCGTACTCGGAGTGGGCGCGACCGGGCCCGGTGGTGATCTGGTGCTGATACAGGACTGGCGGGCCTTGCTGCTGATCGGCGGCGGGGCGCTGCCGGGAGCACTGGCGCTGGGTGGCGGTCTTGGCAGGGCGGCGAAGGGAGCTAGCAGTGGGTGAAGCGATTTCGGACCGTCAGGTCGTGGCGGTGCTGCGACCTTTCGTCCGCGCCTGCGGGCCGATGGTCGACGCGCTGCGTGACGCGGATCCGTTCGGCCTCCAGGCCAGGGGGCGTCGCCACGAGGACCTCGACGGCGTCGAGCCCGGGCTGAAGGACAAGCTGCTCAACGGGATCACCTCGGTCAAGGTGCCCGGCACCGCGGCGTGGGCCGAGATGTCGAACTACCAGCGGACGGACTGGTGGGTGAACCGGGTCGGCCGGTTCACCGCGCTGATCACCGCGATCCCCGGCCTCGGCGGCGCGCTGGCCGACCGGCTGCCCGTGCAGGACGCGCTCGGCTCGGCGGCGCAGGGGGTGTTGCTGTGCGCGATCGCGGGGGAGTACGGCGTGACCGACGTCGGCGCCCGGGTCCGGCTGATCGCGTGGGTCCTTTTCGAACGCGACATCGATCCGGTGATCGCGGCGGGCAAACACGCCGAACACGACAAGGCCGCCGAAGACGACGAAGCGGCGAAGCTCACCGAAGAGCTCGACGACGCGAAGAAGAAGCACGGGAAGATCACCCTGAAGGCCGCCGCCGGCACGTTGTGGCGACTCGGCCGTGGTCTGCTGGGCATCGTCGACGAACTGGAGAAGCGTCCCCGGGGCCGCCTTTTCCACCGTGCGCTCGGGAAGCTGCCGGTCGTCGGCATGGCAGGCGACTATCTCGGCGAGCGGTCCGGCCTCAAACGCGTCTGGAAGCGGGCGCACGAGTGGTTCACCGCGCACCCTGAGGGCGAGCTCACTTCCAGAACATGAACGCGTCCTGGCCGTACATGGCCGCGAGCTTGAACCCGCCGACGGTGTCGAAGACCGCGAAGGACCCCTGCCACAGCAACGAGCTGGCTCCGGGTACGAGGAACAGCACGGCGAACAGCACGATCGGCGCCCACGGCCGGGCTTTCGCGCCGAACTCGCGCGCGCCGGGCGAAAGGTAGGGCTCGATCGCGCCCCAGCCGTCGAGGCCGGGGATCGGCAGGATGTTCAGGATGAACGTGACGATCTGAAGCAGCGCCAGGAACGAAAGTCCGATCACTAGTCCGCTCGCCATCGGCACGAGCGCGACGACGAGGGTCAGCAGGACACCGACACCGAGGTTGCTCAGCGGGCCGGCGAGCGACACCCACGACTGGACGCCGCGTGACCGCAGGCGCCCGTGTTCGATCCACACCGCGCCACCAGGCAGCGGGATGCCGCCGATGAAGAGGAATACCAACGGCAGGATGATGGACAGTGCCGGATCCGTGTATTTCCGGACGTCCATGGACAGGTAACCCTTGTGGGCGACGCTGTGGTCGCCGCCGCGGAACGCCACCATCGCGTGACCGAACTCGTGCAGCGTCAGTGACGCGACCCAGCCGCCGGCGACGAGCAGGACGACGCCGGTGATGATGAGCGGGTCGTACTCCTGGCTGGAAATCGTCGTCGTGTCACCGAAAGCCGCCAGTACACCGCCCAGGACGGTGACCGCGAGGATGCCGAGGAAGATCGGGCTTGGCCGCACTGCTGATCTCTGCACCCCTCCAGTCTTCCGTATGCCCGATGTGAAGTTCTCGGCGTGTCCCCTTGCGCTTCTACGCGCGGGTATCCCCCGAACTCGCTACTCCGCTTGACCTGACCGCACTACACGGGTGTAATCACAGTGATGTCATTCGTCGCTGGAAGGGGGCGGCGGATGGTGTTTCAACACCGCCAGCCTGGGGAGTGCGTGGACAGCGAGGAGGCGGACGTGCGGTTGGAAGCAGATGGAAGGGAATGGGGGCAAGTCGTGGGTTGGGGTGAGGTCCCGGAGCAGCAACTGGGCGATCTCACCGAGCTTTTCGACGATGCCTCCGCGGAAGAGCAGGACTGGCAGGAACGGGCCCTCTGCGCGCAGACGGACCCGGAGGCGTTCTTCCCCGAGAAGGGCGGCTCCACCCGTGAAGCCAAGCGGATCTGCCTCGGTTGCGAGGTCAAGGACGAGTGCCTCGAGTACGCCCTCGCGCATGACGAGCGGTTCGGTATTTGGGGCGGGCTCTCCGAACGTGAGCGTAGGAAACTGAAAAAGCGAGCTGTGTGACGGCGATCTCCGGTGGCCTGTGCGCGCCGGAGATCGCTTACGCCCGCTTCCACATAGTGGGGCCACCAACGGGTGACAGGGTCGCGTCGTAGGGTGGCGGCACTCGACTTCGCCGCCACATCTGGAGTGCCCGTTGTCCCGCACTGCCGCGTCACCTGTGTTGCGCACGGTCCCCGTTCTGGCCATTGTGGTCTGTCACGACGGCGAGAACTGGTTGCCACTGGCGCTTTCCGCGCTGCGGCGCAGCGGGGTCCGGCCGCGGCACGTCCTCGCGGTCGACACCGGATCCACCGACGGGACGGCGAAGATCCTCGCCGACGCGGCGTCCGTCGGCGAAGCGCCGGTCTTGGACGGAATCCTCACACTTTCCCGTGATGTCGGCTTCGGCGCCGCCGTCGGTGAGGCCGTCGAGCACGCCGTCGAACGCTGGGGTGATCCCGGTGGCTGGCTCTGGCTGCTGCACGACGACTGCGCGCCGGAACCCGACTGTCTCGAAAACCTGTTGGCAGCGGCCGAAAACGAGCCCGAGGCGACGGTGCTCGGCCCGCTCGCGGTCGACTGGAGCGACCCGCGGCTCATCGTCGAAGCCGGGTTGTCGACCGACTCCATCGGCCACCGGCAGCAGATCTCACCGGACGAGAACGACACCGCCGTGCTCGCCGTGCCGAGCGCGGGATCGCTGGTGCGGCGGGAAGCTTGGCACGAACTCGGCGGCTACGATCCGCGCTTTCCCTTGCTGCGCGAGGATCTCGACTTCGGCTGGCGTGCCAACGCCGCGGGCGGCCGCGTGCTTTCGGTGCCGGCGGCCCGGCTCCGGCACGCTCGCGCGCTCAGCACCGGACAGCGCGAACCGGGCGCCCTCGGTCTTTCCCTCGCGACGGCGAACCGCGCGCACGGGCTGCGCGTGTTCCTCGTCAACTGCTCGCCACTGTCCTTTTGGTTCGGTCTTTTTCGAATTCCGCTGTTCGCGGTGCTGCGGGCGCTCGCGTTCCTGGTGCTGCGGCGTACCGGCGAGGCGGGCGCGGAGCTCGGGGCCACCTGGTACCTGCTGCGCGGCCGCGGCGGACTGCGCGCGGCCCGCGCCGAACGCCGGAAGAGCGATCGGCCGGGCCACGTCCGCGGGTTGTTCACCGGCCGGATGACGCGGGTGCGCAACGCGGTGCGCGCCGGTGTCGTCGGTCTCGTCCGGCGTGGCGTGGAACGGGATTTCGCCCTCGGGACGGTGCCGGAGAGCGTCGATCAGGGAGGGGCCTGGATCCCGCCGGAGGCGGTGAAGGCCGGACAGGATCGCCCGGTCGGTCCCGGCGCGCTGCCCGCGGGGGCGATGCGCGGTGTCGGCTCGCGGGGGACGGGGCTGCGGCGGCCCAGCGGGGTCGTCGCGGTCGCGATTCCCGAAAAGCCCACGGCTCCGGAGGAGGGGCCGAAACCGTCGCCGGTGCCCCGGGACGGCGGGCGGCGGCCGGAACCGGAACTCGTGTTCGTCGAGGTGGACCGGAAACGCGTCCTGGGCGCGACCGTGTTCGCCCCGCCGGTGATCATGCTCGTGGTGCTGACGGCCCTCGCCTTCGTGATCAACGGTTCCCGGCTCGGGCTGGACCTTTTCGGCGGGAAGCTGCTGCCGGTCGGCGGGCTCGGCGAGATCTGGTCGTCGTATCTCGCGCCGTGGCACGCGATCGCGGGCGGGACGGCGAGCCCCGCGCCCGCGACGTTGCCGGTGCTGGGCACGCTCGGCGCGATCTTCACACCGATCGGCGGGCCGGCGGCACTGGTCGCGATCCTGCTGATCGGTGACATCCCGCTCGCCGCCCTGAGCGCGTACGCCGCCACTCGGCACCTTCGCGTGCGTCGCTGGGTTCGGGCCGTCGTCGCGGCCGCGTACGGCGTGCTCCCCGCGGCCACCGCTTCGGTCGCGCAGGGGCGGCTCGACGTCGTCGTCGTGCATCTGCTGCTGCCCCTGGTGATCGCGGGCATCGTCGGGCTGCTCGTCCGCGCGGACTCGCGATGGCTGCACGTTTCCGCGCTGAGCGCGATCGGGCTGGCGCTGATCGGCGCCTTCTCACCGCTGGCGCACGCGCTGGCGCTGGTCGGGTTGCTGATCGGGTTCGTGGTGCTGCCGTCGCCGACCGGGCTCGCGCGGCGGATCGCTTCGGTCGGCATCGTGGTGTTCCTGCCGCTGGCGTTGCTGCTGCCGTGGCCGAGTGTGCTGCTGCGGCATCCGGAACTGCTGCTGCACGGGCTCGGTGGCGGTGCCACGGCCGCGTCCGGGGCCGACCTCGCCGGACTGGACCCGGGCGGTCCCGGTGCCTGGCCGATCGGGGTGGCGCTGGTCGCCGCCGCGATCGTCGCGCTGGTGGTCCGGCCGTCGAAGGGCGCCGGCGGCGGTGCCGCGGTCGTCGTGCTGGGTGTGCTCGGGCTCGTGGCGGTGCGGTTCGTTGCCGTGACGCCGATGTCGGGCGGCGCGCACGCGACCGGATACGCCGGGGTGCCGTTGCTGGTGATCAGCGCCGGTCTGTTGTGGACGGTGCTGGCGACCTGGCAGCGAGGCGGATCCGGGGTCGATCCCGCGCCGTGGCTGGCGAAGGTGACGGCCGTGGCGGGGGTGCTAGTGCTGCTGGCGCTGGCGACCGGTGCGGTCGTCGCCGGACGGGAAGGGCCGTTGCGGGCGGGCGAGCGTCCCTCGCTGGCTCCGGAGGTTTCCGCGGAGCTGGCTTCGAGTGGCCGCTCGGTGCTGGTGATCGGTGACCTCGCCCGGCAGACCGGTGGGCGGTTGCCGACTTTCGGCGACGACGAGTTCGCGCCGACGCCGGGCAGCGCCGATCGGCTCGCCACGTGGCGCCGGGACCTCCTGCGAGGCTCGCCGGACGCCGTCAAGCAGGCCTTCGCGGCCGCTTTGGCCTCGGGGGTCTCGTATGTCGTCCTGCCGAGCGGCGCGGACGGCGGTGCCTTTGTCGAACTCGCGCGTGACCTGGTCGCCCCGGCCGCACCGACCTCGGACGGGCGTCCGGTGCTGCGCCTGCTGCCCGCCGGCGGGCAGGTGGCGCTGATCTCGCCGGAACTGGCTCAGGCGGCCGTGACCGGGAAGGGCGCGCCCGGAGCGTCGCCCGGGGTGGCGCCGGTGCAAGCCGGGCTGCCGGACGTGCGGGTGCGCGTCTCGGAAGGACCGACCGGGCGGCTGCTCGTGCTGGCCGCGGAGTTCGAGGCGGGCTGGCAGGCGAGCGTGGACGGCAAGGCGGTGCCGATCGTGCGGGCGTGGGGGCATCAGGTGGCGGTCTCGGTTCCGCCCACGCCGTCGGAGGTCGTGGTGGAGCACCAGGGGACCACGCGGAACCTGTTGCTGCTGGCGCAGGTGGCCGCGGTGCTGTTCACGCTGCTGACGGCCGTTCCTACGCGGAGGCGTTCTTCGGTTTCTTGAGCGCTTGTCTCGGTCCTGCTTGCGCTTCTGTCCGCTGCGCTTGGGGCTCGTTGTCCTGAAGGCCTCGGGTCGCCGGGCTTCCGCCGCTGGGTTTGGGCTCGGATGTCCCCAATGTGGCATTTGGGTCGCTCAGCGTCCCCACCGACCCATTGGCGACATCGCCTCCGACGGTAGGCCCGGTCGTCACGGCTCGGGGTTCCCAATGTCGCATTCGGGTCGCTCAGCGTCGCAAATGCGACATTGGGAACCCTCCGGCCCTCTCCAAGACGCCGAACCCTGAGTTGTCCACAGCGCCTTCCCCTTGTGGACAACTCGGCGCTCCAGCGCCGTTTCCGCAGGTCCCGTCGCCGCGCCCGCGATACACTGGGCTGGGGACGCCCCCCAGGGAAGGGCGGGGGCTGGGGTGCGGAGGTGAGGGTTATTCGCCTTCGATGACGTCGGGTTCGACGCCGAGGTAGCCCGCGACCTGTTCGACGAGGACGTCGTGGACGAGTTCCGCGAGTTCGCCGGGGTCCTTCGCGCGCGCTTCGAGTGGGCGGCGGTAGAGGACGATGCGGGCCCGCGTCGGGAGGCCGGCGCGGTCGACGCCGGCGGGCACGAGCCGCGAGAGCGGAACGGCGCCGTCGTGCAGCACGCCGTCCACTCCGGTCGGTGCGCCATCCGAGCGAACTTCGGGGACGTCGTCGACGGCGACGTCGAGCTTCGTCAGCTCGTGCCGCCAGCGCGCCTCGATCGGTTCGAGCGCGTCCAAAACCAGCGCGTCGAACCTTTCCGCCCTGCTAGCGGCGGCGGGAAGGGTCGACGGATACAGCGCTCCGCGCAGGCCCCGGCCGTGCCGGTCCCGTCGCATCCGCCGTCGCTGTCGGGAATCACGAGCCGTCGCCACGCACCGAAGGGTACGCGCTCGGCGATTCAAAGCGCGTGTCGCCGGTACGACCGGCCCGCGACGCGCTATCGTTCTCGATCGTGCGGAGCGTACGAAAGTGTTCGCGAACGGGTTGTCTCGAGCCCGCTGTCGCCACGCTCACGTATGCCTACAGTGATTCGACAGCCGTGGTGGGCCCACTGGCCACCGCGAGCGAGCCGCACTCCTATGACCTCTGCGAGGCGCACGCCCTCCGGCTGACCGTGCCCAAGGGCTGGGAAGTCGTCCGGCACGAAGGGGCCTTCGCCGCCCCGGACCCGTCCGCCGACGAGCTGACCGCGCTGGCCGAGGCCGTGCGCGAGGCGGGCCGGTCCGACAAGCCCGCGCCCGAGCCCGAACCCGAGGGCCCCTCGGGCAGGCGTGGCCACCTGCGCGTCCTGCCCGGCCGCGCCTGACGCGAGGGCTCGCCGGTAGGCTTTCGAGCGCGCCAGAGGGCGTTGTAACGAGACTATTGGCGGGGAGCAGGCGTGCCAGACCTTTCGGGCATCGTGAAGGCCTACGACATTCGCGGCGTGGTCGGTGAGCAGCTGGACGCGGCACTCGTCCGCGACCTCGGATCGGCGTTCGCCCTGTTGATCAAGCCGGAGTCCGACTCCGTGGTGATCGGCCACGACATGCGCGACTCCTCGCCCGAGCTGTCCGCCGCGTTCGCCGACGGCGTGACCTCGCAGGGCCTCGACGTCGTGTCGATCGGCCTCGCCAGCACCGACCAGCTGTACTTCGCGTCCGGGTCGCTCAACCTGCCGGGCGCCATGTTCACCGCCAGCCACAACCCGGCGAAGTACAACGGCATCAAGCTGTGCCGCTCGGGCGCCGCCCCCGTCGGCCAGGACTCCGGCCTCGCGGAGATCCGCGACACCGTCGAGCAGGGTGTGCCCGCCTTCGAGGGCCAGCGCGGTTCGGTGACCGAGAAGGACGTCCTCGCGGACTACGCGGCGTACTTGCGCAAGCTCGTCGACCTCTCGGGCAGCCGTCCGCTGAAGGTCGTCGTCGACGCCGGCAACGGCATGGGCGGCTACACCGTTCCGACGGTTTTCGCGGGCCTGCCCATCGAGGTCGTCCCGATGTACTTCGAACTCGACGGCAACTTCCCGAACCACGAGGCCAACCCGCTCGACCCGAAGAACATCGTCGACCTCCAGGCGAGGGTGCGCGAGGAAGGCGCCGACGCGGGCCTCGCCTTCGACGGCGACGCGGACCGCTGCTTCGTCGTCGACGAGCGCGGCGAGCCGGTCTCGCCGAGCGCCATCACCGCGCTGGTCGCGATCCGCGAGCTGGAGAAGGAGCCGGGCGGCACCATCATCCACAACCTGATCACGTCGAAGGGCGTCCCGGAGATCGTCGCCGAGCACGGCGGCAAGCCGGTGCGCACCCGGGTCGGGCACTCGTTCATCAAGGCCGAGATGGCCAAGAGCGGCGCGATCTTCGGCGGGGAGCACTCCGCCCACTACTACTTCCGCGACTTCTGGCGTGCCGACACCGGCATGCTGGCCGCGCTGCACGTGCTCGCCGCCCTCGGCGAGCAGACGGGCCCGCTGTCCGAGCTGACAGCGGAGTACTCGCGCTACTCGGCTTCCGGTGAGATCAACTCCACCGTCGACGACCAGGTCGCGCGCATGATGGCGGTCAAGGACGCGTTCGGCGCCCGCGACGGCGTCGAAATCGACGAACTGGACGGGCTCACCGTGCAGCTTCCCGGCGGCGGCTGGTTCAACCTGCGTCCGTCCAACACCGAGCCGCTGCTCCGCCTGAACGTCGAGGCCGCCGACGCCGAGGCCGTCCGGGCACTGACCGAAGACGTATTGGCGATCGTCCGTGGGTAACGAATGTGTCGTGAAAACGCACATAGAGACGTCCCACAGGTAGGGAGTAACCATGGCCGTCACGTTCGACGCACAGTTGCTGGAGATCCTGGCCTGCCCGTCCCCCGATCACGCGCCGCTGCGGCCGGGGACGACGGCCGACCCGGAGGCCGACGCGCTGACCTGCACGGAATGCGGTCGCGTGTATCCGGTCCGTGATGGAATCCCGGTACTGTTGCTGGACGAAGCCACCGAGCCGACGACCCCGGATGGCGCCCATGCCGACGGTCCCTGACGAGTCCCTGCTCGACGATCCCGCGAGGCTGGCCGAGGCCGACACCGCGGGGCTTCTCCGTGCCGCCGCCATGGCGGGCGCCCAGGTCCGGGCGACCGCCGAAGCCGCGGCCGAACTCGAGCTGAGCGATCGCCTGGACGTCGGGCGCCCGCGCTCGCTCGTGCTGATCGACCGGCCGGGGGTCAGCCGGACGCTGACCCGGCTGGTCGCCGCGCTCCTGACCCCGTCGTGCCCGGTGCCGGTGGTCGTCGCCGAGGTGGTGCCGAGCTGGATCGGCGCGCTCGACGTGGTCTTCGCGCACACGGACGACGCCGGTGACCGCGAGCTGGCCGCCTCCCTGGAACGCGCCGCCCGGTTCGGGGCGACCGTCGTGCTGTCCGCGCCCGGCGAAGGACCCGTCGCGGCCGCCGTCGCGGGCAAGGGGCTGCTGCTCGCGCCGAGGCTCCCGGTCCCGCCGGAGATGGCGTTCCCGCGCGGGCTCGCCGCCGCCCTGCTCACCGCGAACGCGCTCGGCCTGCTGGTGGCCGACCTGGAGCAGCTCGCGGACCAGCTCGACGCGGAGGCCGAGAAGGATTACCTGGCCAGGGATTCGTTCGCGAACCCGGCCAAGGCGATGGCGCTGAAGCTGGCCGAGCGCCAGCCGCTGCTGTGGGGGCTGGACCCGGTCGCGGTCGCCGTCGGCGAGCACGCGGCCCACGCGTTCGCCGCGCACGCCGCCGTCGTCTGTGACGTGGAGGACTACCGCCAGGCACTGGCCAGGCCCGCTTTGCGGCGGGCGGCGTTGTCCGGCGGCGTGGATCGCGATATTTTCGCGGACCCTGAGGAGGGGGACGGCGCGACGCCGAGGGTGCTGCTCCTCTCGGTCCGGACCGGGCCCGCCGCGGAGGCGGCCCGCTATCAGGCGGAAGACCTGCTGCCCGGCGGCGACGTGATCGCCCCGGCCGAAGAGATCGAAACGGACGAGATCGTGCGTGCGGCCGTTCTCGCGCTGCGTTTCGAGCTGGCCGCGGTCTATCTGGGGCTGGCCGTCGGCAGCATCGGCGGCGCCGGGAGGTACACGCCTGCAACGGCGTGAGTCCCGAGCGCGACGTAAGCAATGAGGGCCGGCACCACCCGTGCCCGGCGAGGAGTTGAGGTGACAGTGGAGCTGCTGCGCAATGCC
Source organism: Amycolatopsis coloradensis (assembly GCF_037997115.1). NCBI lineage: Bacteria > Bacillati > Actinomycetota > Actinomycetes > Pseudonocardiales > Pseudonocardiaceae > Amycolatopsis > Amycolatopsis coloradensis. The sequence continues at coordinate 2,848,189 of NZ_CP150484.1, forward strand.
GTGCGGCCCTACGCGTGGGGGTCCAGAACGACGATCCCCGAGCTGCTGGGGCGCCCGGTGCCGGCGCCGCATCCGGAGGCGGAACTGTGGATGGGCGCTCACCCCGGCGACCCGTCCCACGTCATCGGCCCCGACGGCACCGAGCGGAGCCTGCTGGAGCTCGTCGAAGCCGATCCGGTCGGCCAGCTCGGCACGACCTGCGCCGACCGCTGGGGCGGAAGGCTGCCGTTTCTGCTGAAAATCCTCGCCGCCGAGGAGCCGCTTTCGATGCAGGCGCACCCGTCGGCCGCGCAGGCGGCGGAGGGGTACGCGCGTGAGGAGTCGGCCGGGATCCCGCGCGACGCCTCGAACCGCAACTACCCGGACCCGACGGCCAAACCGGAACTGGTCTGCGCGCTGACGGAGTTCCACGCGCTGGCGGGCTTCCGCGACCCGGAACGCACGATCGCGCTGCTGAAGGCGATCGAGACGCCGGGGCTGGCGAAGTACGCGGTGCTGCTGGAGGCCCAGCCGGATCCGGCAGGGCTGCGCGCGCTGTTCACCACCTGGATCACGCTGCCGCAGGCCGCGCTCGACGAGCTGCTGCCCGAGGTTCTCGATTCGTGTGTGAAGCACGTCCAGGAACGCGGCGAGTTCGACGTCGAATGCCGGACCATCCTGGAGCTCGGCGAATCGCATCCGCGCGACGCGGGGGTGCTCGCCGCGCTGCTGCTCAACCGCCTCACCCTCAGTGCGGGCGAGGCGATCTACCTGCCCGCCGGCAATCTGCACCTGTACCTGCACGGCACCGCCGTCGAGATCCTGGCGAACTCGGACAACATCCTGCGCTGCGGGCTGACCCCGAAGCACGTCGACGTGCCGGAGCTGCTGCGCGTCGTCGACTTCGCGTGCGGCGAGATGCCGGTCCAGAGCGGCGAACGCGAGGAGCGCCTGTCGGTGTATCGCACCGACGCGCCGGAGTTCGAGCTGTCGCGGATCGAATGGGAGGCCGGGGACGGCGGCGAGGTCGCCGTCCACGACGTCGGCCCGCAGATCCTGCTGTGCACCGCCGGTGGCCTACTGGTGACGGCCGACGACGGCGAGCAGGTCGAACTCCGCCGCGGCCAGTCGGTGTGGCTCCCGGCCGCCGATCCGGAGGTCCGTGTGCGTCCGTTGTCCGGGGAGCGCACCCAGGTGTTCCGCGCCACCGCCGGCACCTGCTGATTCCTCGCGTTCAGAGGACTGAACGCGTGCGGGCTTGGCCGAAGTGTGTGCGTTCCGTGTGGTGGGTTCCGCAACTATCGCCCGAAGGGGTGACCCGGCGCTTGGCGTCGGCTCGTCCCGGATGTCGATAGCCAAGGAGCAGCAGTAGTGACTTCCCATCCCGACACGGCGAGCGGACGCGCTTACCGGGTGCCGGTCTCCGCGCGCCCCACCGCCCTGCTCGCCGCGCTCGGAGCCGCCGTGGTGACCGTGCTCGTCCCGGTCGTCGACCTGGTGCTCCCGCTGCCGAGCGGCCAGGACCTGGTCGGCTCCGCGCAGGCGCTGTCGGGGCTGGCGGGCGGAACGATCGAGTCCGTCAAGGCCGCGGGCTCCGGTCTGCACGACCTCGCCGCCGGCGCGGAGAGCAGGCTGAGCCTTCCGCTGGTCGTGCTCGTCTCGCTCGGCGCGCAGGTGCTGCTCACGGCCGCGCTGGTGGTGACCGGCAGCCAGCCCGTCCGCGTGATGCTGACCGTCGCCGGGCTGATCAACGTGTTCGCGGTCGCGCGCCTCGGGCCGGCCGCGCCGCCGGTGTGGGACGCCGCGGCCAACGGCGTGCTGGTGATCGTGCTGGCCTGGTTCTCCGCCGGACGGCGAGAACCACGGCTCGCCGCGGTGTGATTCCGGACTGATGGTGATTTCCGGGTGGTGCTCGTCTGAGGGGTCGGGCACCCCCCGGTCAGGCCGGGGCGGGTTCGGTGAGCGACAACAGCAACCGGACGAGGGTCGAAGCGTTGGCGTCGTGGGGGACTTCCAATCGCTTCGCCTCTTCGCCCGCCGCCTCGGCCGCCTTCGTTTCCCCGACGGCCTCGTATGCCCTGCGCAACACGTGCAGGGTGAGGGCCGTCGCGGGTTTCCCGCCCATGGCGCGGAATTCGTCAAGGCACTGGCGCAGCACGGGAATCGCGCGATCGGCCCGTCCGTCGCCGATCCAGCTCGCGGCGATCGCACGCGTGCAGGAAAGCTCTCGCGGTCGTTCTTCGAGCGCTCCGGCCAGCCGTCGCGCGTTCTCGTAGGCCTTCACCGCGTCGTCCCGCCGTCCGGCGCCCGCGAGGATCGCGCCCTGGGTGCGCAGCGACTTCGCCAGCGCCGATTTCGCCGTCGTCCGGCGCAGCACCCGGACCGATTCCTCGATCGTCGCCAAGGCCTCCTCCGGGCGGCCGTCGAGCATCAGCGACCACGAAAGTCCTTGCAGGGCAACGCCGAGCTGCCGTTCGTCGCCGCGTTCGCGCGCGTGCGCGAGGCTACGCCTGTCGATCTCCAGCGCCTCGGAGATCTTGCCGAGGCGGTGCAACGCCGCGGACTCCGCCTGTCGCGCGTACGCCCCGCTTTCCTCCACAGTGGACAGTTCGCGGGCCTGGGTCGCGGCGTGCAGGGATTCGCCCGCCCTGCCGAGCCCGACGAGGCAGCGCGCCAGGTTCGTCTCGACCCACGCCTGCGCGGAAATGTCGCCCAGCTCCGCCAATTCCTTCGAACATTCGCGGTAGCCCTCGGCGGCGAGCTCGTATTCGCCGCGAACGTGCAGCAGTACCGCCAGGTTCGCCTCGGCGATGACCACGATGTGCCTGTCGCCGGCCTCGCGGGCGGCGTCGCGCAAGGTCTCGTACGCCGTCCGCATGTCGGTGTAATGACTGTGCAAGTACAGGTACGCGCTCAGCCTTTCCAGTATCCGCAACGCTTTCCGCCGCCAGCCGACGGCGCACAGCGACGAGACGGCGGTGACCAGGTTGGCCCGCTCCACGGAGAACCAGGTGCCGGGGTCGCGCAGCAGCCGCTCGACCAGTTCGTCCGCCAACGGCTGCGCGGGCACGTCGTGATCCGACAACGGCATCGGCACCGTCCGCGGCAGACGGCGGGCCGCCGTGTCGGCGAGACACAGCGCCGCGTCCGACACCTTCGCGACCGTCGCCACTCGCTCGGCGTGGGTCTCCAGCGCACGGCCGAGTTCCGTGGCGAACACGCGCACGAGATCGTGGACGCGGAACCGCTGCTCACCCGTCGGATCGAGACCGGTGGCTTCGAGCAGGCTGGCCTCGACGAGTTCGTCGATGGCCTCGTCGGCGTTTTCGCTGCCGGCACTGTCGATCAGCGTCGACACCGCCCACGCGGGCAGGTCGAGGGTGCGGCAGCGACCGATCAGCCGGAACGCGCGCCGCGCCGCCGGGCTCAGCGCCTGATAGCTCAACGCGATACTGCCGCGGACCTGGAGATCGCTGACCTGGAGTTCGTCGAGGCGCGAGACCTCGTCCTCCAGTTTCCCGGCGAGTTTCCCGAGCGGAAGACCAGGCCGCATCGCGAGCCTGCTGCCGGCGATCCGCAACGCCAGCGGGAGATTGCCGCAGGCCTTGGCGATGCGTTCCGCGTCCGCGCGTTCGGCGCCGACCCGGTCCCGCCCGGCCAGCCGCGCCAGCAGGGTCATCGCCTCGGCGCCGGACAGCGGCGCGAGATGGAGCCGATCCGCCCCCGCGAGCCCGGAAAGCCGCTGCCTGCTGGTGATCAGCACCGCGCTGCCCGGCGTTCCCGGCAGGAGCGCGCGAACCTGCTCGGGGCTCGCGGCGTCGTCGAGCACCACGAGGACCCGCCGATCGGCGAGGCGGCCGCGATAGACCGCCGCCCTGGCCTCGACGTCGTCCGGGATGGCCGGGCCGGTGACGCCGAGCGCGCGTAACAGGTCGCCGAGGACGTCGGCGAGTTCGCGGGGGTCGGAGGCGCCTGCCAGCGGGACGAACAGCTGACCGTCCGGAAAGGACCGGCGGAGTCTGTGCGCGGTGCTGACCGCGAGCGTCGACTTGCCCGCGCCGGGTTCGCCGGTGATCACCGCGACCGGCACACGGGTGGCCTCGCCGAGTAGCGCGGAGAGCTTCGCGATCTCGCTCTCGCGGCCGGCGAGATCCGCGATGTCCGGCGGCAGCTGGCAGATCGGGAAGACCGGCGCCGCCTTGGCCGGGGGCACCGGATCCTCACCGCGCAGCACGGCGGCGTGGACCCGGCGGACCTCGGCGCCGGGCTCCACGCCGAGCTCTTCGACGAGGGTGGCGCGCAGATCACGGTGGACGGCCAGCGAATCGGCCTGCCGTCCGGCGCGGTGCAGCGCGATCATCAGCTGCGCGGCCAGCCGCTCGCGCAGGGGGTGTTCGGTGATCATCGCCTGGAGTTCACCGGTGAGTTCGCCATGCCTGCCGTCGGACAGTTCGGCGTCGACACAGTCTTCGAAGGCGGCGAGCCGTTCCGACTCGAGGCGGGCGATGTCCGCGTCGAGCCGGGGGACGTGCAGTCCGGAAAGGACCGGCCCGCGCCATTCCGCCAGCGCCCGGCGGTAGTGCCCGGCGGCCGCCGCCGGATCGCCCGCCCGCGCCGCCGCCTTCCCCGCCGCGACGGCTTCGCGGAAGGACAGCAGATCGAGGTCGGCCGGCTCGACCACCAGCCGGTAGCCGTGCGGATCCCGCGCTATCTCCAGCCCCTCGAACCGGGCCCGCAGGCGGGAGACGTACGTGTGCAGATTCGAGGAATACGACTTCGGTGGCGTGTCCGGCCAGAGGGTCTCGACCAGGGCGTCGACCGGGACGGACGAGTTCGCGTTCAGCAGCAGGACGGCCAGCAGGGCGCGCTGGTGATCGCCGCGCGGCGTCGTGCGCCGCCCGGGCGGACTCTCGATCGTCAGCGGTCCGAGCACGCCGAATCGCGGCACGGGCACCTCCCCAGGTCATGAGAGGGGCGAGACTAGCGAGGAGGCCCGACAATTCTGTGACCTGTCCCGCCCGCCGTGTCCGGGCGCATCCGCACTGCTAGCCTTCGAACCCGGCATATCGGGACACCATTGGGGAGTTGCACGTGTCTGCAGGTGGCGGAACCAAGGCGATCATCGCCGCGCTCGTGGCGAACGCCGGAATCGCGGCCGCGAAGTTCACCGGCTTCCTCATCACGGGGTCGTCTTCGATGCTGGCCGAGTCCGTGCACTCGCTCGCGGACACCTCGAACCAGGGGCTCCTGCTGCTGGGCCAGAAGACCTCGCAGCGCAAGGCGACCCGCACCCACCCGTTCGGCTTCGGGCGGGACCGGTACTTCTACTCGTTCATCGTCGCGCTGATGCTGTTCAGCCTCGGCTCGGTGTTCGCGCTGTACGAGGGCATCCACAAGATCTCGCATCCCGAAGAACTGACCTCGCCGCTGGTGGCGGTCGGCATCCTGGTGGTCGCGATCGGACTGGAGTGCTACAGCTTCTACACCGCGATCCAGGAGTCGAAGAAGATCAAGGGCGACGCGGGCTGGTGGGCCTTCATCCGCCAGGCCAAGACGCCGGAGCTGCCGGTGGTGCTGCTGGAGGACGCGGGCGCGTTGCTCGGTCTGATCTTCGCGCTCGCGGGTGTCGGGCTCTCGGTGATCACGGGCGACCCGGTGTGGGATGGCATCGGCACCGTGACGATCGGTGTGCTGCTCGGCATCATCGCGATCATCCTGATCATCGAGATGAAGAGCCTGCTGATCGGCGAGGGCGCCTCCGAAACCGACCTCGACGTGATCGTCGACGAACTCGCCGCGGGCAAGGTCGAGCGGGTCATCCACATCCGGACGCTGTACATCGGACCGGACGAGATGCTGGTGGCCGCGAAGCTGGCGCTGGTGCCTGGGCTGGAGACCGCCGACGTCGCGCAAGCCATCGACGACGCCGAAGCGCGTGTGCGGGCGAAGGTGCCGACGGCGAAGCTGATTTACCTGGAGCCGGACCTGGACCGCGCGCTGGTCTGAGCCGGTCTCCGCTCGCTTCACGTGCCATGAAAGGTCCTTTCCTTGCAAATTTTGCAAGGAAAGGACCTTTCATGGCGTTGGCGCGTGGTGCGGCCGGGCCGGGGCGGATGCTCGCTTCCGGAGGCGGGGCCGCGACCGCCATCCAGAGTAACCCTCCGTACTCCGGCGATCACCGTCAAGGCCTCCCGGTACTTCGTTGCTCTCCCACCGCGCTGGCGATCCGGGCGGAGGATAGGGTCCCTTGAACCGCAGTCAGGTGTAGGAGGTCAAGGGTGCCCGGAAACGGTCTGTGGCGTACGAAATCCATCGAGCAGTCCATCGCGGACACCGACGAGCCGGGGACCAAGCTCAGGCGGAACCTGAGCGCGTGGGACCTGACCGTCTTCGGGGTCGCCGTCGTCATCGGTGCCGGTATCTTCACCCTCACCGCGCGGACGGCCGGTGACTTCGCGGGGCCGTCGGTCTCACTCGCCTTCGTGTTCGCGGCCATCGCCTGTGCACTGGCCGCCCTCTGTTACGCGGAATTCGCGTCGACCGTCCCGGTGGCCGGGAGCGCGTACACGTTCTCCTACGCCACGTTCGGCGAGTTCATGGCGTGGATCATCGGCTGGGACCTCATCCTGGAGCTCGCGGTCGGCGCGGCCGCGGTGTCGAAGGGCTGGTCCGCCTACCTCGAAACCGTGCTCTCCTACATCTTCGGCAAGGGCACGAAGACGACGTTCGAGCTCGGCCCGATCCCGGTCGACTGGGGAGCCTTGCTCGTGGTGCTGGTACTCGCGACGCTGCTCGCCGTCGGCACGAAGCTGTCTTCGCGGTTCTCCATGGTGATCACCGGGATCAAGGTCGCGGTGGTGCTGTTCGTGATCGTGCTGGGCATCTTCTACATCAAGGGGTCGAACTACACCCCGTTCGTCCCGGACGCCCAGCCCGCCGCGGAGTCGGCGTCGACCGGCGTCGACCAGTCGCTGTTCTCGCTGATCGCCGGTGGCGGCAGCAGCGCGTTCGGCGTCTTCGGCCTGCTGGCCGCCGCGTCGCTGGTGTTCTTCGCGTTCATCGGGTTCGACATCGTCGCGACCACCGCCGAGGAGACCCGCAACCCGCAGAAGGCCGTGCCCCGCGGCATCTTCGGCTCGCTCGCCATCGTCACGGTGCTGTACGTCGCCGTGTCGCTCGTGGTCGTCGGCATGGTGAACTACAAGGAGCTCGCCACCACGGCGGGTGACGGCGGCAAGAAGACGCTCGCGTCCGCGTTCGCGGCCAACGGCGTCGACTGGGCGGCCAACATCATCTCCGTCGGTGCCCTCGCCGGTCTGACGACCGTCGTCATGGTGCTGATGCTCGGCCAGATCCGGATCATCTTCGCGATGTCGCGTGACGGCCTGATGCCGCGCGGCCTGGCGAAGACCGGCTCGAACGGGACCCCGAAGCGCGCGACCATCGTCGTCGGCGGCCTGGTCGCGGTCGCGGCGACTTTCTTCCCGGCGGACAAGCTCGAGGAAATGGTCAACGTCGGGACGCTGTTCGCCTTCGTGCTGGTTTCGGCGGGCGTGCTGGTGCTGCGCAAGACCCGGCCCGATCTGCCCCGCGCCTTCCGGGTGCCGTGGGTTCCGGTGATCCCGATCCTGGCGATCGTCGCCTGCCTGTGGCTGATGCTGAACCTGACCGTGCTCACGTGGCTGCGCTTCCTGGCGTGGATGGCGCTGGGCGTCGTCATCTACTTCGCCTACAGCCGCCGCCGATCATTGCTCGGCAAGCAGGACAAGGGCGAGGTGCCGACGTCCGTTTCGGACTGATCATTCTCGTTTCGGCGGCCCACCATTCCTTTGTGGATGGTGGGCCGTTTTCGTGCCAGGGCCGTCCGGTCTCGGAGTGATAACACCCGGGGGTCCCGCTGCCGCCGTAAAATCCGTGTGCGATACCGTCCGGGACCTTGCTTCCCCCTGATGGGTTAACGCGACTCCTGCAGAAGTACCGCGAGTTGACCGCGTTCCCTCGGAGGTGGCGCCGCGCTTCGCTCGTTTGTCCCCCCGATCGGTACAGGAGAGCTCCGAATGCAGACCAAGCCCAGACGGCGTGTTCGTTCCGCCGTCACCGTCGTCGCCCTCGCCGCCGTGGCCCTCGTCGGGACCGCGGGCACCGCCCTCGCGACCCGCAGCGACGACCGCGCGACCCAGGTCGTGAAAGACAACGCCACCACCTGCGAGGGGGCCAAGGTCCCGGGCAAGGTGCTGCCCACCTCGGACCTGACCTTCACCGGTGGCACACAGCAGGACAAGTACCTCGACATCACCGCGGTCGCCAAGGGCGTCACCGTCACGGCGATCGTGGTCAAGGGCGGCCACGGCTACAACGTCTACGTGCCCGGGGAGAAGGGGCTGCCCGAGAACCCGCCGTGGACGCAGCTGCGTTCGCCGCTGAACAAGGGTGACCAGCAGGCGCAGATCAGCCACTGGTTCGTCTGCGGTGAGAAGACCAAGCCGTCCGAGCCGACGAAGCCGACCGAGCCGACGAAGACCACCACGGCCAAGCCGCCGACGACGGCCCCGACTTCCCCGGACAAGCCGTCCCAGACGTCGGAAGCCCCCAGCAGCACCACCACCGCCCCGGCCCCCGTGGTCGACGGTAACGGCGGCAACGGCGGCGGCCTCGCGGACACCGGTTTCGACAACGCCTGGCTGCTGTGGGCCGGTGGCCTGCTGGTCCTGGCCGGTGCCGGCGTCCTGGTCCTGCTGCGCGTGCGCCGCAAGGCCAACTGAAGCTAGCTGACGCCTGAAGGCCCTCTTCCTCGCGAAGGGGGCCTTCAGCGCATCTGCGGGAAGTCCCCGAACAGCGATCCCTGCTCGCCCCAAGGGTTCTTCGGGCGTGGCCTGCCGAGGCCGGCGGCCATCGCGACGGCGTTGTCCCATTCGGCGTCGACGACGTAGTCCGTGTGCTTGAGGACCCCGGGTGCCCAGCGGTGCCGCCCGGTCGGCCCGCGCATCGGGTCGGGCAGCCAGTGGTCGCCGCCGAGGACCAGGACGCCCTGATCGTCGGCCTCGGCGGCCAGCGGCCCGGTCCCGCCGCCGGGCAGGTAGCCGTCGCCCAGCAGTTTCCCGGCCACCACGCGATGCCGCCACGTCGTGACGCCGCCGCCGAAGATGTCCGTGCCGCGGCACAGCGCACGCCAGCGGCCGTCGAGGCCTTCGAACAGTCCGGCCAGCTGCGCCTGCGGCAGCATCGCGGGGAAGGCACGCTGGTAACCCCATTGCAGCGGTGACCCCGCGGTCAGCAGCCCGACCCGGTCGCGGTCCTCCGGCGGGAGATCGGCGATCACGCGTGCCGCGGCGAGCACGGTCAGCAGGCTGCCGAGGTTGTATCCGGAAAGCACGACCCTGGTGCCCGGATCGGCCAGATGTTCCTTGACCCGGTCCGCGAGTTCCGGCACGACCTTGAGCGCGTAACTCGGCGGAACGGTCGGATGGGCGGCACGCGGCCAGAAGCACACGAGATCCGCCAGCGCGCCGAGGTGACGGCTGCGTTTGGGGGTCGTCGCGGCGGCGAACACGACGCGCAGCAGCCCAGCCGCCATCGCGCCCAGCGCGAACACGCCGATCGCGGAGAGAGGCTTGAACCAGCCCGGCAGCGGGCCGAAACCGAAGCGCAGCACCAGGAGCGCCCCGCCGCCCGCCGCCATCGCCAGCGCCACCGTGAGCGCGAGATGGTGCAGATGCTTGCGTTCCCACGACGCACGCGCCCAGGCACTCGCGGCTTCCTCTTCCTGTGCCTTGTCGATCTCCATCAGCGCGACGATCTTCGGGATGCCGCGGCGCAGCCGTCGCAGCGGGACGGCGACCGCGAAGCCCAGCACACCGAGCACGACGGCGAGCGCGAGACCGGCACCCCACAACACGGTCACCAGGGAGTAGGTGTCGGGCAGCCGGAGGTCGGTCGCGCCGACCAGCTGCCGCAGCGCGACCGCGAGCCCCGCGCCGAAGCCGCCGCCGAGCAGACCGGCCAGCGCGACGACCGGCGCCGCCGCCCACCCGCCGAGCCACGGCCGCAGCCGGTGCGGCAGGTGCTTCCACGCCGGCCGTCCGAGCAGGGCCGCCGGGACGAGGATCAGCGCGAACAGCACGGTCACCGCGACCATCGCGGCTCCGAGCGCCTCGACCGTCCCGTCCGCCCCGCCGAGCCCGCCGCCAGGGAGCCCCGCGGGCAGCGGCGTCCGGCGCACGACGGCGATGCCGACCAGGACGACGGCGACCCCGATCAGCCCGCCCCGGATCACCGGCCCGGCCGAGAAGCCGACCGTCGAGGCCACCAGCGTGGCGAGGACGAGCGCCAGCGCGCAGATCCAGACGATCAGGTCGAACGTCGCGGACGGCAGCCGGAACGGCCCGCCGAGCAACGGAAGCGCGACACAGGTCAAGGCGGCGACGGTGTGGAGGGTGCGCAGGCCGGGCGTCCGCGGCAGGTCCTGCGGTTGCAGCGGGCTCGAACTGGGGACGCGGTGCAGCCTGTTCCGCGAGCGCCAGTCCGACGACGGGATCCGGTCGAGCACGAAGATCAGCGCCAGCAGCGGCAGCACCCCGATCGCCGTCCGCAGCGGCGCGAACTCCCGCAGGAACGACGGCGCGCCTTCGAGACAGGTCGAGCCCGGCGCGAGGCACTGCGCGGCGAAAAGGTCGAGCGAGACCACCGCGAGCTGGCTGATCAGCAGCATCGTCAGCAGCAGTGACGCCACCCGCAGCAGACCTCGGCAAACCGCGCCGAGCAGCGCCGCGAACCGCCTGCCCTCCGGGACCGGCGGCAGCATCCAGTGCGCGACGTTCGCCAGCGAGAACGGGAACAGCAGCGCCCAGGTCGCCTTCGCCGCGCCTCCGGAGGTCATCCCGCTCCACAGGTAGCCTTCGAGGATGCGCGGGATCGAACGGCCGAGCGCGGGCAGCACCGGACCGGGAGCGGGACGGCGCAGCCGGTCCGACGGCCGGATCAGCCTGCCGATCCCATCGCCCGCGACGTCGACCACCGACGTCGAATCCAGCAGGCTTTCACCGCTCGTGCCCACTAGCCCGGGTACGCGTATTTCGACGACGCGGGTATCGGGACCCGGCATGACCACGGTGAAGCCTCCAAACCGTTTCAGTGGGGACTGAACCGACAACGGTACTGTTCCGATGTCATCCAACCTTGGAGGAAGCGCGCATATGACCCCCGAAAGCGTTGCCAAGCGGCACGACACCCGCAACGGCATCGAGTTCGCCGTCGCCGATCTCGAGGCCGCCGAGTTCGGCCGCAAGGAGATCCGCCTCGCCGAGCACGAGATGCCGGGCCTGATGGCGCTGCGCCGCGAATACGCCGAGGTGTATCCCTTGCGGGGAGCCCGCGTTTCGGGCTCGCTGCACATGACGGTACAGACCGCGGTCCTGATCGAAACCCTCGTCGCGCTGGGTGCCGAGGTGCGCTGGGCCTCCTGCAACATCTTCTCCACCCAGGACCACGCCGCCGCGGCGATCGTCGTCGGCCCGCACGGCACCCCCGAGGAGCCCAAGGGTGTTCCGGTGTTCGCCTGGAAGGGCGAGTCGCTGGAGGAATACTGGTGGTGCACCGAGCGGATGCTGACCTGGGACGGTGAAGGTCCCAACATGATCCTCGACGACGGCGGCGACGCCACCATGCTGGTGCACAAGGGAACCGAGTTCGAGAAGGCAGGCGTCGTCCCCTCGCCGGACGAGGACACCTCGGACGAGTTCCGCGTGTTCCTGCAGCTGCTGAGCGCTTCGGTCGCTGCCGACACGGGCAAATGGACCAAGATCGGTGAAGGCGTCCGCGGGGTCACCGAGGAGACCACCACCGGCGTGTTGCGGCTCTACCAGCTCGCCGCGGCCGGTGAACTGCTGTTCCCGGCGATCAACGTGAACGACGCGGTGACCAAGTCGAAGTTCGACAACCGCTACGGCATCCGGCATTCGCTGATCGACGGCATCAACCGCGGCACCGACGTCCTCATCGGCGGCAAGGTCGCGGTCGTCTGCGGTTACGGCGACGTCGGCAAGGGCGCCGCGGAATCGCTGCGCGGCCAGGGCGCGCGGGTGATCGTCACCGAGATCGACCCGATCTGCGCGCTGCAGGCGGCGATGGACGGCTACCAGGTCAAGAAGCTGGAGAACGTCCTCGGCGAGGCCGACATCATCATCACGACCACCGGTAACAAGGATGTCGTGCTCGTCGAGCACATGGCGCGCATGAAGCACCAGGCGATCCTCGGCAACATCGGCCACTTCGACAACGAGCTCGACATGGCCGGCCTGCAGCGCTACCCGGGCATCCGGCGCATCACCATCAAGCCGCAGGTCGACGAGTGGGTCTTCCCTGATGGCAAGAGCATCATCGTGCTGTCCGAGGGCCGCCTGCTGAACCTGGGCAACGCGACCGGGCACCCGTCGTTCGTGATGTCGAACAGCTTCTCCAACCAGGTGATCGCGCAGATCGAGCTGTTCACCAAGCACGAGGAGTACGACAAGGAGGTCTTCCGCCTCCCGAAGAAGCTCGACGAGAAGGTCGCGAAGATCCACCTCGACGCGCTCGGCGGTGAGCTCACGAAGCTGACCAAGGAGCAGGCCGAGTACATCGACGTGGACGTCGAAGGTCCCTTCAAGACCGACCACTACCGGTACTGACGGCTGCCATGAAAGGCCCCTTCATTGCAAAATTCGCAATGAAGGGGCCTTTCATCGCACGCGCTAGCGCCACTCGACCTCGATGCCGGCCAGCCCCGGCCCGGCGTCGCTGAAGAAACCGCTGGTCACGCCGCCCATGTCGAGGGGGAGCTCCTCGGACTCGACGGGCACGGCGTCGTCGCGCGTCCGGAACTGCCGGGTGCAGCGGGCGGGCAGCGCGCCGAGCGCGAACTTCAGCTGCACCAGGTAGCTCGAGCACTGGTCCCGCAGCATCCGGAAGTACCCCGGCGACGCGGTGCCGGAGTCGTCGCGGACCTCGAAGCAGAACACGTGGATCTCGCCCTCGGCGAGCTTCCGGTCGAAGAGCAGTTCGGTGGCCATCGTCTCGGCCCCGGCGTTGCGCCGGATCCGGCCGACCCGGCAGCCCTCGGCGGTGATCAGCTCGACGTCGCCGATGTTGCAGCCCGGGTCGCCGTTGTAGACGGTGACGTACCGGTCCGGGCCGTGCCGCCGGGCCCGGCACACCAGCCGGGTCTGGAGGCCGACCTGCCGGTGCGCGGCGTCGAAGGTGATCGTGTCGTGCACCGAGAGCATCTCGAGGTCGGCGTTGTAGCGGTTGGACGACGGGTACGCGCCCAGTTCGGCCAGCAGCTGGTCGACGACCGAGCCCATGTCGCCGGACCGGATGTCGTGGAACGACGCGGCCATCTGGTGTCCGCGCGCCCGCGCCGTCCGCGGTCCGATCAGCACGACGAGCGCGTCCGCGGGAAGTTGCAGCACCGATTCCAGCGCACGCACCGCGGGCAGCGCCTTGGGCACCTCCGGCTGCCGCAATCCGCGCTGCCAGTAGCTCAACGTCGACTGTCCGATTTGGACGCCGCGGAGCCCGAGGTGGGCGCGGAGCCGGGCGAGCGACAGGCCCCGGTAGGCGATCGCCTGCCGGAGCGCGTGGTGGAATTCGCCGCTGCGGAGAGCCTCGACGAGTTCTTTGGGCAAGGCTTCGAGCGGCTGACGGCGCGTGCCGTCGATGATCGTCGGGGTGTCGTCGTTCGAGGCATGCCTTCCCGCCGAGGACGCGTCAGCTCGAGTCGAGGCGAGCTTTCCCGCCGAGAACGTATCGGCACCGTCTCGTGTCACCGCTCGTCCCTTCACCAGACCAGTGTGTGCGCTGAGCGTGAACACCGCGGAACGTTCACGTTAGCAGCGCACTGTGAACACTACGTCCCCCGTTCGGGGTGGTTGACCCCGGAAGAGTGACCGTTCCGGGGTGTGGAAACGCCCCGGAACGGTCCGTTCCGCCGAGTGCCCATCTTGCTCTGTGTGAGCCTGCTGTTCACCGTTGTGACCACATTGGTTCGCCATGGTGACCAGGAGGCCCGTCGTGCCTGTGTTCTCGAGGAGGTTTTGCGCCGCCGGCGCCGCGAGTCTCGTGGCGTGGCTGGCGATCCAGACCCCGGCGAGCGCGCTGCCCTCGCCGCCTGCCCGCCAGAACCCCATCGCCATGCAGGCGCAGGAGAAGTCCCAGTGGTGCTGGGTGGCTTCCGGCAACACCATCGCGGCACACCACGGCGTGACCGTCACTCAGAACGAATTCTGCCGGATCGCCCACGACGAGCGCCGCCGGGAGTGCGCCGACGAGCCGGGAACGCTGGGCGACGTCCGGCGCGCCTTCGGCAAGCTCGGCTTCGCGGCCCCGGGGAACTACCTCAAGAGCCGCATTCCCTTCGCCGCCGTCCAGGCCCAGACCGGCGACGGCAAGCCCGTCCAGACGCGGGTCGGCTGGGCCGCGGGCGGCGGCCACATGCATGTCCTCTACGGCTCCGACGCCGGCCGGAAGTGGGTCTCGTGGGGGGATCCACTGCCCACCGGCAACCGCTACAACTGGTCGACCTACGACTTCTACTCGGCCAACAAGTCGTTCACCTGGACCCACACGCTCACCGGGATCCGGCGATGAGCACGCGGCGGTTCCTGGGGCTCGCCGGGCTGGTCGCGGTCGCCCTGCTGGTCTCGGCGCCCGGAGCGCGCGCGGATCACCTGTCCGGTGAAGATCTCGCCGCCGCGAAGGCGGCTGCCGACGACCTCACGCTGCGTGCCGAAATCGGTCGCTTCTTCACTCAGACGGGTGGTTCGAGCCAGGCGCCGTCGGTGAGCGTCGTCGACGAATCCTTCCCCGTTTACGAGCTTTCGAGGGATTTCGTCGCCGGTGACGGCGCGGTCGCCGGGCGGCTCGCCTACGTCGCGGTGCCGGTGGCGGCGTCCGACGGGCGGACCGCGACCGTCTGGTCGGTCCGCGGCGACGACGGCGTCTGGCGCGTCGGCAACATCGCGTCGGGTGACCGGGAAAGCGAACTGGCCCGGCGGCTGCCCGCCGGTGCGACGCTGCTCCACGAACCCCAGGTCGACGCCTGGTACGCGCTGCGCGACGGGCGGGTGACCCTGCTCGACTCGGGTGCCGGCGGCTACGCGAGCGGCGCCTCGGTCACCCTCGCGGAGTACCAGAAGACCGTCTCCGGCCGGTACGGCGCCATGCTCGCGAACTCGCCGTACGCCCAGGAGGGCAAGGCAGGCGGCTACAACGCCCAAGTGATGCCGCGCGGCGACGGCGGCCCCGCGCCCGACGCGCAGGACACCGGCTTCGTGCCGCTGCTGATCTTCGGCGGCTTGCTCCTCATCGGTGTCGCCGGCTTCTTCCTGCACTCGAAGAGGCGCGTTCCCTAGCGGACCGGTGGGCCGGACGTGAGCTGACCCGTCTGGCCCGCCGGTCGACCATCGCCCCATATCCTGTCCCGGTGGGACGACTCGTGGTGATCGAAGGTCTGGACGGCGCGGGCAAGCGCACCCTCGCCGACGCGCTGACCGGCGCGCTGAACGCGGCCGGGGCGAGCGTCACGTCCATCGCGTTCCCGCGGTACGGCGAAAGCGTGCACGCCGACCTCGTGAAGGAAGCGCTGCACCGCGGCCACGGCGACCTCGCCGACTCCGTCTACGGCATGGCGATGCTCTACGCGCTCGACCGGCGGGGCGCGGCCGACGAGATCCGCGCTCGTCTCGGCGATCACGACGTCGTGCTGCTCGACCGGTACGTCGCGTCGAACGCGGCGTACGGCGCCGCCCGGCTCCACCAGGGCGCGGACGGCGAATTCGTGCGCTGGCTCAAGGAGCTGGAGATCGACCGGTTCGGCCTGCCGGTGCCCGTCGCGCATCTGCTGCTCCGGGTCACGGCCGACGTCGCCGCCGACCGCGCGCAGCGGCGCGCGGAGAGCGACGCCGACCGCGCGCGGGATTCCTTCGAGACCGACGACGCGCTCCAGAAGCGGTGCTCGGTGGTCTACGACGAGCTCGCCGCGACGGGCTGGCTCGCGCCCTGGCACGTCCTCGACGGCGTCGCCGGCGTGGACACCCCGGCGCTAGCCACCTCCCTCCTCCGCACTTAGTCCTCTGAATGCGGTACTTGCGCGCGCAACTACCGCGTTTCGTCCTCCAAACGCGTGAGCAGCCAGGAGTGGAACTCGCCGATGTGGTGTTCGGACGGCATCAGCACCCCGCCGCCGCGGTAGGCGCGGGACGCCATCGCGGGCTGGCAGCGTTCGCAGGCGTCGAAGTCCTGCTCGTTGACGCGGTGGAACAACTCCACCGACCGTGACACGTCCCGCCCCGACGCAACGACCTCCTCGGAATAGAGCCAGTCGCATTCGACGACCGTCCGGTCCGGCGCGAGCGGGTACATCCGGTGGAAGATGACGTGGTCCGGCACCAGGTTCACGAACACCTGCGGCCGGATGGTGATCGCGTAGTACCGCCTGTCCTGTTCGTCCGCGACACCGTCGAGCCGGTCGAAGCCCGTCGTGCCGTCGATGGTGAAGCCGTCGACGGCCTCGCCGAATTCGGCGCCGTGCCCGACGTAGTACTGCGCCGCGTAGCCGTCGGCGAACTCCGGCAGCACCTCGGTCAGCTCCGGATGGATGGTCGCGCAGTGGTAGCACTCCATGAAGTTCTCGACGATCAGTTTCCAGTTCGCCTTGACGTCGTAGGTGATCCGGCGCCCGACCGAGAGCCGGTCGAGACCGTAGCGCTCGATCGATTCCAGGTCGCCCAGCCGCTCCCGCACCGCGCCCTCGACGTCGGCGTCGAACGACGGCGGGTCCGCGGCGAGGCAGACCCACGCGTAACCCAGCCATTCCCGCAGGCGCACGGTGTGCAGCCCGTACTCGGAACGGTCGATGTCGGGAAGGTTGGCCAGGTTCGGCGCCGCGATCAGCTTGCCGTCCAGCCCGTACGTCCACGCGTGGTAAGGACACTGGAACGCGCGTTTGACCGTGCCCGACTCCTCGGTGCACAGCCGCGCGCCGCGATGGCGGCAGACGTTGAGGAACGCCCGCAGCCCGCCGTCCCGCCCGCGGCTGACGAGCACGCTCTCCCGGCCGACCCGCACGGTCCGGAAGTCGCCGGCCGACGGCAGATCCGCCGATCTGACCGCGCAGAACCACTGGCGCTCGAAGATCTTTTCCTGTTCGGCCGCGAAGATCGCGGGATCGGTGTAGTAGCCGCCGCCCAGCGTCGGGATGAGGCTCGTCATCTCGGTACTCCGGTGAACCGGGCGGGATCGAACAGGGCGATCGGATGCCCGGTCGTACCGTCCACGACCAGGTCGGCGAGGATCTCACCGACCACCGGGACGAACTTGAAGCCGTGCCCGGAGAACCCGCAGGCGACCACCACGCGTTCGTGCGCGGGATGGCGGGAGATGACGAAATGTTCGTCGGGCGTGTTCGTGTACATACAGGTCGCCCCGCGCAGGAAGGTGCCGGGCAGCGCCGGCATCTTTCGCCGGACGAACGCCGAGATCTCGTCGACCTCCTCGGAGTGCACCGTCCGGTCGATGGTCTCCGGCGTGCACGTCCTGCCGCCGCGGAAGAACGCGACCTTCACGCTCCCGGCATCGTCGTGCGAGGGGAAACCGTAGAACTGGCGGCCGTTCGCGCCTTCCCAGACGTAGATCGGATGCCGTCCGGCGCGGAACGGCTCCGCCCCGCCCGACGGCGCGAACCAGTACTGGACCTGGCGTTCGACGGTGAAGACGATGCCGAGCTCGGCGAGCAGTTCCGGCGCCCACGCGCCGGGACAGATCACCAGTCGTCCCGCCGTGTAGAAGTTCCGTGACGTCCCCACCCGGACACCGGTGGACGTCTCCCGCCACGAAAGGACCTCCTCTTGGTGGTGCAGCTCCGCCCCGGCCCGGGCGGCGAGCTGGAGATGCGCGGCCACACTGCTTTCCGGCACCACGAACCCGGCGTTCTCCTCGTACAGCGCGATCTCGTGATCGTCCGGGTTCATCGTCGGGAACCGGCGCCGGATCTCCGCCGCGTCCAGCAGCTCGTGCGGCAGCTCCCATTTCCGGGCGCTGGCAAGGCTTCCCGCCACCGTCCTGGACTCGGGGCCGCCGAGCATGATCCCGCCGCACCGGGTGAAGACCTTCCGGCCGGAGTCGCGTTCGACCCCGTCCCACAGTTCGTGCGCCCGCAGCAGGAGCGGGACGTACGCGGGATCCTCGAAGTACGCCTGCCGGGTGATCCGCGAGCCGCCGTGGCTGGACCCGAGGTTGTGCACGGGCGCGAAACGGTCGATGCCCAGCACGCGCTGACCTCGCCGGGCGAGCCGGTACGCCGCGGCGCTGCCCATCCCGCCGAGGCCGATGACGATGACGTCGTAGTGGCTCATGCGGCGCTCCTGATCCGGTTCATGCCGGGGTCGAACAGCGGTTCACGCGCGACGACGGCGGGGATCCGCTCGCCGAAGTACTCGATCTCCAGGGGCCTCCCCGGCTGGGTGAACTCCACCGGAAGCCAGGCGTACGCGATGTTCTTGCCGACGGTGTAGCCGTACGCGGCGCTCGTGACGTACCCGGCGGGACGCCCGTCGGCGAACACCGGCTCCTTGCCGAGCACGACCGAGTACGGATCGTCGACGGTGAGACAGGTCAGTTTCCTGGTCACCGTTTCCTCCGAGCGGCCGGCCAGCGCGTCCCTCCCGACGAAGTAGCCCTTGTCCATCCGCACGGCGAAGCCGAGCCCGGCCTCGTACGGATCGTGCTCGGCGGTGACGTCCGTTCCCCACAGCCGGTATCCCTTCTCCAGCCGCATGCTGGAGAAGGCGTCCCGGCCGGCGGCGATGATCCCGTGTGCCTGCCCGGCTTCCCAGAGCGTGTCCCACAGACGGCGGCCGAGGTCCGCGCTCGTGTACAGCTCCCAGCCGAGTTCGCCCACATAGGACAGTCGCATCGCGGTCACCGGCACCTGGCCGACGTACGCCTGCTTCGTCTTGAAGTAGCCCATCGCCTTGTGCGAGAAGTCCGTTGTGGACAGTGGTTGCAGCACGGCTCTCGCGAGCGGGCCCCAGAGCCCGATGCAGCAGGTACCCGGCGTGGTCTCGTGGATCTGCGCGGCGCCGTCGCCGGGGAGGTGCCGCCGCAGCCAGCCGACGTCGATGGCGCTGTTGACGCCGACCTGGAACCGCTCGGCGCCGAGCCGCGCGACGGTCAGGTCGCTGCGCACGCCGCCGTCCTCGTCGAGCAGCAGGGTGTACGTGACCGAACCGGGTTTCTTGTCGAGCTGGTTCGTGGTCATCGTCTGCAGGAACGGCAACGCGCCCGGTCCGGTGACCTCCACCCGTTTCAGCGACGTCATGTCGAACATCGCGACCCGTTGCCGCGCTACCAGCGCTTCGGCGCCGCCGATCGGCGACCAGTACCGCGCGGCCCAGCCGTCGCGCTCCGGGATGAGGCCGACCTCCGGGAGATCCGCGTTCGCCTCGTACCAGTGCGGCCGTTCCCAGCCGCTCGCTTCGAGGAAGAACGCGCCGAGCTCCTGCTGCCTTTCGTAGAAGGGACTCGTTCGCAGCGGTCGCGGTTCTTCCATGGGCTGCGAGGGATGGACGATGTCGTAGACCTCGGTGAAGCTCTGGCAGCTACGGGCCATGACGTAGTCCGGGGCGAGCTGCACCCGCTCGAACCGGGCGAGGTCGCACCCGTGCAGATCCACGCCGGGCTGGCCGTCGACGAGCCACCGCGCCATGGCACTGGCGACTCCGGCCGAATGCGTGATCCACACGGCCTCGGCGACCCAGAACCCGTCGAGGTCCGGATGTTCGCCCAGCAACGGCATGCCGTCCGGGGTGAAGGAGAACAGGCCGTTGATACCTTCCTCGACCTTGGTCTCGCCCAGTGACGGCAGCAGGTCGACGGCGGCGGCCCAGGACGGCTCGAAATCCGCGGGGGTGAACGCGAGTTCCGACGGCATCCCCTCGCCGGTGCCGATCTCGTGGGGAGGCAAGGGCATCGGCCGGTGCCCGTACGCGCCGATGCCGATCCGATCGACGTGCTCGCGGAAGTAGAGGTCGGCGTCCTGGTGCCGCAGGATCGGCCGGGTGGCCTCCTCTGTCACGCCGGCGAGTGAAGGCAGCGGGCTGGTGCGCGCGTACTGGTGCGCCATCGGGACCAGCGGGATCGCGAGGTCCACCAGTTCGCCGAGCACCGGCCCCCACATCCCGGCGCACGAGAGCACGATGTCCGCGCGGAAGCTCCCGGTCCCGGTGGTGACGCCGGTGACCCGGCCGCCCGACCGTTCGATCCCGACGACCTTCTGGCGCGCGAGGAACTTCGCGCCGCGCGCGATCGCGCGGCGTGCCTGCGCTTCGGCGGCGCGCAGGGGTTTGGCCAGGCCGTCGGAGGGGATGTGGAATCCGCCGAGCACCTTGGCCGGATCGAGCAGTGGATGCAGCGCGGCGCATTCGTCCGCCTCGACGAGCCTGCTTTCGACGCCGGACGCGGTGGCCCAGCCGTGCCGCCGCTTGAGGTCGGCGAGCCGCTCTGGTGTCGTGGCCACCTCCAGCCCGCCGACAGGCCGGAAACACGGGTTCCCGTCCAGGTCGAGCGCGCCGTACTTCGCGACGGTGTACGCGGCGAACTCGGTCATCGTGCGGCAGGAGTTGGTCTGGAAGACCAGACCGGGTGCGTGCGAACTCGACCCGCCGGTGGTGAACAGGTCGCCCTGGTCCAGCACGGTGAGATCGGTCCAGCCACGGTCGGTGAGCTCGTCGGCGAGGGCGCAGCCGACGATGCCGGCGCCGATCACGACGACGCGGGGTCCTGGGGGCATGGTGAGGGGTACCTCCTGCCTGCCCTGGAGAATCCACCAAGGACACGAGGGCATCGGGGTGACAGGCGCTGTTGCGGATGAGGCACGTTGTTCCGTCTTCAGCAACAAAGTGCGGCACGTGCGGGCGCGCTGTCAAGACGCCGAAGAGGTCGGCCTCTTCACTCGGTGAAGTACCCCAGCTGCGCCGAAAGATCCGCCGACGCCTCGGTGAGCGGCCGGACGATCTGCCGCACCCGCTGTTTCGACAGCCGGTACGACGGGCCGGAAGCGCTCATCGCCGCGACGACGTCGCCACCGGGGCCGCGCACCGGCACCGCGACCGCGTGCATCCCCAGCTCCAGCTCCTCGAAGCAGGCCGCGTACCCGTCCTCGGCGACCCGCTCCAGCTCGGCGGTCAGCTCCTCCGGATCGATCGTGGTCCGCGGCGTGAACCGTTCGAGCTTCCGCCGGAGCAGACGTTTGCGCTCGACGTCGCCCATGTACGCGAGCAGCACCTTTCCGCTGGACGTCGCGTGCAGGGGAGTGCGCTGCCCGGTCCAGTTCTGCGTGGTGATCGCGGCCGAGCCGCGGGCCTGGCTGACGTTGATCGCGACGCCGTCGTCGGCGATCGCGATGTTGACCGTCTCGCCGAGCGTCTCCGCCAGGCCCTGGCAGGTCTGCCTGCCCAGTTTCGCCAGGTCCATCCGGCCGGTGGCGGCGCCGGCGAGCCGGACGACACCGAAGCCGATCGCGTACTTCCCGCGTTCGCCGAGCTGCTCGACGAGACCGCGGTTCTCCAGGACACTCAGCAGGCGCGACGCCGTCGACTTGTGCACGCCGAGTTCGCCCGCGATCTCGGTGATCCCGGTTTCCCCGTTGCGCGCCAGCAGTTCCAGCACGCTGATCGCACGGTCGACGGACTGCACCTGACTGGGCGTTGCGTTCCCCGCGTCCTGGTTCCGCATGACGCAACAGTAGCCGTTTCGCCCGCATTCGCTCGGCTGAGTGGGCGAATCCCTTGACGTACCGGCCTCTCCGGGGTGATTGTTGCGCAGAGCACGTCCCGTCTCGTAATACGCAACATCAACAACCGTCGGTCCTTTCCCCGGAGGCCCCGATGATCCGTGCCTGCTCCGTCTCCGAACTGCCCGAAGGCGAAGCCCTCCGCCTGCCGGGCCCAGTTCCCGTCTCGGTCTTCCATGCCGAGGGCGCCTATTACGCCCTCGACGACACTTGCAGCCATCAGGACGCGTCGCTCGCGGACGGCTGGATCGAGGGCTGCTACGTCGAATGCCCGCTGCACGCCGCGCGATTCGACCTGCGGACCGGCGCCCCGGACTGCCTGCCGGCCAAGAACGCCGTGCGCACGTACCCGGTCGTGATCGCGGACGGCGTGATCTACGTGGACACCGAGGCACGCCAGGAAGTGGCTTGAGAACGATCGCCGTCGTCGGCACCTCGCTGGCGGGACTTCGCGCGGCGCAGGAGTTGCGCGGGCGGGGTTTCGACGGGCGGCTGGTGATGATCGGCGCCGAACCGCCGTACGACCGGCCGCCGCTGTCGAAGGATTTCTTGCTGGGCAAGGTTTCCGCCGATGATCTCGCGCTCGCCGGGCAAGACGATCTCGACGCGCTGGCCGCCGAATGGCATCTCGGTGTCCGCGCCGAGAAGCTCGGCCGCGAAGGCGTGACGCTCGGCGACGGCACCACGGTCGCCGCCGACGGCTACGTCATCGCGACCGGGGCGGTGGCCAGAACCCTCGACGCGGCAAGGGATCTGTCCGGCATCCACACCTTGCGGACCCTCGGCGACGCGGTCGCGCTGAAAGCCGCTCTCGCGGCGGGGCCTTCCTCGGTCGTCGTCATCGGCGCGGGATTCATCGGCGCGGAGGTCGCGTCCGCGTGCCGCCTGCTCGGGCACGAAGTGACGGTGGTCGAGGCGATGCCCGTGCCACTCGCCTCGGTCCTCGGCGCGCGGATGGGCGCGGTGTGCGGGGACCTGCACGCCGAGAACGACGTCCGGCTGATCACGGGCGTCCCCGTCGCCGGGTTCGACGGCGACGGTCGTGTCACCGGCGTGCGGCTCGCCGACGGCCGCGAGCTTCTCGCCGACCTCGTCGTCGCCGGAGTGGGGGCGCGGCCCGCCATCGGATGGCTGACCGGCTCCGGGCTCGCCGTCGACGACGGGGTGCTGGTCGATTCCGGCTGTGTCACAGTGAATCCCCGAGTGATCGCGGTGGGTGACGTCGCGCGGTACCGCTGTCCACTGCGCGGCGGGCGGGTCCGCGCCGAGCATTGGACGGCGGCCTCGGAACAGCCGGGCGTCGCGGTCGCGAATCTGCTCGCCGGATCGACCGTCACGCATTTCGCACGGCACGGTTACTTTTGGTCCGATCAGTACGGACGGCGGCTCCAATTCGCCGGAGTGGCCACGGAAGACGTGCGGATCGCCGAAGGGGACGTCGCTTCGAAGCGGTTCGTCGCGACCTATCACCGCGGCGACGTCCTGGCCGGTGTGTTCGCGATCGACTCGCCGAGGCCGTTCACCAGGCTCCGACGTGCGCTGAGGTCTCTTGGTGAACCCCGCCGGTGAGTCGGCGCAGCGGGTTCACGCGTGTGGTCGCTTTGTGACGTACTTCTTCAGCTCCGCTGACGGGGCTCCAGGGCCCGAAGACCCTACTCGGATGGAGCAATTTGCCCGATTCGATGATCTTTCTGGTGGTCACATCGCCGGGTCGCGCGCTCGCGCGGGGAAACTAGTGCGAACATAGGTTTATGAAGGCACGTGTTCTGGTCGTCGACGACGACCCTGCTCTCGCGGAGATGCTCACCATCGTGCTGCGTGGGGAGGGGTTCGACACAGCCGTCGTGGCCGACGGCTCACGGGCGCTGCCCGCGCTTCGCGAGCTGAAACCGGACCTGGTCCTCCTCGACCTCATGCTGCCCGGGATGAACGGCATCGACGTCTGCAAGGCGATCCGGGCCGAGTCCGGCGTGCCGATCGTGATGCTCACCGCCAAGAGCGACACCGTGGACATCGTCCTCGGGCTCGAGTCGGGGGCCGACGACTACGTGGTCAAGCCCTTCAAACCGAAGGAACTCGTGGCCCGCGTCCGCGCCAGGATGCGCCGCACCGAGGCCGAGCCCGCCGAGTCGCTGACGATCGGCGACCTCGCGATCGACGTCCCCGGCCACGAGGTGACGCGCGAGGGGAAGGCCATCCCGCTGACCCCGCTCGAGTTCGACCTGCTGGTCGCGCTCGCCCGCAAGCCGCGTCAGGTGTTCACCCGCGAGGTGCTCCTCGAGCAGGTGTGGGGATATCGCCACGCCGCCGA
Organism: Amycolatopsis coloradensis; assembly: GCF_037997115.1. NCBI lineage: Bacteria > Bacillati > Actinomycetota > Actinomycetes > Pseudonocardiales > Pseudonocardiaceae > Amycolatopsis > Amycolatopsis coloradensis. The sequence continues at coordinate 2,872,302 of NZ_CP150484.1, forward strand.
CACCCGGCTGGTGAACGTGCACGTCCAGCGGCTGCGTTCGAAGGTGGAGAAGGACCCGGAACACCCCGAGGTGGTGTTGACCGTTCGCGGCGTCGGGTACAAGGCCGGCCCGCCGTGATCACCCCATGAGCGGACGCTTGCGAAGGCTTGCCCAGACCACGATGCGCCACTTCCGGCGCATCGTGGTTTTCGTGCGCCGCAAGGTCGTCTCGTTCAACGAACTGTGGCGGCATTCGCTGCAGTTCCGGGTCACGGTGTCCACACTGGCGCTGTCGTCGGCCGTGGTGTTCGTGCTGGGCATGGTGCTGCAGAACCAGATCACCGAACGGCTGCTGGAGACCAAGCAGAACGCGGCGATCGCGCAGACGAGGGCGGTCGTCGAGACCGCGGCCGGTGAACTGGTCGGTGTCGGCACCGAAAGCCCCGAAGCGCTGACCGCGCGGATGAAGAACGCGCTGAAGAAGATCTCCAGCACGACGACTTCGCAGGACAGCGCCGGATCGGCCGCCGGAACCTTCGAACCGGTGCTGGCGGCCGGCGGCCGCGACCAGTCGAGCAAACCGGTGTTCGCCGGCCCCTACGACCGGGTGCCGGAGCGGCTGCGCCAGTTCGTGGAGACCGAACAGGTCAGCCACCTGATCCACACGGTCACCGAGCCCGACGGCGGCAGGACGACGTACCTGATCGTCGGTGCCCCGGTGAGCACGATGATCAACCCGCTCCAGCTCTACCTGCTGTATCCGCTCACCAGTGAGCAGAACACCGTCTCGACCGTGCAGAACACGCTGCTCGTCGGCGGTCTCGTGCTGCTGCTCCTGCTGGCCGGGATCACGAACCTGGTCACCAGGCAGGTGGTCCGGCCGGTCCGGCAGGCCGCCGCGGCCGCCGAACAGTTCGCGGGCGGAGACCTCGACCAGCGCCTCGCCGTGCTCGGCGAGGACGACCTGGCCAAACTCGCCGTCTCCTACAACGAAATGGCCGCGAGCATCCAGCGGCAGATCCGCCAGCTGGAGGAGTTCGGCGGCCTGCAACGCCGGTTCACCTCGGACGTCTCGCACGAACTGCGCACCCCGCTGACCACCGTCCGGATGGCCGCCGACGTGCTGCACGCGTCGCGCGAACAGTTCCCGGCCGGGCTCGCGCGCTCCACCGAACTGCTGGTCGACGAGCTCGACCGGTTCGAGGCCCTGCTCGGCGACCTGCTGGAGATCAGCAGGCTCGACGCGGGCGTCGAAGAGCTTTCCGCCGAGCTGATCGACGTCCGGCCGATCGCGACCAGGGCCGTCGAGCAGGTCCGGGTGATCGCGGGCAACGCGGGCAGCTCGGTCGAACTGGTGCTGCCGGAGGAGGAGGCGTACGCCGAGGTCGACGCGCGCCGCGTCGAGCGGATCCTGCGCAACCTGCTGGCCAACGCGGTGGACCACAGTGAAGGGAACCCGGTGGTGCTGACCCTCGCGGTCAACGAGACCGCGGTCGCCATCACCGTGCGGGACCACGGTGTCGGCCTGCGGCCAGGCGAAGCGGAACTGGTGTTCAACCGGTTCTGGCGCGCCGACCCGTCCCGTAACCGCCGGACCGGCGGCACCGGGCTCGGCCTCGCGATCAGCCAGGAGGACGCCCGGTTGCACGGCGGCGTGCTCGACGCGTGGGGCGAGACCGGTCACGGCGCCTGTTTCCGGCTCGTGCTGCCGCGGCGGCAGGACACGCCGATGGGGGAGAGCCCGCTGGTCCTGCCCCCGCCCGATCACACTCCGACGGACACGCACGGGTCCTCCGGGCTGCTCGAAGTCCGCCCCGCCCCCGACGCGATCCTCGCCGAGCCAGAGGAGGTCGGCCGGTGAAACGGCTCCTGCCCCTGCTCGCGGTGTTGCTGCTGCTCGCGGGCTGCGCGAACATCCCGCTCGAATCCCAGCCCGCCGTCGTCTCCGGGGACAAAGCCGGTCAGGCGCCGGCGGACGTCGCCGAACCGGCGGCCGGGATCGACCCGCTGACCGTCACCCGCCAGTTCATCCGCAACTCCGCGACCCCGGGCACGGCGAACGCCGACGCGCGGGTCTACCTCGACGAAGAAGGCCGGCGCAACTGGAAGCCGTCGCCGGGGCTGACGATCATCGACGACACCTTCGGCACCGTTTACGACACATCGTCGTCGTCGGGGAACCCGGACGAGCAGGTGGTGAACGTCCGCGGGTTCAAACTCGGCAACCTGAGCCCCGACAGCGCGTTCATCCCGGTGAAGGCCGAGTACTCCCAGCAATTCAAACTGCGGAAGCAGCCGAACGGCCAGTGGCGGATCATGGACCCGCCGCAGGAACTCGCCGTCACCGACGAGGATTTCGCGCTCAACTACTTCCGGGTGCCGATCAGCTTCTACTCGCCCGACTCCGGCGCCTTCGTCCCCGACCTCCGCTACGTCGCGGCGAAACCGCAGGCCGGATTGCCCGGCCGGGTGATGGACCTGGTGCTGCAGGGACCGTCCGAAGGGCTGAAGGGCGCGGTCAAGGACCTGCTCGGCGACCAGGTCACCACCGAAAGCAACGTCCGCAGCACGGACGACGGGACACTGGACATCAACCTGACCGGCGTCGGCGGGGCCAGTCTCGCGGACCGCAACCTGATCGCCGCGCAGATCGTCCTCTCGCTGCAGACGGTGACGCTGAGCCGGATCCGGCTGCTGGCCGACGGCACCGCGCTGGTGCCGGACCACGAATACTGGCGCGCCAGCGAGCTGCCCAACTACAACGTGGACATCGCGCCCAACTCGGAACTGCTGGGGCTGATGACCGTGAACGGGCGGGTCCGGTCGCTCGGCGACGGACAGCCGGTCGGTGGTCCCGCGGGCAACGGCGGGTACAAGGTGGTCAGCGCCGCGCAGTCCGTCGACGGGAAACGGCTCGCGGTGGTCGAAGAACGCGACGGCAGGCAGTGGCTCCGGGTGGGCGACCTCGGGCACGACCTCGCCTCGGTGGACCTGTTCGGCGGCAGCCTGAGCCGTCCCACCTGGCGCCCGGTCGCCCGTGGCGGCGGGCTCTCGGGCGAGGTCTGGACGGTCGTCGACCACAACACCGTCGCCAGGGTCACCCTGGCCGCGGACGGCCGCTGGGTGAAGGCCGGCGTCGACGCGACCATGCTCACCGGCCTCGGCCAGATCACCGAACTGCGCCTTTCGCGCGACGGATCGCGGCTGGCCGCCGTGGTCAACGGGCAGCTGGTGGTCGCCTCGATCGTGCGGACGGCGGACTCGGTGGCCCTGCGGGCGCCGCGGAAACTGCAGGAACGCGACCTCAAGGACGTGGTCGACGTCGACTGGGCGACCCAGGACCACCTGATCGCCGCGACCTCGTCGACCTCGCTGCCGGTGGTCAAGGTGCCGCTGGACGGGCAGCGGATGGACGCGTTCAACAGCTCGAACCTGACCCCGCCGGTGCACGGCGTCACCGCGGCGCCGAGCAGGCAGAACCTGGTCGCGGACGCGGGCGGGCTGTGGGTCGCCTCCGAGCTGGGCGAAGTCTGGCGGCCGCAGGCGCACACCGTCACCGACGCGGACCCGTTCTACCCAGGCTGAGCACTTCGGCTTACTTCGGGGCGCCCGCATGTCGCGAAAGCCACCCTTGAGGTGGGGAGCAAGGGACCTTTAGTGCCGCTAGCTTTCCTAGCGACGCTAGCGTTCCGTGGCGGCAGAAGTCCGTGAAGGCCTCCTTCACTACCTTGAGGGTAGGCAAGGAGTCCTTCACGGACAGAAGCCAAGCCGCCCGGAAGCCTTCTCCCAAACTGCGGTCCTGACTGGTCCCCTGAGGACGAAAAGGGTCCAAACCGGACCTCTCACGACACGACGCGCCCTGGAACTGTCGGAGCCCCGGCCGACACTCGCCCCATGTCCAAGCTCCTGGATCTCCTCATCCCCGCCCGCTGCGCGTCCTGCGGAGCGCCGGGCGCGCCCTGCTGTGCCACCTGTCAGACCGCTTGGGGTTCGCTCAGCGAGATCATCCGCGGCCCGACGGCCGGTCTCGTGCCCGTGTACGCCCTGACCCCCTACGCCGGCGAGGCCCGCCGCCTGATCCTCGCCTACAAGGAACGCGGCCGCCGCGACCTCGCTCCTTCCCTGGGGCGGGCGATCGCCGAAGCCCTCGCCCAGTTGCCCGATCCGGAGCCGGAACCTTGTCTCGTTCCGGTGCCCTCGCGGCGGCACGCCTCCCGTGTGCGCGGCGGGCCGCACGTCCGGCGGGTTGCCGAAGAATGCGTGAAAGTACTAAGGGGCAAGGGAAAAGTCGCGACAGTGGCGCCGGTTCTCAAGCTGCGGTCCGGAGTTCGCGACGCCGTGGGACTCAGCCGGGCCGAGCGGTCGGCGAACCTTGACGGCCGGATCCGCCTCGCTCCCGGAGCCTGCCGGGAGAAGGTCGTCCTCCTTGACGACGTCATCACAACCGGAGCGACCGCCGCCGCTTGTACGCGGTTTTTGGACATAAACGGAATTCACGTTTCCGCGGTGGTGGCGCTGGCCGCCGCCGGGCGATCGCGCTGTCACCTACAAGAGTGATGAATGATCGGGAACGGGAATGGGTACAAGGGCGTTGACGGGATATGAGGGAGCTTGAGGAGAACACTCCGACGGCCCGCCACTCCACCGGGGTGGCGGCGGATTCCCTCGGGGCCGGTGTCCTAGGCACCCTCCGCATTTTCCTGTCCGAAGGCTTGCGCCGTCCGCGTGAAAACAAATCACGGGGTCGACGCCCGGCAGGCCGGATTGTCGCGCTGGCCGCACGATCTTCGTCGCGTGCGGTGACGAGGTCTCACGTCCTGATATCCCCCGGCTCGGGGGCTGTTGCTCGCGGCGTGATGCAGCTAACGTGCAGCGCTATCAGCAATCCCGGCAGGCAGGGAGGTGACCAGCCCATGTCCCTGGCGCCGGAGCCGCGCTGAGTCCGCGCTCGGACATCCGACACGAGACGTCGTGACCGTATGCCGAGTTCCCTCACCGCCCGCGATCCGGGCTTCGTCCCCGCATTACCGGCGCCCTAGTGAACACATCTACAGCTCGCAGTCATTTCAGCGAGGGAGGTCGTGTATGGACATCGTCGTTAAGGGCCGCAACGTGGAGGTGCCCGACCACTATCGGGCACTCGTCAGCGAAAAGCTGGCCCGGCTAGAGCGCTACGACAAGAAGGTCATCCGTTACGACGTGGAGCTCTTCCACGAGCCCAATCGCCGGCAGTCGAAGAACTGCCAGCGCGTCGAAATCACCGGTAAGGGCCGAGGCCCCGCCGTACGCGCCGAAGCGTGTGCCGGCGACTTCTACGCAGCGCTGGATTCCGCACTGAACAAGCTCGAAAACAGGTTGCGGAAGACACACGACCGCCGGCGCGTGCACTACGGCCGCAGCCGCCCGGAATCCGTCGCCGAGGCGACTTCGATGGCGGCCGCCGGTGGAATGACCACCGACACCCGACATCTGGCGGGTACCGCTGTGCTCGAAGCGCCTGAGGCCGAACCCATGGCCAACGGTTTCGCTGTCGAGGGCGGTGACTTCGAGATGCCCCAGCAGCAGCGCTGGGACGACGGGGTGACCGAACACCAGCCCGGTCGCGTCGTCCGCGAGAAGAAGCATGACGCGGAGCCCATGACGGTCGACCAGGCTCTCTACGAGATGGAACTGGTCGGTCACGACTTCTACCTGTTCAACGACGCCGACGCCGGGTGCCCGAGCGTCGTCTACCGGAGGCGAGGCTTCGACTACGGCGTCATCCGGCTGAGCTAGCCGGCCCCACGTCCAGACGGCGTGCGGGCCCGTGTTGCGCACCACNCCCGGGAATTGTTCCGTTGATCCCCCACGACGAACACCGCGCCCGGCGGTACCTGGACGCTGAAGTCCGGATCAGGCGGGACGCGGCCTCGTCCCGTCAGTTACCGACCGACGGTGCGTGCGCGAACACCGAGGTGTTCCCTACGATGGGGGCGGACGGTGGTGCGTTACCAGGCACCACCGCGTACGAGATTGCCCGGGACCGGCTCGGGTGCGATCACAATCAGCTAGTGAGGTCGACCGGATGGTGCTGAACCGCCTGCTCCGCGCGGGCGAGGGCAAAATGGTGAAGCGGCTGCGACACATCGCCGATCACATCAACACCCTCGAAGACGACGTCAAGGATCTGTCGGACTCCGCGCTGCGGGCCAAGACCGACGAGTTCCGTAAACGGCACGCGGACGGCGAGTCCCTCGACGACCTCCTGCCGGAGGCCTTCGCGGTGGCGAGGGAGGCGGCTTGGCGCGTGCTCGGCCAGCGGCCCTACGACGTCCAGCTGATGGGCGGCGCCGCGCTGCACCTCGGCCAGGTCTCCGAGATGAAGACCGGTGAGGGCAAGACCCTGACCCAGGTCCTCCCCGCGTACCTGAACGCCGTCTCCGGCAAGGGCGTGCACGTCATCACGGTGAACGACTACCTCGCCAAACGTGACGCCGAGTGGATGGGCCGCATCCACCGCTTCCTCGGCCTCGAGGTCGGCGTCATCCTGGCCGACCAGACCCCCGAGGTCCGTCGCCAGCAGTACGCCGCCGACATCACGCACGGCACGAACAACGAGTTCGGCTTCGACTACCTCCGCGACAACATGGCGTGGAGCCTCGAAGACTGCGTGCAGCGCGGCCACAACTTCGCGATCGTCGACGAGGTGGACTCCATCCTCATCGACGAGGCCAGGACGCCGCTGATCATCTCGGGCCCGGCCGACCAGTCCTCGCGCTGGTACATCGAGTTCGCCCGGATGACCCCGCTGATGAAGCCGGACGTCCACTACGAGGTGGACATCCGCAAGCGCACCGTCGGTGTCACCGAGAAGGGTGTCGCGTTCGTCGAGGACCAGCTCGGCATCGACAACCTCTACGAGGCCGCGAACACGCCGCTGGTCGGCTACCTGAACAACGCGCTGAAGGTCAAGGAGCTCTACAAGCGCGACAAGGACTACATCGTCCGTGACGGTGAGGTCCTCATCGTCGACGAGTTCACCGGCCGCATCCTGCACGGCCGCCGCTACAACGAGGGCATGCACCAGGCGATCGAGGCCAAGGAAGGCGTCGAGATCAAGGCCGAGAACCAGACGCTCGCCACGATCACGCTGCAGAACTACTTCCGGCTCTACGACAAGCTGGCGGGTATGACCGGTACCGCCGAGACCGAGGCGGCCGAGTTCCACCAGACCTACAAGCTGGGTGTGGTGCCGATCCCGACCAACAAGCCGATGGTCCGCGCCGACCAGGCCGACCTGATCTACAAGACCGAGCAGGCCAAGTTCGAGGCCGTCGCCGAGGACATCGCCGAGAGGCACGAGAAGGGCCAGCCGGTGCTGGTCGGCACCACGAGCGTCGAGAAGTCCGAGCACCTGTCGAAGCTGCTGCTCAAGCTGGGTGTCCCGCACGAGGTCCTCAACGCCAAGCATCACGATCGGGAGGCGCTGATCGTCGCCCGCGCCGGGCGCAAGGGCGCGGTCACGGTCGCCACCAACATGGCGGGCCGCGGTACCGACATCGTGCTCGGCGGCAACCCGGACATCATCGCCGACGAGGTGCTGCGCGACCGCGGCCTCGACCCGGTGGAGCACTCCGAGGAGTACGAGGCCGCCTGGCCGAAGGTGCTCGAAGAGGTCCAGGCCGACACCAAGGCCGAGGCCGAGGAGGTCCGCGCGGCGGGTGGGCTGTACGTGCTCGGCACGGAGCGGCACGAGTCGCGCCGGATCGACAACCAGCTCCGCGGTCGTTCCGGCCGTCAGGGCGACCCGGGCGAGTCCCGGTTCTACCTGTCGCTCGGTGACGAGCTCATGCGCCGCTTCAACGCCACGATGGTCGAGCGGGTCATGACCACCATGCGGCTGCCGGACGACGTGCCGATCGAGCACAAGATGGTCTCCAAGGCGATCAAGAGCGCTCAGACGCAGGTCGAGCAGCAGAACATGGAGATCCGCAAGAACGTCCTCAAGTACGACGAGGTCATGAACGAGCAGCGCAAGGTGATCTACGCCGAGCGTCTGCGCGTCCTCGAAGGCGAGGACCTGCGCGAGCAGATCGAGCACATGCTGGTCGACGTCATCAACGCGTACGTCACCGAAGAGACCTCCACGGGCTACTCCGAGGACTGGGACCACGAGAAGCTGTGGACGGCGTTGAAGCAGCTGTACCCGGTCAAGGTCACCTGGGAAGAGCTCACCGAGGACGACGACCTCGACGCCGACAAGCTTCGTGAGGCGTTGCTCGAAGACGCCCACCGCGCGTACGACGAGCGCGAAGCCGAGATCGACGCGAAGGTCGGCGAAGGCGCGATGCGCAGCCTGGAGCGCCAGGTGATGCTCACCGTGCTCGACCGCAAGTGGCGTGAGCACCTCTATGAGATGGACTATCTCAAGGAGGGCATCGGCATGCGGGCCCTGGCGCAGCGCGACCCGGTCATCGAGTACCAGCGCGAGGGCTACGACATGTTCCGCGCGATGCTGGAGTCGCTGAAGGAGGAGGCCGTCGGTTTCCTGTTCAACCTCCAGGTCGAGCAGGCCGAGCCCACCACCCCGGCGCCGGAGTCGGCGTCCGCGCTGCCCGCCGGTGTCGGCTCCGGGAACGGCCAGGCCGCCAACGGCGACGGACGGCACGCCCGCCCGACGCCTCCGCAGGCGCCGGCGACCGACACCGAGTCCGTGCCGTCCGCCTTGCGGGGCAAGGGACTCGGCGGCGGTTCGCGGTCCGGGCTGACGATGTCGGGCCCGTCCGAGGACGGTGGCGTCGAGTCGCATTCGGACAGTGCCGGCAGTGCCGGTGGCGACCAGAGCGGAACCCGCCGGGAGCGCCGCGCCGCGCAGCGCGCCTCCCAGAAGAAGGGCAAGAAGGGCCCGCGCCGCTAAAGGCCCCAAAGCGCGTGAAGGCCCCCTTCCCTCGGCCACGGTTTCGAATGACCAGCCGAGGGAAGGGGGCCTTCACGCGCATCAGGCCGCGAGCGCGGAGACCCGTCTCGGCGGCTTCAGCAGGTGGAAGCGGGTGCACACCCAGCCCGACGGCGTCCGCTCGAAGCGGGCGGCCAGCGCGAGGCAGCGTCCGTTCTGTTCGACGGTCGCGCAGGCTTCGACGACGCCGTCCGCCGGATGCCCCAGGTGGACCGACTTCGGCCGGTAGCCGCCCGAGAGACGGCGGCGGCCGCTGTCGAGCAGCGCGCTGTGCAGAGCCGGGTCGAGGATGGGCCGCACCTGGACCGCGGGACGGCGCCCGTCACAGGCTTCGAGGATGGTGGTCAGGAGCCTGCCGACCTGCCGGCCGTCGGGGGTGTCCGGTCGCGGCCGTGGTTCCTCCACGACGGCTTCGCCGAACAGCGGCAGGTCCAGCACGAGCTGGTTGTCCGGCGCCGCGGCCCGGTGCACCAGGCCGTCCGGCCTGCCGGCGACCCGGTACGGCGGCTCACACGGTTCAAGCCGTCTCAGTACGTACGACTTCATCTGACAGTCCCCCTCCGCGGCCCCCTCGGCCGCGCCCAGCAACTAAGGGGCAGATGGCGGGCCGAGCCGCGACAAGGACCGCCCGAGAGGATGAACCGGGCGGTGATCGCTTGTGTACGGTGGGCCCGTGCTGAAAGGGCTGGTCATCGACTACGTCGGGGTGCTCACGGACGCCGGCGCGGACGAGCTGTACGCCTTCCTGCGGGCGGCGAGGGAGCGCGGCATCAAAACGGCCTTGCTCTCGAACGCTCCCGGCGCCTCCGACGAGGCCAAGCGGTCACTCGGCCCGTTCTTCGACGCGCTCGTCTTCTCCGGTGAGGTCGGCGTGGCCAAACCCGAACGCGAGGTCTACCTGCTCACCGCGGGACTGCTCGACCTGCCCGCCGGCCGGTGCGTGTTCGTCGACGACGCCGCGCACAACGTCCGCGCGGCGGTGGCGGCCGGGATGGCGGGAGTGCACCACACCTCGGTCGAGGAGACGCTGACCGAGCTCAGCGTCTTGTTCCCGGCGCCTTAGCGCGCCGCACCAGCTCGAAGGACAGCACCGCCGCGGCGGCCGAGACGTTCAGCGACTCGACCTCGCCCGGCATCGGGATCGACACCCACTCCGTGACCAGCTCGCCGACCTCGGCGCCGACGCCGTTCGTCTCCCCGCCCAGCACGAAGGCCGCGCGCTGCGGCAGCTCGACGTCGAACACCGAGCTCCGGGCGGAAGCGCCCAGCGCGAAGATCCCGTAGCCGGCTTCGGTGAGCATCTCGGCCGCCTCGCGCGCGCTGCCGCATCGCAGCACCGGCGCGCGGAACGCGACCCCGGCCGAAGCCTTGACCACCATCGGGTCGAGGGCGGCGACGCCGCGCCGCGGTACCACGACCCCGTCCAGCCCGGCCGCGGTCGCCGTGCGCAGGATCATCCCGACGTTCGCCGGGGTGGTGATGCCGTCGAGCAGCAGCACCCGCGACGGCGGCCTGCCGTCGGACAGGGCCGCGTGCAGGGAGCGCATCCGCGGGGCGACGACGTCGGCCAGCACGCCCTGGTCCTGTTTGCCGTTGCCGGCCAGCACCTTCACGCGATGGGCGCTCGCGCGCTGCACCGGTACCCCGGCGGCCTTGGCGGCACGCTGGATCTCGGCCGCGTTCGGCCCTCGCACCGTGTCGGCGAGGATCACCTTGTCCACCTCGAGCGCCGCGTCGTCCAAGGCCTCGAGCACCGGTTTGCGCCCGTACACCGTCAGGAACCGGTCCTTCGGCGAGATCACCGACTCATCACCCACACCGACGAGTGTCCCACTGTGTAAGGATCGGCTCATGCCCGACCGCCTCTCCGCGCTGGACGCCTCGTTCCTGTACGTGGAAGACCACTCGACCCCGATGCACGTCGGCGGTGTGGCGATCTTCGAGCGGCCGCGCGACGGCTTCACCCACGAGCAGCTGCTGGACCTGATCGGGCAGCGCCTCGCCTTCCTGCCGCGTTACCGGCAGCGCGTGCTGGAGGTGCCGGGGCATCTCGCCAGGCCGGTGTGGGTCGACGACGTCGACTTCGACCTGAACTACCACGTCCGCCGGTCCGCGCTGCCGCAGCCGGGTTCCGACGGCCAGCTGTTCGACCTCGTGGCGCGGCTGATGTCGCGGCGGCTCGACCCGGGAAGGCCGCTCTGGGAGGCGTATTTCGTCGAGGGCCTCGCGGGCGACCGCGTCGCGCTGGTGACCAAGACGCATCAGTCCGTCGTGGACGGGATTGGCACCATCGAGCTCGGGCAGCTGATCCTCGACGCCACCCCGCAGGAGCCGGAGCCCTTCGACGACACCTGGCAGCCCCGCCGGGAACCGAGCCGTACGCAGCTGATCCTCGACGCGGTCGCCGAGACCGTGCAGCGGCCGACGGAGCTGGTGGAGAACGTCCGTTCCATCGCCCACGACGCCACCGCGATGGCGGGCAAGGTCACCGAAACGGTCGGTGACGTCGCGTCGGCGCTGAAGACCATGGTGAATCCGGCGCCGTCCGGGCCGCTCAACGTCCGCACCTCGGGCGGCCGCATGTTCGCCGTGGTCCGTACGCGGCTGGAGGATTTCCGCAAGGTCCGCGCCGCGCACGGCGGGACGGTCAACGACGTCGTGCTCGCCGCGATCACCGGCGCGCTGCGGGAATGGCTGCTCTCCCGCGGCTCGAACCTGACCGCGACGACCACCGTGCGCGCGCTGGTGCCGATGGCCGTCCGCGACGCCGAGACGGCCGAGTTCTCGACGCCGGCACTGGTCGGGAACCAGGTCGACGCCTATCTGGTCGATCTCCCGGTCGGGGAGCCGAACGCGGTCCTGCGGCTGCAGCACATCGGCCACGCGATGGCGGACCACCTCGACTCCGGCCGTTCGGTCGCCGCGCGCGGGCTGCTGACGGTCGGCGGTTTCGCCCCGGCGACGCTGCATTCGCTGGGCGCGCGGGCGGCCGGGTCTATGTCGGGGCGCATTTTCAACGTGCTGATCACCAACTCACCGGGCCCGCAGGTGCCGCTCTACGCGGGACAGGCGAAGATGGTGGAGATGTTCCCGGTCATGCCGCTGGTGCGCAATCAGGCGCTGGCGATCGGGGTCACCTCGTATCACGGCGGTGTCTACTTCGGACTGAACGGCGACCGCAAGGCCGTGTCCGATGTGGACCTGCTCGCCGGGATGATCGAGGAATCGTTGGAAGAGCTGAAGGGTGCGCACTGGTGAGGGTCTATCTACCGGCGACGATCGCGATGCTCCGTGAGCTCGAAACCACCGGCGAGTTCCGGGCGCGGAGTGGCACGGGATTCGCGCTGACCCCTGCGCTGCGGGAGTCCTACGCCAGCGGTTCCGACGAAGAACTCGAATACGCCGCGCTGCTCGACGCCGCGAGGGCGTCGCTCCGGCTGATCGCGGCCGAAGAGAAGCCCGAGCCGCGGCGCGTGGTGATCTCGGCAGACGTCGAGGAGGCCACGTTGCGCCCGGATCTCGACTCCGCCGTCGTCCGGCTGTCCGGGCCGGTGAAGATCGCCGACGTCGCCGCGATCCACGTCGACGCGGCCGAAGCGGCCGAGTCCGTGCAGGCCGCCGCCGCGGTGATCGACCAAGCCGACCTCGGCGACCCGGACGCGGAGTTCACCCTCGGCGACGCCGAAGACCACGAACTCGCCTGGTACGCGCCTCAAGAACTCCCGTTCCTGCTGGAACTCCTGTAACCCCTCCGCGTTTCGTCCTCTGAATGCGATCCTTGCACGCGCAACTACCGCATTCAGAGGACGAAACGCGTCAGAACCAGGACGGGCCGGGAACCGGGCGTTCGGGGCGCCAGCCGGTCGCTTCGGTGAGCCGGGCCGAGACGACGCGCTGCGAGCGCGCCAGCACCGACATCAGGCCCAGGCGGTTCGCCAGCCACTTCGGCAGCGCGCGCGGACGGCGGACACCGGCCGCCGCGGCCATCGCCTCGCCGAGTTCCTGCTTCCGCACCGGATCCGCGGCCAGGTTGTAGACACCGCTCGGTGCCCGCAGCGCCGCGATCGCGCCCGCCGCCGCGTCGTCCGGATGGATCGCCGCGGTCCAGTCGGTCCGGCGGCCGAAGATCAGCGGCGAACCGCGCCGCGCGGCCGCCAGCATCGTCGTGGTCATCGGATCGTCGGCGACCAGGAGTCCGATCCGCAGCCGGATCGCGGTGCGCCCCTCGTCCGCCAGTGCCGCGATGTTCGCGTGCGCCACCGTCGAAGACGCGATGTTGCCGCGCAGCTCGAGGGGCGCGTCCTCGTCCAGTTCCTGGTCGCCGCCGTCGGCGTAGACGAACGAAATCCCTTCCTGCACCACGATTCCCACCTCACCGACCCGGCGCACGGCATTCGCCAGCGTCCTGCTGCCGGTGATCCGCACCCGGTCGTTCTCGGCCCAGCCGGACAACGTCATCGCGTGGCGCGCGTCCGGGATGCGGGTCGCGACGTTCAGCACCGCGTCGTGCCCGTTCAGCGCGCCTGCCAGGGAATCGAGGTCGAACAGCGAACCCGGCACCGGTTTCGCCCCGGTCGCGCGCACCGCCGCGACCCGGTCCACCCCGCGGGCCAGCCCGCTCACCTCGTGGCCTTCGGCCAGCAGACGCCGCACCAGCGGACGCCCCAGCACTCCGGTGGCCCCGATCACCATCACCCGCATGTCCGCTCCTCCTGTCCCGCCTTCACGAGAGGGACGAGACGCGCGCGGGGAACGTGACGGGTCAGCCCGCCGGGATCTCCCCGATCTCCTCCGGCGGCGGCGCCTGGATGTCGGCCCGCGTGCCCCATTCGCTGTAACGCGTGACGATCCGGGCCGTCGCGCTGTCCGGGACACCCGAAGCGGCGAGGACCGGCGCGAGGTCGAGCACGATCCGCACCGGCCGGTGCGTGTCGTCGAGCCAGACCTCCATGGGGATCTTCCCGACCTTCCCCCGCAATTCGCCGACGGCCTCGGCCGACAACCCGGCGGGCAGATCACCGCCCAGCGCGGCCAGGTCGACGTCCAGCCGGTAGTGCTCGGCGGGCATCCCGTCGAGTTCGGTGTGCCAGGATTCGGTGAGCGTGCCCGCCTTCCGCACCTGGTCGAGCGCGCGGGCCGGGTCGTTCTGCTTCGCCAGCTGGTCGATGCTGCCGCCGGCGACCTGCGAAAACGGATCCGCGCCGTCGGGGGAGACCTTCACCCAGGGTTTTCCGCCGGGGACGTCCTCGCGGGCGGCTTCCGGGACCTTGGCGAAGACGATCTTGTCGACGAGCCGGAGTTCGAGGGGTTCGCCGAGGAAGTCCGTGGACATGGCCAGCGCGGTGCCCGCCCCCGCGACCCTCGCCTGTCCCTGGCTCTTCGACCGCATCGTGCCCGCGGCGACCTCGGTGACGAACTTCGCGGCCTTGCCGTCCATGGCGGACGTGGCTCCGTCGGCGAGCGCGCGGGCGTCGGCGAACGACACGGCTCCGCCGTCGCACGCGCCGAGCAGCGCGCCGGCGACGAGCACGACGGTGGACAGGGCCGTTCTCCGCATGAGGACCTGCTTTCAAAGGCGGGCGCCCAAGCGAAACACAGCGGTGGTCCGCACCCCGATCGGGGGACGGCTCAGCGGCTGTCGCCGACCGCCTCGGGCGGCGGCGCGATGATCACCACGTCCGAAGCCCAGCTGTCGTACTTGACCGTGGTCTTGCCGATGGTGACCCGCACCGGGCGCTGCTCGCCGTCCAGCCACAGTTCGGCCGGGGCCCCGCCGAGGTCGAGGACGTACCGCGTGGCGGCCGTGCCGTCCGCATCGGCCTGTTCGGACTTGGTGACCTTGCCCGACTTCGAGATCCGGTCGATCGTCCGCGTCGGATCCATCGTCTCGACGACGTTCGTCAGCAACGCGCCGTTGGCCGCGGAGAGCGAATCCTTGCCGCCGGCGGTGATCTTGACCCATTCCTTGTCGGTCTTGAATTCCTGGACCTGCGTGTCCGACAGGTGGTAGTAGAGGACACCGTCGGCGAAGATCAGGTCCCGTTTCTCACCCGCGACCTCGGCGACCATGGAGAACTTGCTGTTCTGGCCCTCGTAGAGCCCGGAACTGGTGACCACGACCTTGCGGCCGTCCTCCGCGGTGGTCTCGAGCGCGATCTTGGACGAGCGGGCCTTCTGCGTGCCCGCGGCGGCGGCCGAGGCCAGTTGCGCCGCGTCGTTCACCGGCTGTGCCGCCGGTTTCTCTTCCCCGGAGCAGCCGCCCAGCAGCAGGAGAGCGGTACAGACGACGGCGAATCCGGTGGCACGCATGGGACTCCCTCGGGTGAATGGTCTGTACCACTACCGTAGCGCCTATCGCGTGAATTTCCACCGTCCGATGGTCCGGAAGCGCGTGAAGGCCCCTGCGTCCTGAAGGGCTCCTTCGAGACGTCGAACGTCTTCAGGAGGCCCTTTGGGGCACTGGGGGTCGCCGAACGAGCCGGAATTGGTTACCGATCGTCGTCATGCCCGGCTCGGGACCCCAAAAGCCGACGCAGCGACGTCAGCCGCTCCGCGCTCGCGTGACCTTCGGTGACCACGTCGTCGAGTGCGCAGTCCGGGTCCGAGGGTGGCCCGAGGTGCCCGCAGCCGGAGGGGCACTCCTCGGCGGCCTCGGCGAACTCTTCGAACGCCAGGACGATGTCGTCGGCGGTCACGTGGGCCAGTCCGAACGAGCGGACGCCGGGGGTGTCGACCACCCAGCCGCCGCCGGGCAGGGGGAGCGCGACCGCCGCGACGGACGTGTGACGGCCCTTGCCGACCGCGCTGACCACGCCGGTCGCCAGTCCGGCGTCCGGCACCAGCCGGTTGACCAAAGTGGACTTCCCGACCCCGGAATGCCCGACCAGCGCGGTGAGCCTGCCCTTGAGCCGTCCGGTCAGTTCTTCCGGATGCTCGTCGTGCCGGGTGACCACGGCGGGGATGTCGAGGCCCGCGTAGCCGGCGAGGAGTTCGTCCGGGCTCGCGAGGTCGGCCTTCGTCAGGCACAGGACCGGTTCGAGGCCGCCCGCGTAACAGGCGACGAGACAGCGGTCGATGAATCCGGTGCGCGGCGGGGGATCGGCCAGCGCGGTGACGATCAGCAACTGCTCGGCGTTGGCGACGACCACCCGTTCGAAGGGGTCGGTGTCGTCCGCGGTCCGGCGCAGCACACTGGAGCGTTCGTCCACCCGGATGATGCGGGCGAGGGTGTCGGGCCTGCCGCTCACGTCGCCGACGATGCCGACGGTGTCGCCGACGACGACCGGGACCCGGCCCAGCTCACGGGCCCGCATCGCGGTGACGACCCGGTCCGGATCGGAGTCGATCGCGCAGGTCCAGCGGCCGCGGTCCTTGCCGATGACCATCGCGGTGGAGGCGTCCGCGTGCTCGGGGCGGCGTTTGCTGCGCGGCCTGGTGCCCTTGCCGGGACGGATCCGCACGTCGGATTCGTCCAGCCTGCGCCAGTCCTTGCCAGCCAAACCGCCTCCTGCTCTTCGCACACCGCGGAACAATGATCCCATGCTGCTCGCCAACGCCTCGGTAGCGTGTAACGATGGCTGTCGATCAGGGAGGTTTTCGCATGTGCGGGCGTTATGCCGCGACCAAGGACCCGGCGGCGCTGATCGACGAGTTCGCCGCGGTGGACCTGACCGAGGGCCGGGTCCGGACCGATCACAACGTGGCGCCGACCAAGGTCGTCCCCACCGTCGTGCAGCGGCATCCGCGTGACGCCGACGGCGCGGTGCTCGAAGACGAGCCCGCCGTGCGGTCGCTGCGGATGATGCGCTGGGGGCTGGTCCCGTTCTGGGCGAAGGACCCCGGCGTCGGCTCGAAGATGATCAACACGCGTGCCGAGACCGCCAAGGAGAAGCCGTCGTTCAAGAAGGCGGTTTCCGCGCGGCGTTGCCTCGTCCCCGCCGACGGCTGGTACGAGTGGCGGCGTGACGGCAAGGAGAAGCAGCCCTTCTTCATGACCGGACCGGGCGACGAGTCGCTCGCGTTCGCCGGGATCTGGGAGACCTGGCGGCCGAAGGACGACAAAGAGGCCGACCCGCTGATCACCTTCTCCGTGATCACCACCGACTCGGTCGGCAGGCTCACCGACATCCACCACCGCATGCCGCTGCTGATGCCGCGCGAAAAGTGGGACACCTGGCTCGACCCGGATCTGGCCGACGTCACCGACCTGCTCGTCCCGCCCCCGGCGGACCTGGTCGACACGATCGAGCTGCGGCCGGTGTCCAGCCTGGTCAACAACGTCCGCAACAACGGCCCGGAGCTGGTGGACCGCGTCGAACCCGCCGCCGAAAGCTCGCTCTTCGAGCTGCCGAACTCATGACGAAGCTGGAGATCGACACCGCCTATGGCCCCGCGCGGGCCGAGCTGCACTGTGCCGAGGAAGGCGTCGCGGTGCTGATGCTCGGCCACGGCGCGGGCGGGGGGATCGGCGCGAAGGACCTGGTCGCGGTCACCCGCGCGGCGCAGGCGGCCGGTGTCCACGTCGCGCTCGTCGAGCAGCCGTACCGGGTGGCGGGCCGCCGGGCGCCCGCTCCCGCCACCCAGCTCGACACCGCCTGGCTCACCGTGGCCGACGAGATCTCCGCGCGCTTCGACGATCTTCCGCTCGTGTTCGGCGGCCGGTCGTCCGGGGCCCGCGTCGCCTGCCGGACCGCCGCGACGGGGCAGGCGGTGGCGGTGCTCTGCCTGGCCTTCCCCGAGCATCCGCCGGGGAAGCCGGAGAAATCCCGGCAGGCCGAGCTGGACGCCGTCGAGGTCCCGACCTTGGTGGTGCAGGGTGACCGGGACCCGTTCGGCCTGCCCAAGGCGGGGCCGCATCACGAGATCGTGGTGCTCGAGGGCGACCACAACCTGAGTGCCGACCTCGAAGGCGTGTCACGGGCGGCTGCCGAGTGGCTGGAGCGTGTGCTGCGGCCGCTCACCTGAGAGCCGCCGCCGCGCGTAGTGGACGGTGACGGCCGCCAGCAACGGACCCCAGAGCAGGAGCGGCGCGTAACAGGCCGCCATGACGATGTCGTAGACCGGCGAGTCCTCCCTGGTCCCCGGCGCCACCGAAGATCCGGCCTGCGCCCAGCGGAACAGCCACTGGACGCTCAGCGCGATCAAGGCGATCGCCCCCGCGGCGGCCGGGAGGATCGCCGCGAGCGGCGGAATCCGGCGGCCACGCAGCCCCGGGACCCAGCGTGGCCACACCTCACCCCACGGCCGGACGAGCCCGAGGGTGAGGAACGCGAGCGCCTCGGTGAGGAGGCTCAGGCCGAAGACGTAGGCCGTGCCCCAGCCGGGGATGCCGAATTCCGCCAGCCCCTGCTCGGTGAACCCGACCGGGACGCCGAGGCCCATCGCGATCCGCCACAGCCCGGAAGGCAGGGTCACCAGCAGCGTCGCGTGGGCGGCGAGGTTCGCCCACCTCGGCACGTCGGGCACGCTCTTGGTCATTTCGTCGCTCCCGGGAGTCGTCGTTCACGTTGCCGACGACGATTCCCGAGCACGGCCGCGTGATCTTCCCGCTCCGGGCCGATCCCGCTCCCTCGCGAGGGGGAGGTCAGCCGGCGATCGGGGCGACCACGGCACCGGTGAGCCGCGCCAGGTCGCCGGGCGCGAGTTCGACCTCCAGCCCGCGCCGCCCGGCCGAGCAGTGCACGGTCTCGAACTTCTCCGCCGACGAGTCGATCACCACCGGCAGCCTGCTCCGGTGCCCGAGCGGCGAGATCCCGCCCAGCACGTATCCCGTCGCGCGCTGCGCTGCGGCGGGGTCGGCCATCTTCGCCTTCTTCCCGCGCACGGCGGCCGCCAGCGCCTTCAGATCCAGCTGGCCGGTGACCGGGACCACACCGACGGTCAGTTTCCCGTCGACCTCGGCGACCAGTGTCTTGAACACGCGCGCGGGGTCGAGCCCCAGCGCTTCGACGGCTTCGAGGCCGTACGACTCGGCCCGCGGATCGTGGTCGTAGGCGTGCAGAACATGCGCCACCTTCTGCTTCGCCAGCAGCGCCGTCGCCGGGGTTCCCTTGCCTGCCATGGGCGGAGTCTACGAGCGCGCCGGGAATGCCCGGCCGGGCCTCACTGTTGGAACACACGTGTCCACCACACTCGAAGCTCCCCGAATCCTGATCCCGCGTACGCCGGGCGGCCAGGTGATCCGCCCGCGCGTAAACTCGACGACGTCTCATGCGCACAAGCGCATCGACGCCGATCGGGAAGGGAACGGTTTGCCGAGCACGCAGAATCCCGCGCCGGACACGGGCACGGACGCCGAAGAGGCGGCCGCGCGGGCCGAGCGCTTCGAGCGGGACGCGATGCCCCTGCTCGACCAGCTGTACTCGGCCGCCATGCGGATGACCCGGAATCCCGCCGACGCCGAGGACCTCGTCCAGGAGACGTACCTGAAGGCGTACGCGGCCTTCGCGTCTTTCAAGGCGGGCACGAACCTCAAGGCGTGGATGTACCGCATCCTCACCAACACCTACATCAACGGCTATCGCAAGCGCCAGCGCCAGCCGGTGCAGCAGCCCACCGAGGAGATCACCGACTGGCAGATCGCCAAGGCGGAGAGTCACACCTCCAGCGGCCTGCGCTCGGCCGAGGTCGAGGCGATGGACAATCTGCCCGACGCCGACGTCAAGGAAGCGCTGCAGAAGCTGCCAGAGGAGTTCCGCCTCGCGGTCTACCTCGCCGATGTCGAAGGTTTCGCGTACAAGGAGATCGCCGAGATCATGGACACGCCCATCGGCACCGTGATGTCCCGGCTGCACCGCGGCCGCGCCCAGCTCCGCGACCTGCTCGCCGACGTCGCCCGCGAGCGGGGCTTCATCCGCTCGGGCAAGCAGCAGGAGGTGGCGGGGCGATGACCGAGGACTACTGCGCCGGCGCGGACGACAAGGTCAGGTGCGAGGAAGCCCTCGCCGACATCTACCTCCTGCTGGACAAGGAGTGCAGCGCCGAGCGCGACGCCGCCCTGCGAAAGCACATCGAGGACTGCCCGCCGTGCCTCGAGGAATACGGCATCGACGAGCACATCAAGCAGCTCCTCGCGCGCAAGTGCGGCGGCGACCACGCGCCGGACGACCTCAAGTCCCGGCTGCGGGCCTCGATCCGCCAGACCGTGCAGACCAAGGGCTCGATCACCATCGAGCGCACCGAGGTCAAGATCGAGCAGACCTTCGAGCAGTAGCGGCTCAAGACACACGAAGGCCCCCGTACCGATCGGTGCGGGGGCCTTCGTTGTCTGATCGATGATCAGGAGTTGGGCTTCTTGCCGTGGTTCGCGCCGTTCTTCTTACGGTCGCGACGCTTGCGGGCGCGCTTCGACATGTTTCACTCCTCGTCCGAGTGGCCCTCGCGGGGTGATACGACACCGCTGGGCCAGGGTCAACCTCTCCAGTGTGTCATGCGGCCCTCACCCTGCTTGGATGGGGACGTGTCCACCCTTTCCGATCTGCTCGCGGAGAACACCGGCCTGTCCGGTGAAGCCGCGGACCATCTCCAGACCGTGGTCGCCGAATGGCAGCTGCTGGCCGACCTGTCCTTCGCCGACTTCCTGCTGTGGGTCGCCGTCTCGAAGGAGCTGCAACCCGACGGCGGCGACTACGTGTGCGTCGCCCACGCACGCCCGACGACGGCGCCGACGGCCCATCCGGAGGACGTCGTCGGCTCCCGGTTCACCGTCGACGAGCACCCGCAGCTGGCCAAGGCCGGCCGTGAGGTGCGGATCTGCCGCGAAGAGGATCCGCACTGGTACCGCGACCTGCCGATGCGCCGCGAGGCCATCCCGGTGGTGTTCGCGGGCACGGTGATCGCCGTCCTCAGCCGCGAGACCAACCTGGCGGCCTCACGGGTGCCCAGTCCGCTCGAGATCGCGTATCTCGGCAGCGCGGGCGACCTGTGCCAGATGATCGTCGACGGCACGTTCCCCAGTCCGGGGAACCAGACGGACACGCATACGAGCCCGCGGGTCGGCGACGGCCTGATCCGCCTCGACCCGACCGGCACGGTGGTCTTCGCCAGCCCGAACGGGTTGTCGGCCTATCACCGGATGGGGCACGAGTCCGACCTCGTCGGGCAGCGCCTCGCGCCGCTGACCCGGTCGCTCATCCGTGACCCGTTCGACGCGACCGAGGTGTCGCACCGGATCATCGAGGCGCTCGACGGCAAGCCCAGCAGCCGGACGGAGGCGGATTCGCGACGCGGCGCCGTCGTGCTCTTCCGTGCGCTCCCGCTGCGTCCCGCCGGGCAGGCCGCGGGCGCGCTCGTGCTGGTGCGCGACGTCACCGAGGTGAAGCGCCGTGACCGCGCTCTCCTTTCGAAGGACGCGACCATCCGCGAGATCCACCACCGCGTGAAGAACAACCTGCAGACCGTCGCCGCGCTCTTGCGGCTCCAGTCGCGCCGGACCTCCAGCGAGGAGGCGCGGCTGGCGCTCGGCGAGTCCGTGCGCCGGGTCTCGTCGATCGCGATGGTGCACGAGGCGCTGTCCATCTCGGTGGACGAGCGGGTCGACCTCGACAAGCTGCTCGACAACGTCCTCCCGATGGTCGGTGAGGTCGCGACGGCGGAGTCGCAGGTCGGGCTTTCGCGCACCGGCTCGTTCGGTGTCGTCGTCGCCGAGATCGCGACGCCGTTGGTGATGGTGCTGGCCGAACTCGTCCAGAACGCCATCGAGCACGCGTTCCCCGACGGACGGCCGGGCAAGGTCGAACTCGTGGTGGAGCGCTCCGCGCGCTGGCTCGACGTCGTCATCCGCGACAACGGGCGCGGACTCCCCTCGGGTTTCTCACTGGAACGCAGCGACGGCCTCGGGCTCCAGATCGTGCGGACACTGGTGGAGTCGGAGCTGCGCGGATCGCTGTCGATCAGGGGACTGCGCGGGGAATCCGAAGAGACCGGCGGACGACGGCTGGGAACCGAAGCGGCGCTGCGGATCCCGTTGTCGCGACGTCTCTAGTGGACCGTCCCTTTTGATCGTCCACAAGGGACAGTCTCATCCGGACACGTTTTAGGGCCGGCGCCCGAAGAGCGTCTTCGGCTCCTCGCGCTGTTCAGGNCGTGCCGACTCGGCGGTGTTCGGCCATTCCGCCGGGCCGCAGTCGTGGAAACGGTTCCTGCACCCGCCCCACCGTGTCCTGCTCACCAGTGGGCCCGCCGGGTTCCGACCAGTCCGTGAAGAGCCCGTCGAGTACGCCTTTTTCGGCGTCCGGCCCTGTAACGGTTCCGCGGGAGGACTTGGAAAAAGTCCGCTGAAGCCATACCCCCGTGAGGGCGTGTCGGCCTCGCTTGTTAAGCTCAAGTCGGGTACGTGTCACCTCGCGACGCACGGCCATGCAGCCACTGCACCGCGGGGTTTTTCCCGAAGCTTGGGGTCTTGCTCAGTTGTGAGTAATGCGATGAAGCGTGCTGAGTCCGGAAGACTCAGGCGGAGGTACGCGTGCCGATGTGCGTACGACGGCGCTTCAGGGCCCGTCGCTCGTCCTCGCTCATCCCGCCCCAAACGCCTGCGTCCTGCCCGCTGGCCAATGCCCAGGCCAAGCAGTCGGAAGCGACGGTGCAGCGGTGGCACACGGCCTTCGCCTGCGCTACCTGCGACAGAGCAGGACCGCTGGTTCCCACGGGGAAGAACAGCTCGGGGTCCTCGTCTCGGCAGGCCGCGTCGTGGCGCCAGTCCATGTTTCTGAGCTCCTTCATAACGGCGCGGTACTCCGCGCCATAGTCGTCATGGCGGTCGTTTTTTGGGTGCTTGTGAATGCTTTCACGAAGGACCCGTTTCGACAAGGGTTTTCTGAAGATCGGTGAGTCAGCTCACCCGGCCGAGCGACGCTCCTGACCTGCGGTTTCGGTCCGAAACAGCCTTCCGAAGGGAAGGCCGATGCGGTGAGCGGAGGTTCTGCGTCGATGAGCGGCAGTTCGTACTTTGCCGCAGGCGATCAGCGGTCCGGTCGTCAGACGATTACCGTCAGTGCTTCCGGGACGCTGAAGAACTCCACCCTCTTCCGCTGGCCGACGAGGTCGCCGTCCACCTGGAAGTTTACCGGTTCAGCAGCGTCTATGCGGATCATCGGCAGGTCATCGTGACGAAGGAGACGTCGCCCGCGTTGGTTGCTCTTCGTGAGCAATGCCTGCCGTACATGCTTGAACACGGTGGGCAATCCCAGACCGCTCAACGCGAAAAGGCCCAGTCCGGTGTCGAACGAGCTGCCCGGGTTCAGATGGACGGGACGGTTGCCCAGGTAACTCCACGGATCGGTGTTCGACACGAAAGCGGTCAGCACATCGGTGGGCTCTTCACCCGGGATCCTGACCGTGAGCGGCGGACGGCCGAGCGGAGGCCGCAGATGCGACGCCACCGCGGCCCTCAGGTAGAGCCCGGCGGTGGTCTGCTTGCCCCGGCGTTTGGCCACGCGGCCGACGACGTCGGCATCCCAACCCAGGCCGGCGTTGAAGGTGAACCAGTGGCCGTCGGCGATCCCTAGGCCGACTTCGCGGCTCCGGTCGTTCTCGATGGCGTTGAGGAGCTGATGGGTCGCTTCCACGGGATCGTGCGCGATGCCCAGCGCCCGGGCGAAGACGTTCGCCGAACCGCCCGGCACGACACCGAGCATGGGGGCGCCCCCGACCTTCGCCGGATCGCCGTCGGCGTCCGCGAGCAGACCGTTGACCACTTCGTTGACCGTGCCGTCGCCGCCGTGGGCGACCACCAGGTCGATCCCGTCGCGGGCGGCGGACCGCGCGACGGCCATCGCGTGGCCGCGGTAGTCGGTCTCCACCACGTCGAGTTTGACCTGGCTGGCCAGTGCGTGCGCCAGCACGTCACGGCCACCGGCGGTGGTCGAGGTGGCCTGGGGGTTCACGACGAGGATGGCACGCACGTACCGCAGGGTAAGCCTCTTGGGGTCGAAGAGGGGAGCGTCAGGTGACGCGAAGCTCAATGGCCCGTGCGTCCTCGAAGCAGCACCGTATGGCCCTGTGGCGGGCGTCCCTCCTCACTGTCGGCTGGTGACAGCGCGTCGTGACAAGTGCACCCGGGCCGACCGCCCGCTCATCGACGACACTGCCAATTCTTCCCCTGCGGCGGCGAGGGGAAACCGGCCGACCGGGTGGCATACGATCGAAAGTGCTCACGTACGGTGACCCGCCCTGGTGGAGCACCGTGTCCGGAAGCCTGGAAGGCTGTTTCGCCGTGTCCATCGCCGACAAGCTCTCGCCCGCGCCCCGTGAAGTCCGCCTCGCCGGGGCCGTCACCGCGCTGCCGGGGCTCGCCCTGATCGTGTTCGCGATCCTGCTCCTGGTCAACGGCCAGGCCGGACCGGAGAACCTCCTGGCCGAGGTCGCCTATTACCTCGTCCTCGCCGCCGGAACGCTGGCCTGCGCGGCCGGCCTGATGATGGGGAAGACCTGGGCGAGGTCGCCCGGCGTGGTCGTCGCGCTGATCCTGGTCGGCGTCGGCTGGTACGGCGCGGGCCCGTCCGGGCAGCCGGTGTGGGGAGTGCCGCTCGCGCTGATCGGTGTCGCCGTCATCGTGCTGCTGTTCCGCCGCCCTTCGCGCGCGTGGGCGCTCGGGATGCAGGAAGGCGAGAGCGAGGAAGAAGCCGCCGAGCGGGACGGCGCCGCAGGCCGTGCGGCGCGTCGTGAACGCGAGGAACGCGACTCCTGAGCACGCGAGTCACGCCTTGGCTAGACCTGGGCGGCGAGCGCCTTCAACGGACCGTCGGTGAGACGGTCGACGGTCCATTCGTCCATCGGCACCGCGCCGAGTGACTTGTAGAACCCCTGCGCCGGGTTCCAGTTGAGCACCGACCATTCGAGACGGGCGTAGCCGCGCTCGACGCAGACCGCCGCGAGGGTGGCCAGGAGCGCCTTGCCGAGGCCGGAGCCGCGCTGCTCGGGGCGGACGTAGAGGTCCTCCAGGTAGATGCCGTGCACACCGCGCCAGGTGGAGAAGTTGAGGAACCAGAGCGCGTAGCCGACGATCTCGCCGTCGACCTCGGCGACGTGCCCGAACAGGCCCGGCGCGTCGCCGAACAGCGCGACGCGCAGCTGCTCAGGCGTGAGGTGGCATTCGTCCGGGGCGCGTTCGAACTCGGCGAGGTCGTAGACGAGCTGGACGACGGCGTCCACGTCTTCTTCGCGGATACGCCGGATGCGGTCGTCGGCCACTAGTCCTCCGTCGTGGGGAGCAGGTTGAGATGTTCGATCTGCGGCTCGCCGCGTTCGTCGCCGAGCACCGCGACGCCGGCCGGGTCGAGTCCGAAGTGGACGCCCGCGGTCGACGGGAGGCCGATCCAGCGTGCGACCAGGACCCGGCTGAAATGCCCGTGGCCGACGAGGATCACGTCACCCTCGCCGAGCGGTTCGCGGACGCGTTCGATCAGCTTGTCGGCGCGGGCGTTGACGTCCTCCGCGCTTTCGCCGCCGGGGACCGGATGCGACCAGACCGTCCATCCGGGAACGGTCTCGCGGATCACCGGCGTGGTGACGCCCTCGTAGTCGCCGTAGTCCCATTCGGCCAGCTCTTCGGTGACCTCGTCGACGCGCAGCCCGGCCAGCTCGGCCGTCCGCAGCGCGCGGGTGCGAGGGCTGGAGAGGACGAGCGCCGGGTTGCCGCCGAGCACCGCGCGCAAGGTGCCGCCCGCCGCGCGGGCCTGCCCCTCGCCGGCGGCCGTGAGCGGGATGTCGGTGCGTCCGGTGTGCCGTCCGTTGACGGACCACTCGGTCTGACCATGCCGGAGGAGGAAGAGCCGATGTGCCACGTTGCGAATATAGCCCGCGGTCCGGTTATGCTACTGGTGAGTAACATGATGAGGAGACCGTGATGGCGCAGAATCCGACCTACGCGATGTGGAACAGGCTGGCGGGCAAGCCGGTCGGCAAGCAGCTGTTCTCGGCGGCGATGTGCCTGCGTGTGCCGTATTTCCGGACGGTGCTCCCGTCGGTGCGCGAGCTGCGTCCCGGCCGGTGCGAGGTGACGTCCCCGAAGTGGTGGGGTGTTTACAACCACATCAAGACTTTTCACGCGATCGCGGCATGCAACCTCGCCGAGATCGCCATGGGCATGCTCGCCGAGGCGACCGTCCCGACGACGCATCGCTGGCTGCCCAAGGGGATGACGGTCGAGTACGTGGCGAAGGCCGAGACGAGCCTGCGCGCGGTCGCCGAACTGCCGGAGTTGCCGGAATTCGGCGACGAGGGCTTCGAGCTTCCCGTGCCGGTGACGATCACGGACACGAACGGGAAGACCGTCGTGGCCGCGACCATCACCATCTGGGTGACCAAGAAGAAGTAAGCACCTTCGCATTTCGTCCTCTGAATGCGGTCCTTGCGCGTGCAACTACCGCATTCAGAGGACGAAACGAGGGTCGTCAGAGGGGTTTGAACCGCACGTAGGTCGCCAGCTTGAAGGTGTTCCGCCCGCTCGGGGACGGCAGCCCGAGCAGCCGGTCCGCCACCGGCGCCAGCGGGCCGCAACCGGTCGTGCGCGGCAGGGCGAGCTGCGAGTCGACGACGCCGAACTTCACCGTCGTCGGATTCTGTGAGATCACCTCGAACGGCACCGCGGGGTCGTCCTTGACCACCGAGTGCAGCGGCGCGGCGAGGGTGCCGACCGTGCATTCCTTGGGCAGTAAGGGATGCCGCAGGGCCGCGTAGAGATCCAGTTCGCCGCGGCGCTCGTCGTTCGACTGGAAGTCCGAGTAGCCGCCGTACTTCAGCCGCAGGCTCGCGCCGAAAGTGCCGCTGATCCGGGTGGGAGCGTGCTGCAGGTCGCCGAACACCTGCGCGTACTTCCCGTCCACTCTGCCTTCGGAGAACGTCAGCCGTATCTCCCCGAGCGGGACCTCCCTGTCGCTTATGGTCAGGACTCCTTGGGAGACAAAGGCTTCGCAGCGCCAAGTGCCAGGGTCGGCGTTGGCGGGCGGGGCGGGGCAGGCGGAGAAGTCGAAGTCGGGCAGCGGCGACGGTGCCGCGGAGGCGTGGCCGGGGAAAACGAGGAGGGCGGCTGCGGACAGTGCGGCCGCGGTCGCGGCGAGAAGGCGTCTCATGACCTGAAAGCGTGGTCCGTACGGGTCTGGATCACATCGGGGAAGCCACCCAAGGGACCCCTGGAATCGCCACGTTCGAGTGAAAATAAACGGTGTTTACCCAGCTGACGCGAATCTGCTTCGGATTCGCCCTTGAAGGCATCTGGAACAGCGGGCGATCATCGGCCCATGTCCCCACTGTCGCGCCGCGGGTTCCTCGGGTTCACCGCGCTCAACTCCGCCGCCGCCCTCGGGCTCACCACGATTTCCACCGCACAGGCCGGAGAATCGTCGCCGGGCTTCTCGACGGCCGTGGTCGTCGGCACCGGGTACGGCGCCGCGGTGACCGCGCTCCGGCTCGGCGAAGCCGGGATTCCCACGGTCATGCTCGAAATGGGCAAACTGTGGGCCGACCCCGGTCCCGACGGCAAGGTCTTCTGCGACATGCTCCGGCCGGACCGGCGGGCCGCGTGGTTCAAGAATCGCACGCAGGCCCCGCTCGCGTCGTTTCTCTGGATGGACCTGGCGAACCGGGACATCAAGCGGTACCCCGGTGTGCTCGACAGGGTGGACCACGGCGACATGTCCGTCTACGTCGGACGGGGCGTCGGCGGCGGTTCGCTGGTCAACGGCGCGATGGCCGTGACGCCGAAGCGGTCGTACTTCGAGGAGATCCTGCCCGGCGTCGACGCGGACGAGATGTACGGGAAGTACTTTCCCCTGGCCAACCGGGCCCTCGGCGTGAACCACATCGACCCGCACTGGTTCGAAACCTGCCGTTCCTACCGCTACGCGAGGGTTTCCCGGAAGGCCGCGACGCGGGCAGGCCTCAAGACGGTGTTCGTGCCCAGCGTTTACGACTTCGAATACATGAAACGGGAAGAAGCGGGCACGGTACCGAGGTCGGCCCTCGCGTCCGAGGTCATCTACGGCAACAACCACGGCAAACGTTCCCTCGACAAGACCTACCTCGCGGCCGCGCTGGGCACCGGGAACGTGACCATCAAGACACTGCACCAGGTCCGGGGGATCACCCGGCAGAGCGACGGCACGTACGTCCTCACCGTGCACGAAACCGCCGAGGACGGCGCGGTCGTCGCGAGGAAACAACTCGGCGCGAAGTATCTGTTCCTCGGCGCCGGTAGCCTCGGTTCGACGGAACTGCTCGTGCGGGCGCGGGAAACCGGGACGCTGCCCGGACTGAACGACGAGGTCGGCCGCGGCTGGGGCACCAACGGCAACGTGATGCTGGGCCGCGCCAACCACGCGTGGGATCTCGGCGGATCGCTGCAGTCGGGGATGCCCGCGCTCGGCATCGACGCGTGGGACGACCCGGTGAACCCGGTCTTCGCCGAGGTCGCGCCGGTGCCTGCCGGGGTCGAGACCTGGCTGAGCCTCTACCTGGCGATCACGAAGAACCCCGAACGCGGCCACTTCACCTATGACGCCACCGCCGACTCCGTGCGGCTGCGCTGGGACGCCGCGCAGGGGAAGCCGTCGATCGACGCGGCGAAGTCGTTGTTCGACAAGGTCAACCGGGCGAATCGCACGATCTACCGCAGTGACCTGTTCGGGGATACGCGGTCGTTCGAGAACCGGTTCACCTATCACCCGCTGGGTGGATTGGTGCTGGGTGAGGCCACCGACCTGTACGGCCGGGTGAAGGGCTATCGGAATCTCTACGTCACCGACGGGTCGCTGATCCCGGGCAGTACCGGCGTGAACCCCTTCGTGACGATCACCGCGCTGGCGGAACGGAACGTCGAACGGGTGCTGAGCGAGGACGTGGCGCGCTAGCTCAGTTCTCGGCCCGCAACTTTTCGTAGTAGGCCACGCAATCTTCGTACCGAGGAAGCACTCCCTGCTCCAAGGCCTCTTTCAGGTAGGGCGCCGTGGTGTCCTTTTCGGACAACACGGGTTCGATCTCCTGGGGCCAGGGGAGCGCGAGATCCGCGTCCATCGGGTTGACGCCGTGCTCGCCCACCGGGTTGTACGGCTCGGAGCAGAAGTACGTCATGACCGTGTCTTCTTCGAGTGCTACGAAGGCATGGCCGAGGCCTTCGGGGATGTAGACCGCTTTGTACTCGGCGCTGTCGAGCAGCACGGAGGCCGATTCGCCGAAGGTGGGCGAGCCGACCCGGAGGTCCACGATGATGTCGAGCAGCGCACCTCGCGGGCAGTACACGTATTTCGCCTGTCCTGGCGGGGTGTCCGCGAAGTGCACGCCGCGGATCGCGCCGCGCCGGGAGACGCTGGTGTTGGCCTGGCCAAAGCGAAAGCGGTGCCCGACCGCGTCGGCGAACGCCTGTTCCTGGTAAGGCGCCACGAACAGGCCGCGGTGATCGGGGAAAACCCGCGGGGTGAACTCGAAACAGTCGGGGATGCTGAGGCGCCTGGCTTGCATGCCCCCAATGCTAACCAGGGCTGAGGCCGCCTTCCCAAACCGGATGGACGTCTTGCGAAACATCTCTTGAGCTGCGGAAAGCCGGGCCGGTTTGTGACATCAACCGCACCAGAGGGGCACACTGGTCCGCACGCCTGTCACAATGATCTGACCGCTGCGTCCGCGGCCGTCGCCACACCCACGGCACCGATGGCCGATTGGACGCTTCGCCGACAGGCCGGCGCTACCGCGCTGGGCTGCCGTGTCGGAGGACGAGTTACCCCAGGTGGCCGGGCCATGCCCAGTCTTGGCCTGCTCACCGGCCAGTTCCCCCGCTCGCAGTCCCAGGAGAATCCCATGACCTTCGCTCGAATCGAGACTTCGCCGTCCTTAGACACGGCGGAAGCAATGACGGGAACCACGATGACCACGCCAGTGACGGACACCGAGATCTTCGAGGGCCACGAGGGCGGCAAGCTCTCCGTGGCCGCGACGCGCCCGATCTCCTCGCCCCGTGACCTTTCGGTCGCGTACACGCCTGGCGTGGCGAAGGTGAGCCGCGCGATCGCCGAGGACGCGGCCAAGGCGAAGCGGTACACGTGGGCGGACAGGCTGGTCGTGGTGGTCAGTGACGGTACGGCGGTGCTCGGCCTCGGTGACATCGGCGCGAGCGCCTCGCTGCCGGTCATGGAGGGCAAGTCGGTCCTGTTCAAGACCTTTGGCGGGCTCGACTCGATCCCGCTGGTGCTCGACACGACCGACGTCGACGAGATCATCGAGACCCTGGTCCGGCTGCGCCCGTCGTTCGGCGCGGTGAACCTGGAGGACATCTCGGCGCCGCGCTGCTTCGAGCTGGAGGACCGGCTCAAGGAGGCCCTCGACTGCCCGGTCATGCACGACGACCAGCACGGCACGGCGATCGTCACGCTGGCCGCGCTGCGCGGGGCGAACCAGGTCCTCGGCAAGGACATCTCCGGCCAGCGCGTGGTCGTCTCGGGAGCGGGCGCGGCGGGTGTGGCCTGCGCCAGGATCCTGCAGAACGCCGGCGTCGCGGACGTCACCGTGCTCGACTCGCGCGGCATCATCCACGAGGGTCGCGAAGGCCTGAACCCGATCAAGCAGAAGCTCGCCGAGACCACGAACACGGCCGGTCTGCGCGGCGGCCTCGGCGAGGCGCTGAAGGGCGCCGACGTCTTCCTCGGCCTGTCCGGGGCGACCATCGACGAGACCCTGCTGGCCGGGATGGCCGACGACGCGATCGTGTTCGCGCTGTCCAATCCCGACCCGGAGGTTCACCCGGTCGTGGCGTCGCGGTACGCCAAGATCGTGGCGACCGGGCGCAGCGACTTCCCGAATCAGATCAACAACGTGCTGGCGTTCCCCGGCGTCTTCCGCGGCGCGCTGGACTCCGGCGCGCGGGCGATCACGGAGAACATGAAGCTGGCCGCGGCCGAAGCGATCTTCGCCGTGGCGCAGGACGACCTCGGCCCGGACCGGATCGTCCCGAGCCCGCTGGACCCGCGTGTCGCGCCCGAGGTGGCCGCCGCGGTCGCGAAGGCCGCCGAGGCCGACGGCGTGGTGTGACGGTCCCTTTCACGCTCGCTCAAGCGCCATGAAAGGCCCCTTCATCGCAAAATTCGCCGGGCTCCCGTCGAGCCTGCTCGGCGGCAACGTGACCACGCAAGCTTNTCATCGCAAAATTCGCGATGAAGGGGCCTTTCATGGCGTGTGGGGGTTGAGGTCCGTGCATGGGACCGAACCTGGGAAGACCGCATGAGGTTCCGATGACACAACGGCCGGAAGCGCGGCTCAGCCGAGCAGTTCGGCCAGCCGGTGCCGCGGCAGGTCGATCAGCCGCGCGTCCGTCAGGTCCGGCGGCACGTCGAGCGAGACGTTCGCGAGCCGCGCGTGCGCCCGGGTCAGCAGTTCTTCCTGGTGGTCGACGGCGTCCGCGACGACGATGGCGTGCCGGTTGTCCGGGGTGCTCCGCAACAGCCGCAGCTTGTACTTCGCGCCGATCAGCCGGTTCAGCGCGGCCTGCGCCTCGGCGTTCGTCAGGTCGGGATGCGAATTCGGGACCAGCAGCGCCAGCCTTCGCGCGTTGGTGCCCAGCAGGGTCCGCAGCAGCCACGGGCCGGGGTCGGCCGAAAGGTCCATCGCGACCGCGTCGCCCTCCGGGCCGGAGCCGGACCAGTCGACCGGACGCGACTCGAGCGCCAGCCCGCCTTCGGTGGCGATCTCGTGCAGCTTGTCCAGCAGTGACGGCTTTGCCGCACCGGCGGATTCCACCGACTGCGGGCCGTGCGTGTAGATCGCCGCCTTCCCCTTGCCGCCGCGGTTCTTCTTCGACTTCGCGGTCGGCTGACAGACGTAGAGGTCCGCCGCGCTCCCGATCGCCTGCGCGCCGAAGTACCGGTTGAAGTCCGGCAGGATCGCCTCGAAGGTCAGCCCGAGCGTCGCGAGCGCCCGTTGCACCTGCGCGCCCAGCGCGGGATGCCGGGGGCTGTAGCCGTACGCGAGCAGCAGTCGTCCGTCCGAGGGTTCGGTGAGCGCCTGCACCCCGCGCGCCGCGAACAACCCCATTCCTTCGGGGGTGTAAGGCGGATCACTGAACACGAGATCCATCCGCCCGGTTACCGAGGGTGGGAGGCCGACGCGCAGATCCGTGTGCAGGGTGCGGATGGACCGCTCGCCGAGTTCGTCGATGTAGGCGAGAACACGATCGTCGAGGTCGACGACGGTGAGGTCCGCGTCGGGCCGCAACGCGCGCACGGCCAGCGAAGTGAGGTCGTGGTCGCCGAGGAACAGCAGCTTCGCCGTGCCGAGGTCGTACCGCTCGTCCAGCCACAGCGCCCGGTTCAGCACCGTTTCCGGCGTCGCCTGCACGTGGTCCAGCGCGGCCAGCGGCGCGGGCACGTTCTCGACGTAGCTGGTGATGGTCTTCAGCAGGTCGGGGTCGGATTTCCGGTCCCGTGCCGCGAAGCGCGCGTACTTCTCGCGCGCGGCGGGGGTCAGCCGGAAGCGGGACTCGTTCCGCTCGAGGTCGTCGCCGAGCGCGTTCAGGACGTCTTCGACACTCCGGCGTGGCGCGGTGCTGATCCGGACCAGTTCGCCGAGGTCACGCCAATCCGTCCGGAGCAGGGAAATCACCTGATGGAGCGGTCGCACGTGGACACCGTGCGCCGCGAGGACGTCATCGACGGAGGAACTCACGCCACGCAGCCTAGGCCGTGTCCTGTGTGGCACGCTCGCGGTCTCCGCGCCCAGGCGGCGCCCGCACCGCCGGGAATCACCCGGATCACGGAGCCCATCGAGCGTGCCGCCCAGGACACTGCCGGTGACCCGCCCCCTGGGACACCGTGCCAACAGGGCCGATCTGGGCTACGGTTTTTCGACCAGACATGGGGAGAGACACGTGACTATCGAGTTCCGTGGCGTGACCAAGCGGTATCCGGACGGGACGGTCGCGGTCGACGACCTGAACCTCACCGTGGAGGATGGCACCATCACCGTCTTCGTCGGGCCGTCCGGCTGCGGCAAGACCACGTCGCTGCGGATGATCAACCGGATGGTGGAGCCGACTTCGGGCACGGTGCTGCTCGACGGCGAGGACGTCAGCGACGGCGACCCGGCGTTGCTGCGCCGCGGCATCGGCTACGTCATCCAGCACGCCGGCCTCTTTCCACACAGGACGGTGCTGGACAACGTCGCCACCGTGCCGCTGCTGTCCGGCTGGGACAAGGGCAAGGCGCGCAAACGCGCGGCCGAGCTGCTCGAAACCGTCGGCCTGCCCGCGGAGTTCGGGAAGCGGTACCCCGCACAGCTTTCCGGTGGCCAGCAGCAGCGCGTCGGCGTCGCCAGGGCGCTCGCGGCGGATTCGCCGGTGCTGCTGATGGACGAGCCGTTCTCCGCCGTCGACCCGATCGTCCGCGAGGAACTGCAGGACGAATTGCTGCGTCTTCAATCGCAGCTGGGGAAGACGATCGTGTTCGTCACCCACGACATCGACGAGGCCGTGCGGCTGGGCGACAAGATCGCGGTGCTCCGCGTCGGC
Organism: Amycolatopsis coloradensis; assembly: GCF_037997115.1. NCBI lineage: Bacteria > Bacillati > Actinomycetota > Actinomycetes > Pseudonocardiales > Pseudonocardiaceae > Amycolatopsis > Amycolatopsis coloradensis. The sequence continues at coordinate 2,905,701 of NZ_CP150484.1, forward strand.
GGGGTGCTCGCGCAGTACGGCACGCCTTCGGACGTGTTGCGCCATCCCGTCGACGACTTCGTCGCGTCCTTCGTGGGCAAGGATCGCGGTTACCGCGGGCTGTCCTTCCTGTCGGCGGACGGGATCGTCGTCGAAGAGGTCAAGCGGGTCGAGGTCGGCAAGCCCGCCCCCGGGCCGTCCGACGACTGGCAGGTCGCGGTCAACGCCGAGGGCCAGCCTCGCGGCTGGCTGCGTCCTGGGTCCACTGTGGATGGTGAGCTCGCGGAGACCGATCTCGTCGCGGGCGGATCCTTGTACGTCCAGGGTGCGCCGATCCGGGGCGCGCTCGACGCCGCGCTTTCGTCGCCCGCGAGCCTCGGTGTCGTGGTCGACGCCGACCAGAAGGTCCTCGGCGTGGTCAGAGCCCAGCAAGTCCTCGAGGTGATCGAAGCGCCGTCGCTGAGTTCCTGATGGGGGACTTCTTCGCGGAGCTCGGCCGCTACCTGGGCAGCGCCAACAACCGGTCGCAGTTCTTCGGCGACCTGCTCGACCACATCTATCTTTCGCTGGTCCCGCTGGCGCTGGGCCTGGTGATCGCGGTGCTGGCGGGCTGGCTCGGCCATCGCTACCGGGCCGTGTGCAACGTACTGCTCGTGGTGTCGAACCTGCTGTACACGATCCCGTCACTCGCCCTGTTCGTGGTGATCCCGGGCATCATCGGTTCGAAGATCCTCGACAGCGTCAACGTCATCGTCGCGCTCACCGTCTACACCGCCGCCCTGCTCGTGCGCCCGGTGCTGGACGCGCTCGACGCCGTCCCGCCGCACGTCGTCGCCGCGGCCACGGCGATCGGCTACAAACCCGCGCGCCGCTTCCTCGCCGTCGAGCTGCCGCTTTCGGTGCCGGTGCTCGCGGCGGGCGTCCGGGTGGCTTCGGTCAGCAACATCAGCCTGGTCAGTGTCGGCGCGCTGATCGGCACAGGCGGGCTCGGCGTGTTGTTCACCGACGGTTTCCAGCGCGAGTACTTCTCGCCGATCGTCGTCGGGATCGTCGCGACCCTGCTGCTCGCGCTGATCGTGGACCTGGTGCTGGTCCAGCTCCGCAATCTCCTCACACCCTGGGACCGGGTGGCGACCAAGGCGGGGGCGAAATGATCGGCGACGTCCTGAACTGGTTCGGCGACCCGGCCCACTGGCAGGGCGCGGACGGCGTCCCGGCCCGGCTGCTGCAGCATCTCGGCTACACGGCGCTGGCACTGGTCTTCGCGCTGCTCATCGCGATCCCGCTCGGGCTCTACGTGGGGCACACGGGCCGCGGCGCGGTGCTGCTGGTGAGTGGCGGCAACGCGATCCGCGCGTTGCCGACGCTGGGGCTGGTGACCTTCCTGTTCCTGCTCTTCACCGAAAGCGAGCTCTCGACGATCATCGGGCTCGTGGTACTCGCCATCCCGCCGATCCTCGCCGGGACGTACGCGGGTCTCCAGGCGACCGACCACGGCGTGGTCGACGCGGCGCAGGGCATCGGAATGACCGGCTGGCAACGGTTGTGGAAGGTCGAGGTGCCCATCTCGCTGCCGCTGGTGCTCGGCGGGGTGCGGAACTCGGTGCTGCAACTGGTGGCGACGGCCGCCGTGGCCGCCTACGTCGGGCTCGGCGGGCTCGGCCGGTTCCTGCTCGACGGACTGGCCATTTTGGACTATCCGCAGGTGGTCGCGGGCGCGGTGCTGACGACGTTGCTCGCGGTCGTGCTCGACCTCGCGCTGGCGGGTGTCCAGCGAGTGCTGGTGCCCAAGGGAGTTCGGCTGGCGCAGGCCGCGAGCGGGAAGAAGGCGAAGGTATGAGTGCCGGTAGGCGGAGGGTGGCGGCTCTGTTCGCCGGTATCGCTTTGCTCGCTGCGGGCTGTGGCAACCCGCTCGCCGGAGGCGCCGAGGGCGGGGCGACCGGCGACATCATCATCGGCGCGTCCGACGTCGGGGAAAGTCTTCTGCTGGCCCAGATCTACGCGGGCGCGCTGCGCAACGCGGGCGCCGAGAACGTGACCGTGCGCCCGCCCGTCGGCAGTCGCGAGGTCGTCGTCAAGGCCCTGCAGGACAAATCGCTTTCGGTGGTGCCGGACTACAGCGGCAACCTGTTGCGCTACTTCGACAAGGATACGCAGGCGACCACACCACAGGACGTCTACGCGCAGCTGAAACAGAAGCTGCCGTCCGGATTCGAAGTCCTCGAACAGGCGCCCGCCGAGGACAAGGACCTGCTGGTGGTGCGCAAGGAACTCGCCGATTCCGGGATCCGGACGTTCTCCGATCTCGGCAAGCGGTGCGGGGAATTCGTGTTCGGCGGTCCCGGCCAGTGGAGCAGCCGCTGGAAGGACAAGATCAAGACGCTCTACGGCTGCGAGTTCGCCGAGATCCGCACGACCGACACCGGCGGCCCGGTCACGGTCGCCGCGCTGAAGTCGGGTGACATCCAGGTCGCGGATCTGTTCAGCACGTCGTCGTCGATCGCCGCGAACGGGTTCGTCCCGCTGGTGGACGACAAGAACATGTTCCCCGCGCAGAACATCGTGCCGCTTGTCGCGAAGGGGACGTTGTCGCCGAAGGAGGTCGACGCGTTGAACCGGGTTTCGGCGGTGCTCACGACCGACGAGCTGACCGAGTTGAACGTCCGGTTCAGCGAGGAGAAGCGCAACCCGCTCGACGTCGCCGAGGAGTTCCTGCGCCGGAACAACCTCCTCGCGCCCACCTGACCCCATGCATTTAGTCCTCTGAATGCGGTCCTTGCGTGTGCAACTACCGCATTCAGAGGACTAAACGCGGAGGAGGCTAGAGGCGGTCGAAGGCGGGTGAGTAGCGGAACTCGCCCTGGAGGTCGGGCGTGTACGCGCGCAGGGTGCGGACCTGGAAGTGCGGCGCCCATTCCGCGACCGGCGGCGTGATCCCGTGCCGCGCGGCGAGCACGAAGCCGAAGCGGGAGTAGTAGTTCGGGTCGCCCAGCAGGACCACGGCGCCGTAACCGAGCGCGTCCGCCGCGCCGAGCACGGCGTGCACGAGCGCGGAGCCGACGCCGGAAGCGTGATGCTGGGGCAGGACTCCGAGCGGGCCGAGACCGACCGTGGACTTCTCGTCGGAGCCGAGTTTGGCCGGGCTGCAGCAGACGTGCCCGACGACCTCCCCGTCGCGTTCGGCCACGATGGACAGTGCGCCGATCAGGTCACCGTCCTCCCGCAGTTCGTCGACGAGTTTCGCCTCGACCACCGGGACACTGAGTTTCTCGAACGCGGCCAGATGGACGGCGTGGATCGCCTCGCGGTCGGCCGGGGTTTCCTGTCGGATCAGCATGCGCCCGAGTGTGCTCCATCCGAAGGTAGGATGGAAATCGATTTCCGCGCCGCGAGGTCGCGACTTTAGTAGGCGGCCATCCGTGTGTACTTCCACGGCGTTGAAACGGCCGAGGGGACGGAAAACGACCACCAGATGTGCGGATCCCCAATTCTTCGTGGGCCGTACGGCGGTAAAACGCGACTAAAGGCGGGGGCTGAACGGTGCCCGAGCTGCGTCGACGCGACGTCCATTACTACCGGGATGTCCGTAATGCAAGGTCTTCCTTGGGGTGAAACCGCGACTTAGTCTCAGCCTGCGCTCCTAAGTGGAACGCGCTTCACCTCTGAGTCACCCCAACGATCCGGCGGGCTTCGTCATGCCCGTGGGTCGACCCTGCCTGGGAGGAATATCTTGAACAATTCCCTGGGAACCTTGAAGAGACGACTGCCCGCCTTCGGTGTGGCCGCGGCCGTCGCCGTGCTGACGGCGCTGGGCGGCACCACCGTCGCGTCGGCGGCCGAGGGTTCGATCGTCAACGCGGGTAGCGACAAGGCGATCAAGGACAGCTACATCGTCGTGCTGAAGGACGGCTCGTCGGTCGAAGCCACCGCGAAGAGCGTGACCCAGCGCCACGGCGGCACGGTCGAGAAGACCTTCGCGTCTTCGGTCCGTGGTTTCTCCGGTGCGCTGACCGAAAAGCAGGCGAAGCGCGTCGCCGCCGACCCCGCCGTCGCGTACGTGGAGCAGAACCAGACCGTCTCGATCTCGGTGGACCAGCTGAACCCGCCGTCGTGGGGCCTGGACCGGGTCGATCAGCAGAGCCTTCCGCTCAACCAGAAGTACGGCTACAGCACCACGGCGTCGAACGTCACCGCGTACGTCGTCGACACCGGCATCCTCACCACGCACCCCGACTTCGGCGGGCGCGCGACCCACGGCCGTGACACCGTCGACAACGACAACGACGCCACGGACTGCCAGGGTCACGGCACCCACGTCGCCGGCACCATCGGCGGTACCGCGCACGGTCTGGCCAAGGGCGTCAAGCTCGTCGCCGTCCGCGTGCTGAACTGCTCCGGTTCCGGGACGACGGCCGGCGTCATCGCCGGTGTCGACTGGGTGACCGCGAACGCCGTCAAGCCCGCCGTCGCGAACATGAGCCTCGGTGGCGGCGCTTCGACGACCCTCGACCAGGCCGTCCAGCGGTCGATCGCGGCAGGCATCACCTACGGTGTCGCGGCCGGTAACGACACCGGTGCCAACGCCTGCAACACCTCGCCCGCCCGTACGCCGGAAGCGATCACCGTCGGCTCGACGACGAACACCGACGCGCGGTCGAGCTTCTCCAACATCGGCACCTGCCTCGACATCTTCGCGCCGGGCAGCGGCATCACGTCGACGTGGCTGAACAACGGCACCAACACCATCAGCGGTACCTCGATGGCGACTCCGCACGTCGTGGGCGCGGCGGCCCTGTACGCCTCCGCCAACCCGTCGGCCACGCCGAAGCAGGTCCGTGACGCGCTGGTCGCCAACGGCACCAAGGACAAGGTGACCAACCCGGGCACCGGTTCGCCGAACGTGCTGCTCTACACCGGCACCGGCGGTGGCCCCGACCCCGAGCCGACCCCCTGTGGCACGCAGACCAACAGCGGCGTCGTCGCCATCCCCGACGCCGGTGCCGCGGTGACCAGCACGATCACCGTCGCGAACTGCGCCCGCAACGCCTCGGCCACCACCAAGGTCGCGGTGAACATCACGCACACCTACGTCGGTGACCTCGTCATCGACCTGGTCGCGCCGGACGGCAGCTCCTACCGCCTGAAGGGTTCGAGCAACGACTCGTCCGACAACATCAACACCACCTACACCGCCAACGTCTCGTCCGAGGCCGCGAACGGTGCCTGGAAGCTGAAGGTCCAGGACGTCTACCGGGTCGACACCGGCACGCTCAACAGCTGGTCGCTGACCGTCTGATCCACCCCTGGAGTGCGTCAAGGCCCCCTTCCTCCTGCTGGGAAGGGGGCCTTCACGTCTCCGGAGAGTGATTCGGCGCCCAGTTGCGGCGTTCGTCCACTAAGGACCTTCGCGAGGCTTTACCCTCTCCGCATGCAGCCCGGACCGCCCTATCAGCAGGGACCTCAGCAGCCGTATCCGCCGCAGGGATATCCGGGGTATCCGCCGCCCGGATACGGCCCGCCGCCCAAGAAGTCGAACACCGGGCTCATCGTCGGCCTCGTCATCGGCGCGGTCGTGCTGCTCGGCGGTGGCGGGGTCGCGGCCTTCCTGCTGCTGTCCGACTCCGGTTCGTCGTCGACCGCGGCGCCGACGTCGTCCAAGAAGACCGGTCCGCCGGACAAGTACTCCAAGCTGCCCACCTGCCAGAAGATCGGGACCGGGGTGAGGAACCTGCCGCCGCTCGAAACGCCGAAGGGCGAGGAGCCGGCGAGCACGTCGAACAACGACATCATCTACACCGCGTCTTCGTGTTCCTGGCGCGAATACGGGGCTCCGTCGGCTTCGGTGACCATGTACCTGGCGAAGTCGAAGGAACCGGGCACCGGTGCCGGCGAGGACTGGGCCAAGGCGGGCTACGACAACGCCATGCGGGACGGCGGCGAAGTGATCCCCACCCTCGCCAAGGCGACGAAGGCCGGTTACAACGACATCCGGTCCGATGGGCAGTGCTCGATCAAGCTTTACCAAGGCAACGTCGAAGCGCAGATCATCGTGAGCGGCGCCGACCCGTCCAAACCGCTCGACCAGACGCTGTGCAAGGAAAACGCCTTGAAGGTCGCGAAGGCGACCTCCGAGGCAATCGGCTAGCCGATCTCGGTGACCTGGACCTGACCGGTCGGCCCGTCGCCGAACGGGTTCTCCCAGCCGTGCCACTCCGCGGCGAGGACGTAGAGCGAACGCCCGTCCTCGCCGCCGAGCGTGCAGGAGAAACAGCCTCGATCGGCTTCGACCTTCTGAAGTACTTCGCCTCCTTCGCGGACGCGGACGCAGTGCTTGCCCGCCACGTCCGCGTACCAGACGGCGCCGTCGGCATCGAGGCAGATGCCGTCCGGGTGGTCGCCGCCGAGCTCGGCCCACACCCGCCTGCCGGACAGCGAGCCGTCCTCGGCGATGTCGAACGCGGTGAGCCTGCTGCCGTACGACTCGGCGACGATCAGCGTCGCGTCGTCGGGCGTGACGGCCATGCCGTTGCCGAACAGGATGCCGTCGGCGACCTGGCGCACCTCGCCGTCGGGGGTGACGACGGCGATGGCGCCCGGTGCCTGGAAGTCGTTCATCCCGTTGACGAAGGCGTTGCCGCGGCCGTCGACCACGACCTCGTTCCAGAGGGAGGCGACCGGGCGCAGGTCCGCGTAGGTGCTCAGGTCCGCGTTGAGCAGGCGAGCGTTCGGGCCGTCGACGATGAGCAGGCGGCCGTCGGGGAGCCAGTCGAAGGTGATCGGCATCGCGGTCGGCACGTTCGCGATCAGTTCGCTCTCGCCGCCGGGCGTGACCGCGAGGATCTGACCGCCGCCCCAGTTCGCCAGCCAGAGGCGGCCGTCGTGCCAGCGGGCGGATTCGGGGAGCTTGAGGCCGTCGAGCAGGGTCTTCATGGTGTCTCCTTCGGTCGTTTGCCCACTACACGAACGGGCCTCACCGTTTTCGACACCTCAACGCCGTGAAGGCCTCCTTCCCTACCTTGAGAGTAGGGAAGGAGGCCTTCACGGACTTCAGCCTTAATCGCTTGACGGAGTGAGTGCTCACTCCGCAAACTGGAGGCATGACAGAGACCACCGCCCGGCGGAGAGCGCCGGGGATGAGTGCCGACGAGCGGCGCCGGATGATCGTCCAGTCCGTGCTGCCCCTGCTGGTGGAGCACGGCGCCGGTGTCACGTCGAGCCAGATCGCGCGTGCCGCGGGCATCGGCGAGGGCACGGTCTTCCGCGTGTTCAAGGACAAGGACGAACTGTTCGCCACCTGCTTCGCCGAAGCGCTGAAACCCGACCAGGTACTCGACGCGATCGCGGTCATCGACCTCGACCAGTCCCTCGACGACAGGCTCATCGAGGCGGCCGACGCGCTCAGCGCGCACCTCCAGCGCATGGGCGCGCTCATGGCGGTCATGCACGGCTCCGGCAAGTGGCCGGAGCATCGCCACGGCGACCGCAGGGACCGGCGAAAGGAGTCGATGAGCGCCATGCGCGACGCCATGGCCGAACTGTTCGAACCGGAGAAGGACCGGCTCCGCCTGCCGCCGGCGCAGTCCGCGGCGCTCTTCCTGTCGCTGCTGTTCAGCGGCCGGATCCGGTTCAGCGAAACCGGTGACGAGCCCACCACGATGGAGCTCGTCGACGTGTTCCTCAACGGCGCCTTGGCGGCCGCGTGATCGGCCCGCCCGGCGGGGGAGGCGGCCTGGAACTGTTCATGGCGCGCGGCGGCAGGCGACGCCGTCCGCCGTCGACGGTGCCCGACAGCGGTCTGACCGGCCCGGTCGACATCCCGGAGCCTGAACCCGAAGCCGTCCCGAAAGACTTGAAGTCCCGGCTCAACCGCATGTGGGTCAACATCGCGGGCACGGTCCGCGGACTGCCGAAGGTCGCGAAGCTGACTTGGCAGGCAAGCCCAGTCCTGACCATCGTGATCACCCTGGTGACGCTGCTTTCCGGCCTCCTCCCGACGGCGACCGCGTACGTGGCGAAACTGCTGATCGACTCGGTGGTCGCGGCGATCCAGGGGCACGGGACGAAGAGCGCGATCGTCGGTGTCGCCCTCTTCCAGTTCGGCATCCTCGTGCTCACCGCGGTTTCGCAGGCGCTGACCACCTACGGCCAAGCACTGCTGCAGGAACGGATGACGCTGACCATCCGCCATCAGGTGATGGACCACGCGAGCAAGCTGCACCTTTCGTACTTCGAGGGTTCCGCGTCCTACGACATGCTGCGTCAAGCCGCGCAGGAGGCGCCGACGCGGCCGCTGTCGATGATGAACTCGGCGCTGGGCTTGATCCGGACACTGATCACCTTCGGCAGCATGATCGCGCTGCTCGTCTCGATCAGCCCGCTGCTGGCGCTCGTCGCGCTCGTGGCGCCGATCCCCGCGTTCATCTCCCAGTCGAAGTACGGCGCCCGCGCGTTCTGGCTGACGCTGATGATGTCCCCGCTGAAACGGCGGATGGACTATCTGTCCTCTTTGGTCACCACGGACACGTACGCCAAGGAGACCAAGCTCTTCGGGCTCGGCCCGTACTTCGTCGACCGGTTCCAGCGGCTCGGCCAGGTCTTCTACGACCGGCAGCGCACACTGACCCGCAAGCGCAGCGTCAGCTCGACGTCGTGGGGTCTGCTCAGCACCGCCGCCGGATCCGCGATCGCGCTGTACATCGCGCTGGAGGCCGTCGGCGGCAGGCTCACCCTCGGCGATCTCGCGCTGTACACGGCCGCCGCGGCGTCGGTGCAGACGTCCGTCCAAGGGTTGTTCACCGCGTTTTCCGGGATGTACGAGAACAATCTCTACCTCGACACGCTGTACCGTTTCCTCGGGACGAAACCGGAGATCGTCGCGCCACCGGAGCCGCGACCTCTTCCGTCCACAGTGGAGGGTCACATCCGGTTCGAAGAAGTGTCCTTCACCTATCCCGGAGCGGCCGACCCCGCCCTCGACGGCGTGAGCTTCGAGATCCGGCCGGGCGAGACGGTCGCCGTCGTCGGCCGCAACGGCGCCGGGAAGTCGACACTGTTCAAACTGCTGTGCCGGCTGTACGACCCGACGGGCGGGCGGATCCTGCTCGACGACGTCGACATCCGCGAGTACGACCCGGTGGAACTGCGGCGGCGGATCAGCGCGATGTTCCAGGACTACGTGACGTATCAGGGCACCGCGGCGGAGAACATCGGACTCGGCGACCTGACGCACCTCGTCGACCGGGAACGGATCGAGACGTCGGCGAAACGGGCCGGTGCCGACGAGCGGATCGAGCGCCTGCCCAGTGGCTACGACACCCCGCTCGGCCGCTGGTTCGACCAGGGCGTCAGCCTGTCCGGTGGCGAATGGCAGAAGATCGCGTTGTCCAGGGCGTTCCTGCGGGAAGCACCGATCCTGATCCTCGACGAGCCCACCTCCGCACTGGACGCCCAGGCCGAGCACGATCTCTTCTCGCGGCTTCGTGAGCTCTCGGAGGGGCGCACGACGCTGTACATCTCGCACCGGTTCTCCACCGTCCGCCAGGCGGAGCGGATTCTGTTGCTGGAGCACGGAAAGGTCGCCGAATACGGGACACACGACGAACTGATGGCGGCGAAGGCGGGCTATGCCGACCTGTTCACGTTGCAGGCCGCCGCGTACCTCGACGAGGCTTGACCGTGCGGCGGATCATGGTCGTCGGCTGCAGCGGCGCCGGGAAGTCGACGTTCTCTCGACGGCTCGGCGCCATACTCGGCCTGCCGGTCACCCACCTCGACCGGCTCTACCGGCGGCCGGGGTGGACACCGGCACCGGATGCCGAGTTCCACGCCGCGCAACAGGAGGTCATCGCGTCCGACGCCTGGGTGATCGACGGGAACTACGGGGCGTCGATGCATCTCCGCCTCCCGAGAGCGGCGGGTGCTGATGCGATGCCTGCGCGAATACGGGCAGGACAAGCAGGCGTCCGGCTGCCCCGAAAGGCTGGATCTGGAGTTCTACTCCTACGTCTGGCGCTGGCCGAAGGACCACCGGGAGCGGACGGTGCGGCGGCTGGCGGAACAAGGGGCGCACGCGCGGCGGATCGTGCTGATCGGCCCACGTGAGGCGGAGGAGTTCCTTCGCCGGATCGGTTGACCGGGGGGTTGGGAGCAAAACGGGCAACCCGTACGTTGTCCAGGTATGGCTGTCGCGTTCCTGCTCTATGTCGTCGCCGAGATCGCCGCCGTGTGGGCGGTGGGCTCGGCCGTTGGCGTCCTCGGCACGATCGCGCTGCTCTTCGCCGGCGCGTTCGTCGGGTCCTGGCTCGCGCGTCGTGAAGGCGGCCGCGCCTTCCGGGCGTTCGCCGAGTCCGCGCGGCTCGGCCGTCCCGCCGACGCGGAGAAGGAACTCACCGACGGGATGCTGATCGGGCTCGGCGGCCTGCTGATCCTGCTGCCCGGTTTCGTCAGCGACGTCATCGGCCTGCTGTTCATCCTGCCGCCGACACGGAGCGTCGCGCGCAAGGTCTGGCAGAAGCGGATGGCGCGCCGGGCGGTCAAGTTCGCCAACCGCACGCGAGGGCCGGTGATGGTCGTGGACAGCGAGGTCGTCGTGGACACGCCGCCCGCGGAGGCCGCCAAGAAGCAGCCGCCGGTGATCGAGGGCCGCATCGTCGAGGGCTAGGCGCCGCTCGGCTTCGGGATGTCGAAATACCCGCTGAACCGCACGGCCGGTGCGTACTCGCCCTTGACCTTCACCTTGCCCGTCACGAACATCGCCGCCACCGCCGCGTTGCCGGTGGCCATCCGGATGAAGTCGTCGACGGACAGCGTGATGGTGGTGTCCGGAGAGCGCGCGAGATCGGTGCTGGAAACGCAGACGCCGTCTTCGATGACCGTTTGAAAACGATCGAAACCGTCTTCTCCGTCACCGTCGGTAAAACGCCACGCGACGACGAAGTCGACATGCCGCGCGCGTTCCGGAACGAAATGATCCGACATTCTGCGGAAAATCTCGTCGAGGAAAGCCGAACGCAGGTCCGGATGATCGGCGATGGCCTTGAGCTGCTCCCGCGACGCGCGTTGCACGACGTCGACGAGCACCTCGGTCTCCAGTGAGCTCAGCTCGATGCCCGCACCGGTTTCGCCCAGCATGTGCAGGGTTTCCAGGACCTGGGTGAACTGCTCGGGGCTCAGTTTGGCGAGCTCGAGTTTCTCCGCGAAGGCGTTGACGACGTGCTCGCCACCGGTGCGCGTTTTGTGCGGCCTCGACGGACGGGAAAGGCGTACCTTGTCCCGCCAGCGCCGGTTCGGAGAATTTCGGGGCACGGCACGGAAGTGTATCTGCTCGGCCGGGTTCAGGACGGCTTCGGCAGGTCGAAGAAACCGATCAGACCGGCCGCGAATGCCAGGTCACCTTTTACTTTGATCTTTCCCGTGACGAATAGCACAGCCGGCGTCGCCTGATGGGTGATGAGCCGGAAGAAATCGACGGGCGCGATCGTGATCGTCACCCTCGGCTTCTCCCTCATGTCGCGGCTGACCGTGCACTCGCCGTGCGAGATCACCGTCTCGTAGCGGTCGTACCCGCCGTCGCCGGTGCCGCCGGACAGCCGCCAGTGCACCACGGCGTGCAGGGTCTTCGCGCGGTCCTGCCGGATGTGGGCGCCCATGCGGTCGAAGATCTCACGCAGCACGCGCTCCCGGAGCGGCCGTTCGGCGACGACGCTCTCGAGCTGTGTACGCGAGGCGCGCGCGACGAGGTTCGCGAAGCGGGCCGGGTCCACCTTGCGGAGGTCGAACGCGGGCGCGGACTCGGCGAGCCGCCCCAGGGCGGTCAGCAGCCGCCGGACGTCGTCCTTGCCGAGGTCCTTCGGGTCGATGGCGCCCGCGACCTCGTTGACGTCGAGAGAGTGCGCTTCGGCGGAATCCGGCTCGATCCGTTCCAGCGCGTCGACCAGCGCGCGGCCGGTCAGCCCCACGATCTCGGTCATCTTCCCTCCAGTTCCGCCTACCCGAGCGTAAGGCTACCCGCGAGTAGGTAGACGGGCAAGCGTGCCGAAATCACCCATGCCGGTGGTAGCCCGGTAGCGTCTTACGCGAACTAATGGGAGGTCTTGAGTTGTCCGAGGAAGTGCCGCGTCCCGCCGAACGCGCCAAAAGGCTGCCGAGAGCGGTGCGGGAACGCCAGATCCTGGACGCGGCGGTCTCGGTGTTCTCGCGCTACGGCTATCACTCCGCGTCGATGGACGAGATCTCCGAGGTCGCCGGCGTGTCCAAGCCGATGATCTACACCTATCTCGGCTCGAAGGAAGACCTCTTCGGCGCGTGCATCCGCCGCGAAGCCACCCGCCTGCTGGAGGCGGTGCAGGACGGGATCAAACCCGATCTGCCGCCCGACATGCAGCTTTGGCACGGGCTCCGCGCGTTCTACCGGTTCGTCGCCGACTACCGCGAGTCCTGGACGGTGTTGCACCGCCAGGCCATGACCGTCGGCGGCACCTTCGCCGCGGAGATCACCGACATGCGCACCCGCGCGATCGAGCTGGTCGCCGCGCTGGTCGTCTCCGCCGGCACCCGCAAGGGCCTCGGCGAACAGGCCGAGTTCTCCGGCGCGGGGCTGTCCGCCGCGCTGGTCGGGGCGGCCGAGTCGCTGGCCGACTGGGCACTCGACCACCCCGACGTCTCCGACGGCGTGCTCGCCTCGTGGCTGATGAACCTGGTCTGGCTCGGGTTCAACGACCTCGTCGAGGGCGAGATCTGGAAGCCGTCAGAGAGCGACGACTGAGCCCTCCAGGTGCGGCTTCGGCTTGCGCGCGTTCCACAGCTCGAACGCCCAGCCATCGCCTTCACTCCAGGTGGTGAAAGCGGCCTTGGCGGGCAGCAGCACCGGCTGCTTGAACTTGACGTCGACGGTGAACGCCTCCGGGAGCCTGCCCTCGAAGGCCGAGAGCGCGTGCGCCTTCGTCCACATGCCGTGCGCGATCGCCGCCGGGAAGCCGAACGCCTTCGCGGTGATCGGGTGCAGGTGGATCGGGTTGCGGTCGCCGGATACCTCGGCGTAGCGGCGGCCGATGTCGCCGGGCACGTGCCAGATCGCGTTGGGAGTCGGCTGGGAAAGCTGACCGCGCGAGGTCTTCTCGCCGCTGCCGCCTCCGCGGCGCAGATACGTGCTGACGTCCGTCCACACAGGACTGTCGCTGACCAGCAGCTCGCTGACGACGTCGAACTGCTTGCCCTTCTCGTGCGGGCGCAGGTCCTCCGCGCGCACGCGCAGGGTGAACGACTCGTCGAGCCGCAGCTGCCGGTGCTGGGTGATCCGGTTGGCGACGTGCACCATGCCCAGCAACGGGAACGGGAAGTCGGCCTCGGTCATCAGCGCCATCTGCAACGGGAACGCGAGGATATGCGGATACGTCGCCGGGAGCACGTCGTCGAGCCGGAATCCGCACACCTGGTTGTACGCGGCGAGGTGGGCCGGATCGACGACGACGCCCTCACGGACGAACTCGGTCGACGGCAGCGTGTCCCCGCCGCTCTTGCGCAGCGAGCCGAGCAACGCCTTGGGGTACAGCGAAGACAGGCTCGGCGATTCGTGGAGTTCCTTGACGGCCATGCTCACGCCCCCAGCAGTGCCTGGCCGCAGACGCGGACCACGTTGCCGTTGACCGCGGCCGAAGCCGGGTTCGCGTACCAGGCGATCGTCTCGGCGACGTCGACCGGGAGCCCGCCCTGGCCGAGGCTGGACAACCTGCGCCCCGCCTCGCGGATGAACAGCGGGACGGCGGCGGTCATCTTCGTCTCGATGAAGCCGGGCGCGACGGCGTTGATCGTGCCGCCGTACTCGGCGAGCTTCGGCGCGCCGTCGTTCACCATGCCGATGACGCCCGCCTTGCTGGTGGCGTAGTTGGTCTGGCCGACGTTGCCCGCGATCCCGGCGATCGAGGAGACGCCGATGATCCGGCCGTTCTCGTGCAGCACCTTGTCGGCCACGAGCTTTTCGTTCACCGCGAGCTGCGAGGCGAGGTTGACCGCGATGACCGAGTCCCAGCCGCCTTCGGTCATGTTGCCGAGGGTCTTGTCCCGCGTGATGCCCGCGTTGTGCACGACGATGTCGACACCGCCGTGGCGCGTGGTCAGGTACTCGGCGAGTTTCTCCGGCGCGTCGGCGGCGGTGATGTCCAGCTGCAGCGACGAGCCGCCGACCTTGTTGGCCACCTTGGACAGGTCCGCGCCCTGCGCGGGGATGTCGAGCGCGACGACGTGGGCGCCGTCTCGGCCCAGCACCTCGGCGATGGCGGCGCCGATACCGCGGGAAGCGCCGGTGACCAGGGCGACCTTGCCTTCGAGGGGTTTCGTCCAGTCGGCCGGGGCCGAGGCGGTCTTGGTCTCGGTGCCCACGCGGATGACCTGGGCGTCGACGAAGGCGGACTTCGCCGACAGCAGGAACCGGAGCGTGGACTCAGTGGCCTCTTCGGCTCCTTCGGCGACGTACACGAGCTGAGCGGTCGCGCCGCGCTTCAGCTCCTTACCGACGGAACGGACGAAGCCTTCGAGCGCACGCTGGGCGATCCGCTCGTGTCCTTGGGCCAGCTCCGGCGGCGTTCCGAGGACGACGACGCGGCCCGACGGTCCGACGCTCCGGATCACGGGGTGGAAGAAGTTGTAGACCTCGCGAAGCTGCTTCGGGTCCTTCACGCCTGTCGCGTCGAAGACGAGCGCTGCGTGCTTGTCGGCCGCCGTCGAGAGGACCTCGATACCCGCGCGGTGCAGCTGCGCCTCGATCACCTTTTCGAGACGGCCGCCCGGCGCGGCACCCAGAAGTGCGGGACCCTCGAGAGCGGGCTGGCCGGGCTTGTACCGGCGGAGCGTGGCGGGGTTCGGCAGGCCGAGCTTCGGCACCACGAATTTCCCTACCGGGCTCTTCGTGAACTGCTGGTACCTGTCAGCCATTACGTGCCTCCCGTGCAGTTTGCGTCACGTCGCAGTCTAACCTACTCGCTAGTAGGTTACAGTGTGAGAGAGCCTACGGAGGAGTGGAAAAAATGGCCACGAAAAGGACGGCACCCGTGCGCAAGGTCGCGATCATCGGCGGCAACCGGATCCCCTTCGCCCGCTCGAACGGTCCGTACGCGAAAGCGTCGAACCAGGACATGTTCACGGCCGCCCTCGACGGCCTGGTCAGCCGCTTCTCCCTGCAGGACGAGGTGATCGGCGAGGTCGCCGCCGGCGCCGTGCTCAAGCACGCCCGCGACTTCAACCTCGCCCGCGAAAGCGTCCTCGGCAGCAGGCTGAACCCCGCCACCCCGGCCTCCGACGTGCAGATGGCCTGCGGCACCGGCCTCCAGGCGATCATCAACGTCGCCAACAAGATCGCCCTCGGCCAGATCGACTCGGCCATCGCGGGCGGCGTCGACACCACGTCCGACGCGCCGCTGGCGGTCAACGACGACCTGCGCCAGATCCTCGTGCAGCTCAACGCCGCGAAGACGCTGCCAGAGCGGTTGAAGCTCGCCGCGAAGCTGCGCCCCGGCCACATCGTCCCCGAGATCCCGCGTAACTCCGAGCCGCGCACGGGCCTGTCCATGGGCGAGCACGCCGCGCTGACCGCGAAGGTCTGGGAGATCACGCGCGAGGCGCAGGACGAGCTCGCCGCCACCAGCCATCAGCGGCTCGGCGCCGCGTACGACAAGGGCTTCTTCGACGACCTGGTGACGCCGTACCTCAAGCTGGCACGCGACCAGAACCTGCGGCCGGACTCCAGCGTCGAGAAGCTCGCGAAGCTGAAGCCCGCCTTCGGTGGCCCCGACGGCACGATGACCGCGGGCAACTCGACGCCGCTGTCCGACGGCGCGTCGACGGTCCTGCTCGCGACCGAGCAGTGGGCGAAGGCGCGGAAGCTGCCGGTGCTGGCGTACCTGACGTTCTCGCAGACCGCGGCCGTCGACTACGTCCACGGTGACGAAGGCCTGCTGATGGCGCCCGCGTACGCCGTCCCGCAGATGCTCACGCGTGCCGGGCTCACCTTGCAGGACTTCGACTTCTACGAGATCCATGAGGCCTTCGCGTCGCAGGTGCTCGCCACCCTCAAGGCGTGGGAGGACCCGGCGTTCGCCAAGGAGAAGCTAGGTCTCGACGAGCCGCTCGGCTCCATCGATCGGGCGAAACTGAACGTCAACGGTTCTTCGCTGGCGGCCGGTCACCCGTTCGCCGCGACCGGTGGACGGATCGTCGCCACCCTCGCGAAGCTGTTGAACGAGAAGGGATCCGGTCGCGGACTCATCTCGATCTGCGCCGCGGGCGGCCAGGGCGTCACCGCGATCCTCGAAAAGTGACGTTCGCCAGCAGCGGATCGGGGAAAAACCCCGGTGCCTTTGTCGGTGCCGGGGTCTAGGTTGACCGCATGTTCGCGGTTCAGGCGAAAGCACTGGTCAAAACCTACGGGTCAACACGGGCGCTCGACGGGGTCGATCTGTCGATCCCGAAGGGCAAGGTGCTGGGCCTGCTGGGGCCGAACGGCGCCGGCAAAACGACGACGGTCCGCATCCTGACCACGCTGCTCCGCCCGGATTCGGGCGAGGCGGAGGTGGCCGGGCACGACGTGCTGGCCCAGCCCGACGCCGTCCGGCGGTCGATCGGGCTGTCCGGGCAGTACGCCGCCGTGGACGAGAACCTCACCGGCTTCGAGAACCTGTACATGGTCGGCAGGCTGTACGGGAGCAAGAAGGCCGCGGCGAAGTCGCGGGCGCGTGAGCTGCTCGCCCGGTTCCGGCTGGAGGACGCGGCGGATCGCCCCGCCAAGACGTACTCCGGCGGTATGCGGCGGCGGCTCGACCTCGCGGGGGCGCTGGTCGCCGAGCCGACCGTGGTGATCCTCGACGAACCGACCACCGGGCTCGACCCGCGCGGCCGGATCGACACCTGGGAGGTCATCAAGGAACTCGTCGCCGACGGCACCACCGTGCTGCTGACGACGCAGTACCTGGAGGAGGCCGATCAGCTCGCCGACTCGATCGTGGTGATCGACAAGGGGAAGGTCATCGCGCGCGGCACCGCCGACGAGCTCAAGCAGGAGATCGGCGGCGAGCGGCTGGAGCTCGTCGTGGCGAACACGAGCGACCTCGCCATGACCACGCAGGTGCTCACCGAGGTCGGGTCGGGCACGCCGTCGGTCGACGAGCACACCCGCAAGGTCGACGTCCTGGTCGAGGGCGGGCCGAAGGCGCTGATCGAAGCGTTGCGGCGGCTGGACGCGCAAGGTGTCGCCGTCCAGGACGTCGCACTGCACCGGCCGACGCTCGACGACGTCTTCCTTTCGCTCACAGGACACGCCACGGACGAGGGGGAGAAAAAGTGAGCGCGGTCGCGAAGGCCTTTTCCGACGGTGGCGTGATCACCTGGCGGAACCTGAAGAACGTCCAGCGCAACCCGGACTGGCTGATGGCGGCGACCCTGCAGCCGATCATGTTCGTGCTGCTGTTCGCGTACGTCTTCGGCGACGCGATCGGCGGCGAGGCGGGCGGGCTCGCGTACCGGGAGTTCCTGATCGCGGGCATCTTCGCGCAGACGGTCGCGTTCAACTCGGCGTTCACCGTGATCGGCTTCGCGAACGACCTGCAGAAGGGCATCATCGACAGGTTCCGTTCCCTGCCGATCTCCCGCCTCGCGGTGATCTTCGGCCGGACGACGTCCGACCTGGTGATCAGCGTGGTCGCGCTGGTCGTCATGTCGCTGTGCGGGCTGCTCGTCGGCTGGCGGATCCGCGGCAGCTTCCTCGACGCGGTGCTCGGCTACCTGGTGATGCTGATGTTCGCCTGGGCGCTGTCCTGGGTCGGCGCGTGGATCGGGCTCGTCGCGCGCAGTGTCGAGGTGGCGCAGAGCGCCGGGCTGATGTGGATGTTCCCGCTGAGCTTCATCTCGACGGCGTTCGTCCCGGCGGACAAGCTGCCGGGCGTGCTGAAGGCGATCGCCGACTGGAACCCGTTCACCGCGGTGATCAACTCGGCGCGTGACCTGTTCGGGAACCGCTTCGGCGCGGCACCGACGGGCTGGCCGGCCGAGCACGCGTCGCTGTACGCGATCTTGTGCTGCGTCGCCATCATCGCGATCTTCGCGCCGCTCGCGACGGCCCGGTACAAGAAGGTCGCGAGCCGATAGAAAAACTTTTGTTCCGAAATGTCGAACCGCCGTCGAGCCGCTCGACGCGTCGGTGAAGGCGGGGTAGAAACAGCCCCGCCAAGACACTGAGGAGCGACGATGCGGTTTCTGATGATGCACCGGCTGGACGAGAGCGCCCCGGAGGCCTGGAACCCCAGCAAGGAGTTCATCGAGAAGATGGGCGCCTTCATCGAGGACTCGTTCGAGAAGGGCATCCTGATCACGGCGGAGGGCGTGCACCCATCGGAGAAGGGCGCGAAGGTCCGCAAGGCGCGCGGCGGCAAGATCACCGCGACCGACGGCCCGTTCACCGAGGCCAAGGAGGTCATCGGCGGGTTCGCGCTGATCAACGCCAAGGACCTGGCCGAGGCCGTCTCGTTCGCCGAGTCCTACGCCGCGTTGTTCGACGAGATCGAAGTCGAGGTGCGGACGGTCGTCGAGGCGGAGGACATCGAGGCCTTCACCTCATGACCCCACACGTTTAGTCCTCTGGATGCGCTTTCGCATCCAGAGGACTAAACGCGGGTCGTCACTTCGTGATGGCCTTCTCGGCCTTCTTCGCCAGCTTCTCGGCGCGCTTCTCCGTCTTGGCGGCGGCCCGCTTGGCGCGCCAGCCGAGCGACGGCTTGCCCGCGGTGTCGGCGGCGGCCAGCAGCAGGCCACCGGCGAGGCCGGCGTTCTTGATGAACTGGATCTGCTGCTGCTGACGCTCGGCCGGTTCCTTGATCTCCCAGAACCGGTGCGCGGCCAGCGTCGTCGGGACAAGGCTGCCGAGCAGCAGCAACGAGGCCAGGCGCGGTGCCTTGCCCGCGGCGAGCGCGACCCCCGCACCGACCTTCACCGCGGCGTCGATCCGGACGAGGGTGGCGGGGTCGCGGGGCACCGACTCCGGCACCACGCCCTCCAGCTTGTCGAAGGACTCGGTGAGGAACGGCTCCGCGGCTTTGGCGTGCCCCTCGGTGTCCCTCAGCGCGCCGATCCCGCCGGAGATGAAGATCGCGGCGAGGAGCGGACGTGCGACGCGACGGAGAATCACGGTCGTAACCTTTCTGATCCGGACCCGGGAAACAAACCTAACCCCAGTCTTCCCGCCCGCCACGTCGCCGAACCGCGCTAACGGCGTATCGCGAAATATTTCTCTGGCGCTAGACGGCGCTAGACTCCGCTAGCGGGCCCGATACGCCTTGGGCAGCTTGAAGCCGCGGCCGGCCACGACCTCCCGCAGCCGGTCCGGGTAGTCGGTGATGATGCCGTCGACGCCGTCGTCGATCAGTTTGTGCATGGTGGCCGGGTCGTTGATCGTCCAGGGCACGACCTTGATCCCCGCTCGATGCGCCTCAGTGACCAGCGCCTTCGTCGTGAACGGCCGGTAGTCGGGGTCGCCGACCTTGCCGCCCTGCGGGTTGCCGTGCACCGGCGAGAGCGTGCTCGCGCCGAACGACTTCACCGCGCGGACGGGGCTGCCGCCGAAGTCGTCGATGTCGAGCCCGCCGAGCCACGGCGACTTGCCCGGCTGACCGGCCTGCAGGAACTCGGGCTGGGTCAGCGCGACCGTCGGGAGCCAGGGCGCGACCTCGCGGAACCGCATCAGCGCGCCCCAGTCGAAGCTCTGGATGGAGACGTTGTGCGCGAACCCGCCGCGCACGATCTCGCGCACCGCCCGCTGGACGAACTGCTCACGCGGCGCCGTCTCGTGCGGCGCGGCGGCCTCGACCTTCGTCTCGATGTTGAACTTGATGCCCCAGGCGCGGTGGTCCCTTGCCAGCTGGAACAGCTCGGAGAGCGTCGGCATCTTGGCGCCGGGGGAGAGCGTCTGGCCGGGATGGGCGGGCTGCCGGAGCGAACCGCAGTCCAGCGTGCGGACCTGCGCGAACGTCAGATCCTTCACATATTTGCCGACGTACGGGTACGCCGGGTCGCCGGGGGTCGCGGGCGCGGTGTCGCGGCACTTCGCGGGTGTCGTCTTGCGGTCGTGGGTGATCACCTCGCGGCCGTCCTTGGTGATCTGGAGGTCGAGTTCGAGGGTGGTCACCCCCAGCTCCATCGCCTTGCCGAACGACGCGAGCGTGCTCTCGACCGTGAGGCCGAGCCCGCCGCGGTGGGCCTGGATGTCGAAGGCGCGTCGCGGATGCGCGTCGGCGATCCCGGCCGTCGTCAAGGTCAGCGCAGTGGCGATGACCAGCGCGAATGTCTTCATTGGTGAACCATGCCACGGTCGGGTGAACTTCGATTGACTTTGACGCAACGTCAACCTCTACCTTCGTGGACATGCCGAACGAGAAGGAGTGGTCGATCCAGGACATCGCCCGCTCGGCCGGGACCACGAGCCGCACGCTGCGCCACTACGGCGACATCGGGCTGCTCGAACCGAGCCGGGTGGGGAGCAACGGATACCGCTACTACGACCAGGACGCGCTGGTGCGGCTGCAACGGATCCTGCTGCTTCGCGAACTCGGGCTGAGCCTGCCCGCGATCGGCGAAGTCCTCGAAGGGGAGCAGGACACGACAGCGGCGCTACGCACGCACCTGAAGTGGCTGGAGCAGGAGCGACAGCGGCTCGGACGGCAGATCGAATCGGTCAGGACGACCTTGAGGAAGACAGAAAGAGGTGAACAACTGATGGCAACGGAAGTGTTCGACGGCTTCGACCACACGAAGTACGAGAAGGAGGTCACCGAACGCTGGGGCGCCGACGCCTACAAGCAGGGTGACCGGTGGTGGAAGTCGCTGAGCGCCGAGGACAAGAAGGCGCACCAGCACGAACAGAAGGACATCGCCGCCGCTTTCGGTGAGGCCCGCTCCAAGGGTCTGCCCGCCGACGGCGACGAGGCCCAGGCGATCACGCAGCGGCTGTACGAGTGGCTTCGGCCGGCCGTGCGGGCCGTCTCGAAGGGCTACTTCGCCGGGCTCGGGCAGCTGTACGTCGACGACCCGCGCTACGGGCAGTACGACGAGAAGCACGGCGCGGGCACCGCGGAGTACATCCGTGACGCGATGGCGGTCTACGCCGAGCGCAACCTGCGCGACTAGGAACGAGGGACGGGGCTGCAGACCCGTCCACTCGGAGTAACCCGTCGCGACACGCCTACCCCTCTATGGCGGAATATCGGGTCCACGCTAGAAACGCCGATAGCGTGTGAGAGTGGATCCCATCCGCAACCCCTTCGCCCCGGGCGCCGGTCAACGGCCGCCCGAACTGGCAGGCCGCGTGCGCGAGCTCCAAGCCTTCGAGGTCGTGCTCGAACGGGTCGCCCGCGGGAGACCCGAACGCAGCCTGATGCTGACCGGCCTGCGTGGCGTGGGGAAGACCGTGCTGCTGGGCGAGCTGCGCTCGCGGGCCATCAAGCACGGCTGGGGCGCGGGCAAGATCGAAGCCCGCCCGGACACCGAACTCCGGCGGCCACTGTCGGCCGCGCTGCACCGCGCGATCCGCGACCTCGCCGTGCGCCATCGCGCGCCGGACCGGGTCGAGCAGGTGCTCGGCGTGCTCAAGGCGTTCGCGCTGCGCGCCAACAAACCGGACGCGAAGCTCCGTGACCGCTGGCAACCGGGTATCGACGTGCCCGCCGCGCAGGGCCGCGCAGATTCGGGCGACATCGAGATCGACCTGGTCGAGCTGTTCACCGAAGTCGCGGAGCTGGCTGCCGACGTCGGCACCGGGGTCGCGCTGCTGATCGACGAAATCCAGGACCTGCTGCCGGAGGATGTTTCCGCGCTCTGCGCGGCCTGCCACGAACTCTCGCAGTCCGGGGCGCCGCTGGTCGTGGTCGGCGCGGGGCTGCCGCACGTGCCCGCCGTCCTCTCGGCGTCGAAGTCGTACTCGGAGCGCCTCTTCCGTTACGCGCGTATCGACAGGCTGGAGCGCGAAGACGCCGACCTCGCGGTGATGGCGCCCATCGAACGCGAGGACGCGGGCATCGAACCGGAGGCGCTGGACGCCTTGTTCGACGCGTCGGGCGGATATCCGTACTTCATCCAGGCCTACGGCAAGGCCGCCTGGGATGCCGCACCGGCGGATCCCATCACCGTGAAGGACGTCCAGGTCGCGGCGCCGGAGGCCGAATCGGAGCTCGCGGTCGGCTTCTTCGGCTCCCGCTACGAGCGGGCGACGCCGGCCGAGCGCGAGTACCTGCTCGCGATGGCCGAGCTGACCCAGGGCCGGGACGAGTCCGCCGGTACCGCCGATGTGGCCGTCTACCTGGGGCGGAAACCTTCGTCGCTGTCACCGGCGCGGGACAGCTTGATGAAGAAGGGCCTGGTGTACTCCGCCGAACGCGGGCACATCGCCTTCACCGTGCCGCACTTCGGGCACTACCTGCTCGGCCGGGACTAAGTCTCTCTCCAGCTTTATCGCCTCAGCGCTAGAAAGCGGTAGAAACCCCTACCGCCGCTTCATCGCGCCCTCTTCCGTCGTATAGAGCTGACGCTAGACACCTCTGGCGTTATCAAGAAGTGACCGGCGCCACCAAATCTCTCCGGTTTTACGCCCCAGTTGCCGATGATTCATCGGCAGGTGTGCCAAGTCACCGGATAATCGTTGGCATCCTTGTGAAAAAGGGTGCATACTAGAAGCACAGCCACGAAGACGCAAGATCTACTCCCAAGGGGATGACAAAACCGATGAACAACATCGCCGCCAAGCTCCGTGCCCGTCGCGCCGAGGCTCGTACTCGCCGGGCCCTGAACCGGGCGATCGACACCGCGGCCACCGCGACCGTTCGTCAGGAGCTCATCGCTATCTCCCAGGCGCGTCACACGCACATGCGCTGACCCGACGACAACCGTTGTAGGTGTCGCCCATTCGAGTGACCTACGACACATAGTGCGTGAGGTGTAACGACGCGGAACGTGGCGTCGATACCCACTACGACCCCGTGATGCTGGCGGACCCCCGACCTGGCAGCATCACGGGGTTTCCATATGCCCACCCCGAAAGATTTCTTGCCTTCACCGCTTCGCGGAGTAACACTTGACCTAGTCAACGAATCTGTTGAGGTGGTCAAATGAATCGATCCGCGGACCGGGTGGCGACCGTCCGGGCCTTCAACCGCCTGTACACCGGCGTGATCGGCGTCCTCGACGAAGGACCGGCCGACGCCGAGTACTCCCTGAGCGAAGCCAGGGTCATCTTCGAACTCGCTCAGCAGGATTCGACCCAGGTCACCGACCTGCGCAAACGTCTCGACCTCGACGCCGGATACGCGAGCAGGCTGCTCGCGAGACTCGAAGGGCGCGGTCTCCTCACCCGCGAACGCAGTGACGAGGACGCCCGCCGTCAGATCGTCCGGCTGACCGAGGACGGTCGCAAGGCCTTCGCCGTCCTCGACCAACGGTCGGTGGGCAGGATCGGCTCGCTGCTCGGCAAGTTCGGTGAAGACGAGCAGGAGCGGTTGCTCGGCGCCATGGACACGATCACCTCGCTGGTCGGCGAGCGCGCCTCGAATCCCACGCTGGTCCTGCGCCCGCCCCGTCCGGGCGACTTCGGCTGGGTCGTCCATCGCCACGGTGCCCTCTACTCCCGCGAGTACGGCTGGGACGAACGCTTCGAAGCACTCGTCGCCCGTGTCGTCGCCGAGTACGTCGACCGGCGCGGAGACCCGCGCCAAGCGGGCTGGATCGCCGAACTCGACGGCGAGCGCGTCGGCAGCATCTTCTGCATGCCCGCCGAAGACGGCACCACCGCGAAACTGCGGATGCTGCTCCTGGAACCGGCCGCGCGGGGACGGGGCGTAGGGAAACGCCTGGTCGCCGAATGCGTCGAGTTCGCGAGGGCATCCGGCTACACGGCGATGGAGCTCTGGACGGTCTCGCTGCTGGACGCGGCGCGGGCGATCTATCGGAAGGCCGGCTTCCAGCTGGTGAGCGAAGAGACGATCACGGGCTTCGGTTACGAGCTGACCGGGCAGACCTGGCGGCTGGAGCTGTGAGGTGTTCGTCGTCTACTGCCCCACCTGCGACCGGCGAGCCGTGGTCGGGGTCGCCTCGATCGATTTCGTCGACGACCTGGCGCCGGGCATGATCTCCGTTTCCGGTCGCTGCCCGGACGGCCACTACGCCGTCCTCCTGACCGGGAAGGCCTTCGCGCCCCATGAGTCGTGCGGCAGCGGGAACCGCACGACCGGCTCTTCCGCTACTGATGTCGATTTGCCGCGGGCTCGTTCGTCTAGGGACCATCGATTCCCAGGGAGGACACCATGCCCCACTACATCGGATTCATCCGTTCCACGACGGACTCGCACGACCACCTCGGCCCCGATGAGGCGCAACGCGTGCTCGAGAGCTATCTGGCCTGGGCGGACGAACGCACCAAGGAGGGCAGCTTCGTCGGTGGCGGCGGGCTGTCGAGGAGCGGCCGGGTGCTGCGCGCTTCCGGCGGCGAGGTGGGCGCGACCGACGGGCCGCACACCGAGGCCACCGAGATCGTCGGCGGCTATCAGGTGATCGAGGCCGCGGACCTCGATCAGGCGGAGAAGATCTTCGCGACGCATCCGCATCTGGCGTTCGGGCCGATCGAGGTGCGCAAGGTCGGCGAACGCGGTTGCGAGGACTGATGCCGAAGTTCGTGGGTCTGATGACCTTCCCGCAGAATTCCGAGCCCGTCGGTGAACGCCCGGCCGAGAACGGTATCGAGCGGTACTTCGCCTGGCAGGAGGAGTTGCGATCGTCCGGCAAGCTGGTCGCGGCCGCCGGGCTGGACCCGGAATCGCGGGTGGTGCGCGGCGGGACGATCACCGGCGGACCGTTCACCGAAGCCAGTGAGATCGTCGCCGGGTATCTCGTGGTCGAAGCCGCTGATCTCGACGAAGCGGCGAAGCTGTTCGAGACGCATCCGATCGCGGTGGACGGTGTCGGGATGTTCGTGGTCAGCGAGATCGCGCTCGAGCTCGACACTCCACGTGAAGAACACCTGAGCCGCTTCGGGCTGTCATGAGCCGCCCGGCCGGCGTGGTGGAGCATCTGTTCCGGCACAGTGCCGGGCGGATCGTCGCCACGCTGGCCAGGGCGCTCGGCCCCGAACGGCTGGACCTGGCCGAGGAGGCCGTCGCCGATGCGCTGGAACAGGCGCTGCGCACCTGGCCGCAGTGCGGGGTGCCGGACAACCCGCAGGGCTGGTTGTTCCGCGCCGCACGGAACCGGGCGATGGACGTCGTCCGGCGCGAGCAGACGTTGCGCGCCCTGCTGCCCCGGCTCGTGGAGCTCGACGGTCACGAAACCGGCCGTCGGGCGGATGACGAACTCGTGTTGATGCTGCTGTGCTGCCATCCCGCGCTGCCGACGGTCTCGCAGGTGGCGCTGACGTTGAAGACCGTCGGCGGGCTCGGCGTGAACGAGATCGCGGCGGCCCTGCTGACGAAACCGGCGACGGTGGCGCAGCGGCTCGTGCGGGCGAAGAAGTGGTTGCGGGAGTCGGGGAAGCCGCTCTCCCTGCCGGGGCCGGACGCGCTTGAGTCCAGAGTGGACAGTGTGCTGGCCGTGCTCTACCTGCTCTTCAACGAAGGTTACGACGCGACGACCGGCGAGGTCGCGGTGCGCGGCGAGCTGTGCGGGGAGGCGATCCGGCTGGGGCGGCTGCTGCTGGCCGAGCCGAAGACGGATTTGCCGAGGGTGCGGGCGCTGGTCGCGCTGATGCTGTTGCAGGGGAGCAGGCTGCCCGCGCGGGTCGACCGGGAGGGTGACCTGCTGCTGCTCGACGAGCAGGACCGGGACCGCTGGGACCACGCGATGATCGCCGAGGGGACGCGGCTGTTCGAGCGGGCGTGCACCGGGCCGGAGATGTCGGCGTACCACGTCGAGGCGGCGATCGCGCTGTGCCACAGCACCGCTTCGCCACCGGACTGGCGCCGGATCGTCGGCCTGTACGACGATCTGCTGGCGCTGCGGCCGTCACCGGTGGCCCGGCTGAACCGCGCGATCGCGCTTTCGATGGTGGATGGCGCCGTCGCCGGGATCGCCGAACTCGAAGCGATCGAGGCCGACCTGCCGGACTACACCCTGCTGCCCGCCGTCCTCGGCGCCCTGTGGCTGCGGGCCGGCGACCCGGCGCGAGCCGCGGAGCACTACCGGCGAGCGCTCGCGCTGCCCTGCTCGGAACCGCAACGCCGCTTCCTCACCCGACGCCTGACGGCCTGCGCGGCAGCTCTCTGACCAGGACTTTTCCTTGCTCCGCGCGTACCCCACCCCCCACCACTCCCAGGGGGGCGCGCCCCGCACCAGCGTATCGGGAGGGGGTGTCGCGGGGCGGGGTCCGGAGGGATTCGGGGGCGAGTTGTCCACAACGGCGGGTGGGTGTGGACAACTCGGTGCAGGGGCCGCGGGCAGCGGCGGACGGGATGCGAAGGCTTCCGAAAGCGGAGGCAGCGACGTCGAAGACATCCGCAGTTCACGCGGGCAGGGTTTTCTGGAGGAGTGAACTGGACGGCGTACGTCGACGGCTACTGCGAACGCCTCACCCCCGGCCTCTGGGGCGAGCCGCTCAACAGCCTCAGCAATCTCGCGTTCCTGATCGCGGCGATCGCGGTCTGGCGGCAGCCGAAGGGCCGTGTCTTCGCCGTCCTCATCGGGCTGGTGTTCCTCGGCAGCACGGCCTTCCACCTGCTCGCCACCCGCTGGTCCGCGGCCGCGGACACCGGCTTCATCCTGGTGTTCGTCCTGTACTACGCCGCCGTGTTCCCGCATCTGTTCTTCGGCGTCCGCCGCGCACTGTCGTGGCTCGGCATCCCCGTGTTCCTCGCCTTCACCGCCGCCGTCGCGTCGCTGGGCGGCGGACTGTACCTCTCGGCGTTGATCGGGCTCGTGATCTTCGCGGTCGTTCTCAGGGGTGAACACCGCCGCAGGTTCGCCCTCGCCGCGGGCGTTTTCGGAGTGTCCCTTTCG
Organism: Amycolatopsis coloradensis; assembly: GCF_037997115.1. Classification (NCBI taxonomy): domain Bacteria; kingdom Bacillati; phylum Actinomycetota; class Actinomycetes; order Pseudonocardiales; family Pseudonocardiaceae; genus Amycolatopsis; species Amycolatopsis coloradensis. Next base: position 2,932,686 of record NZ_CP150484.1, read on the forward strand.
TTTCGCACGGCCGACCACACGGTCTGCGGGAACTTCCCCGCCGGAACGCACTTCCTGTGGCACCTGCTGAACGGGCTCGTCCTCTACCTGGCATCGACCGCGGCCGTGAAAAGGGCCGCGTCCCGGCAGGACGCGGCCCCTTCGATCAGCGGTGACTAGTGGACGCCGATTTCGCGGAGATCCTTGTCGTGCTCGTCGGCGTGGTAGTCCTCGGCCTCGGTGTCGTCCGTGCCGTTGAAGACCTTCAACTGCCGAGCGATCACCGTGAAGATCACGGCGATCAGCAGGTTCGCGATCAGCGCCACGAAACCGACGTAGATCTGCACCGGCGAACCGCTGAACGGGTGCCAGCCGAAGATCGACAGATCGCCGAGCTTCAGCGCCGAGCCACCGAAGTGCGCCTTACCGGTCGCCGGGTTGGGGATGTTGTAGAGCATGACCAGGCCCCAGCCGATGCCGACCACCCAGCCGGCGATCAGGCCCCACCGGTGGAACCACCGCGTGTAGAGCGAGATCGCGACCGCGGGCAGCGTCTGCAGGATCAGCACGCCGCCGATGAGCTGCAGGTCGATCGAGAACTGCGGGTCGATGAACAGGATGAACGCCACCGCGCCGAACTTCACGATCAGCGAAGCGAGCTTGGCCTGCTTCGCTTCCTCACCCGGCGTCGCGTTCTTCTTGATGTACTCCTTGTAGATGTTGCGGGTCCACAGGTTGGCCGCCGCGATCGACATGATCGCCGCGGGCACCAGCGCGCCGATGCCGATCGCGGCGAACGCGATCCCGGCGAACCACGACGAGAACTGCGTGTCGAACAGCACCGGGACGACGGTGTTCGTGTCGGGCTTGCCGGTCGCGTTGTTGGTGATCGGCGAGACCGACGCGCTGATCGCGACGTAGCCGAGCAGCGCCAGCAGGCCCAGGACCAGCGAGTACGCCGGGAGCGCGACCATGTTCCGCTTGATCACGCTGCGGCCGCGCGAGGCGAGCACGCTGGTGAGCGAGTGCGGGTACAGGAACAGCGCGAGCGCCGAACCGAGCGCCAGCGTGGCGTACTGCAACTGGTTGTTGGCGTTGAGCAGGATGCCGTCCGCCTGCGACGGCGTCTTGTCGAACTTCGCGTCGGCCGCGTCGAAGATCGCCGACCAGCCGCCGAGCTTCGAGGGCAGGTAGATGATCGCCACGATGATCACGAGGTAGATCAGGATGTCCTTGACGAACGCGATCAGCGCGGGCGCGCGAAGACCCGACTGGTAGGTGTAGACCGCCAGGATGATGAAGGCGACCAGCAGCGGCAGGTGGCCGACGATGCCGGAGCCGTTGATGCCCATCGTCCGCAGCACCGCTTCGAGGCCGACGAGCTGCAGCGCGATGTACGGCATCGTCGCGATGATGCCGGTGATCGCGATCAGCAGCGCCAGCGTCGGCGAGCCGAACCGGCCGCGGACGAAGTCGGCGGGCGTGACGTAGCCGCGGACGCGCGAGACCGACCACATGCGCAGCGCCGGCATCAACACGATCGGGTAGACGATGATCGTGTACGGCAGCGCGAACAGGCCCATCGCGCCGGCGCTGAACATCAGCGCGGGGACGGCGACGAACGTGTAGGCCGTGTAGAGGTCACCGCCGAGCAGGAACCAGGTGATCCACGAGCCGAACTTGCGGCCGCCGAGACCCCACTCGTCCAGGTGGTCGAGGGTGTTGCCGGCCTTCCAGCGCGACGCGACGAAGCCGAGCACGGTGACCACCGCGAAGAGGATCGTGAAGATGATCAGCTCTGGCCATTGGATGTTGGTCACTTGACGTCCCCCTCGTCGAGCTCGTCCACGGACAGCCGATCGGGACGCTCACTGGTCGGCTTGTCCTTGGTCATCACGTAGACGATCCAGGTGCACACGACACCGACCACCACGAACACGAATTGGAACCAGTAGAAGAACGGCATCCCGAACAGCCGGGGACCGTCCGAATTGAACAAGGACGTGATCAGCACCAGCAACGGGATGATCAACAGGAGGTTCCAGGGGCTGAACTGAAAACCCCTCACCTTCCCGTCTGCCTTACCTGACGCCATCGGACCTCACCTAACGTTCCCGTACCCCCGGATGGTCCCGATGACCCTAGAACCTCTCCCCCGCCCGGGTCACGCGTGCCCGATATCGATTTGATCAGCGACGCCCCATACGACGAAGGGCGGTTGCCGTCGGGGTCCCCGGCGGATATCAATAGCCGCAAGTCGCGAACAGGAACTTCGCACGCAAGATCAAAGGGGCATCGGATGAAGAAACTCCGCTATGCGGTGGTGATCCCGGCTGTCGCCGGCACCATGCTGGCCGGGTTCACGCCTGCGTTCGCAGGGCCGGAGGCTGCCGGGCAGCAGCCGCTGAACTCCACCAACATTCCGGCGAAGTACGCGGACCAGAAGCTGGACTGGCACAAGTGCACCGCCAGTGAGCTGCCGTCCGCGCCGCCTCCGGGGGCCGAGAACATCGAGTGTGCGACCTACCGCGCGCCGCGTAACTGGTACAAGACGAACGAGAACATCGATCTGACGATCGCCGTCAGCCGCCTCGCCGCCACCAGCGGCAAGGCGACGGCCAGCGTCATCACGAACCCGGGTGGCCCCGGCGCTCCGGGCCGTAACTTCCCGGCCCGTCTGCGTAACCAGACGAAGCTGCGCGTGAACCAGGAGATCATCGGTCTCGACCCGCGCGGCACCGGCAAGAGCACGAACATCACCTGCGGCAACGCGATCGGCACCGGCTCGGACCTCGACCCGCGCGACCGCAGCCGGGCGAACCTCAACCTGATCCTGGACGCCACCAAGTACGCGGCGGACTCCTGCCAGGTGAAGTCCGGCGAGCTGGGCCCGCTCATCAACACCGCGCAGACCATCCGCGACATCGACCTGCTGCGTGTCCTGCTGGGCCGCGACAAGATCAACTGGGTCGGCTACTCGGCGGGCACCTGGATGGGCGCGCACTACGCGCAGCAGTTCCCCACCCGGACCGGGCGCTTCCTGCTCGACTCCGCGACCGAGTTCACCACCACCTGGCAGAACTCGTTCGACTGGCAGCCGCTCGGCTTCGAGCGCCGCTGGCGTCAGGACTTCCTGCCGTGGATCGGCAAGTACGACAAGGTCTACGGCTTCGGCAAGACCGGTGAAGCCGCGCGCCAGACCTACGAGAAGGTCCGCTTCGCGCTGACCCAGAACCCCGTCGAGGTGGACGGCGTCCCGGTCTCGGCCAACGCCCTCGACTCGACCATCGCGTCGTACCTCTACAGCAAGCGCAACTTCACGGCACTCGCCGACTACCTGGTCAACCTGAAGACGCTGACCGAGGGCTCCTCGACGCAGCAGCAGAAGGCCACGGCCGCGCAGAAGGTCAAGGCGGAGACGGTGGACGGTGACGGCGTCATCGGCCCGCAGCCGCTGTTCGTCCCGACCGACGGCGACTCCTACAACGCCAGCTTCTGGACCATCCCCTGCAACGAGGGCAAGTGGACCGGCAACCGGCAGAGCGTCATCCGCCAGTCGCAGAAGCTGATCGACCGTGATCTGCCGCTGCTCGGCGCGGGCTGGCTGATCCAGCCGTGCATCTTCTGGAAGAACAAGCCGGTCGACCTGCCGAAGCTCGACGGCCGCGGTGTCCCGCCGGTGCTGATCGTCCAGTCGGTGAACGACCCGGCGACCCCGCTCGAGGGCGCGACCCGTGCGCACCGCGCGTTCGCCGGCTCGCGGATGATCACCGTGACCGGTGAGGGTGACCACGGTATCTACGCCGGCGGCAACGCGGGTGTGGACAAGGTCGTGGAGGACTACCTCGTCGACGGCAAGGTGCCGAACGACCAGAGCCTCCCCGGACTCCCACTTCCGGTGCCCGCGGGCGCCTGAAGCCACTAGGGATTGTGGCCCCGTCGAGTTTCGGCTCGGCGGGGCCCTTTTCTTGGGGTTGTCCACGACCTGTGCACAGAGTTGTCCACAGGCTGGGGGTAACTCGGTGGGGTTGGTCGTGAGTGGCGATTCGGGTTAGGGCCAAGAGTGTCCTAAGTACCTACTGCAGGTGCACGGAATGGCGCTTTCGCGTGATCAGCTGGACGACACGCGTGATTGGATGGACGACACGCGTGATCCGGCGGACGGTTCGTGGCGTAGCCCCGGCCGCGGTCGTGTCGTCCATCCAGTCACGCGTGTCGTCCGCCCGATCACGTGACATCGCCGGTGCCGCACCCTGGCGAGTGGTAAGGACGGTAGAACCCGAATCGCCACTCACGACCAACCCGACCGGTATTAGTATTGGCGCCATGGTGCGAGTGCCGTTGACGGACGAGGAACGCGAACGCGGCGAGCGGCTGGGGCTGGCGCTCCGGGACGCGCGCGCGGCGTCGTCGCGGAGCATGGTCGAGGTCGCGGCCGAGGCCGGGATCTCGGTCGAGACGCTCCGGAAGATCGAGACCGGGCGGATCCCGACACCCGCCTTCTTCACGGTGATGGCGATCGCGGACGCCGTCGGGCTGCCGCTGGACGTGCTGCGAGCGGCAGCCGAGCACGGCACCTCACAGGTCGCCGAAGCGAGTTAGGGGCGCAGGGCGGCCAGGGTGTGTGCCCGGTCGTTCAGGTAGAGGAAGCCGTCGATCGGCAGGTCGAAGCTGTTCAGCAGGCTTTCCAGCGTGGCGTATTCGTCCACGCCCAGCCGCAGGTTCTCGTTCATCGCGTGCGCGACGAGGACATCGGCCAGTTCTTCCCACTCACCCGACCAGTGCAAGGTGCGGTAGAACGCCAGTACGTCCGGCGCGATCCGGCCGGAGATCTGGTCGAGCAGGCTGTCGCCGAAGAAGCTGATCCGGCCGGCGGCCAGGTCGGCGACGGTCGGGTTCGCAGGGTCGGCGGCGGTGTCGGGATTGCGGACCACACCGGGGCCTGCCACCGGATAACCCGTCTTGACGTTGCCGTTGTCCTCCACCAGCACGATCAGGTGCACGCCGTAGCGCTCGCCGGCGCAGCGCCAGCGGCCGTTGTGCAGTCTGACGCGGGGCTCGCTCGGATCGTTCGCGACGTCCTTGATGACCGCGATGATCTGCTCGTCGGTCCAGCCCGCGGGGAACTCGCTGGTCGCCCGCCGCCCCTTTCCCGGTGCGTGCCCGCCGCCCACTCGTGCTCCTTTCGTCGCATCGAGGGTAACCCGCGTTCGGAGTATTCGGATGAGCCGAAGGCGGGAACGGGTGACCTCAGGCGATCACGCTGAGCAAGACGGCACCGACGACGAGAACGTCGACTCCCCGCAGGGCCTGGAATCCGGCCGCTCCGCCGCTGACGTCGTAGTTCATCGGCGGCCGGGTCGCCGTCCGCGACGCGGCGACGACGGCGAGCGGGATCGCCAGCCACACCGGCCAGGCCGGGACCACGCCGAGCGTCAGCGTCACCAGGCCGAGCAGGAGCCCCCAGGCGAGGCCGAGCAGCGCGATCACCAGGCCGTTGACCAGCCGCAACTCCCAGTCGGACGCGCCGAGCCACCGCCTGCGGCCGGGGTTGCGCCACAGTTCGCCGAGCCCGCCGACGAACGGCACGAGCGCCGCGTACGCGCCGAGCGCGAACAGCGGCGCGACCGGGATGGCCGGAAAGGCCAGGTGCGCGACGCCGACCAGGCACGCGATCACCACACTGGCCGCCGCGTAGCGCATCCGGCCGAGCACCCCGGCCCACGCGAGCCGCAGCGTCGTCGGTCGCCGCAGCGACAACCACGGCACCGGCTTCGATTCCGGGATCAACAGCATGGGGTCCATGAAGACCGCGGCCATCGCCCGCAGGAGGCGCGCGTTCCAGCCGTCGACGAGTTCCTGACGCCCGGCCCCGGACATCGGCTCGCCACCGAAGGCCACCGCGACCGCCACCACGAACAACGCGACCGCCAGCACCTCGACGGCGATCGCGCCCCACCCCGCGACGGCGACCGCCAGGCCGGCCACGGCGAGCACGACCGGCGCGAGCGTTTCCCCGCGGATCGCCGTCCGCCGCGCGGTGACCGCCGCCAGGATCGCCCCGGACGCGGTCAGCGCCGACATCGCGATCCACACGTCCTTCGAGCCGCCGCCGATCGCGGTGACCAGCGCCCCGGTGTAACCGACCACCAGGACCAGGCCGAGCCAGAGCGTCCACATCCGCTTGACGACGACACGGCGCCGGTCGACGCGGGCGAAGTCCATCCATGTCAGCGCCGCCGGCTCGGCCCAGACGAAGCCTCGGCGCAGCAGGCCGCGCCAGAACATCGCGCACAGCACGATCAGCAGCCCGAACACCGCCGGGAAGTCCACAACGGACTGTCCAAAAAGGAAATCCCGGAGCTTCGGCAGGTTCTGGAAGGCGGTGAACAGTGCGCCGAAACCGAACAGTGCCAAGAAGGTCTGGTAGTCGCCGTTGAACAGGCCGCCGAATCGCTGTCGTCCGGGGACGTGCGTGGGCGCTTTCGTGGTCACCACAACTCAAGCGTGGAGTCGGCCGCTTCGAGCAGCGGGGGATGGTGCGTGGCCACGACGACGGCCGCCCCGGCCTCGGTCGACCGCTTGATCAACGACGTCAGCCACTCCTTCCCGGCGGCATCGAGCGCCCGCTCGGGCTCGTCGAGCAGCAGGACGTCGTGCGGCCGCGCCGTCGCACCGAGGAGCAACAGACGACGGCGTTGCCCGGCCGAGAACTTGCCCGCCGTGACCTTCGCGCGTTCCGATAGGCCCGCGTCCGCCAGAAGCGCGTCGAAATCGCCGAGATCGGTACCGAACGAGCCCTCCAGCAGTTCGAGATGCTGGAGCGGGGTCAGCTCGGCGAAGAAATCGGAATCGTCGAACAGCACGGAAACCTTGCGGCGGAAGGAAACATCGCGTTCGTCGGGCTTACCGCCCGCGACGACGACGCGGCCTCGCTGCGGGGTCTGCGTTCCGTACAGGCACCGGAGCAAGGTCGATTTCCCGACCCCGTTGGGGCCGACGATGACGGCACATTCGCCCGCCTCGACCTCGAAATCGAGTCCGTCGAACAGCCAGTGCTCCCCAGCCTGGACGCCGAGCCCGCGTACGTCGATCATTGGCCGCGCAACGACTCGATCACCGGTGCGAGCGCGTCCATGTTGTGCTCCAGCACGGTGAAATAGGTGAAACCGAATCGCTCGCGGTGGGCAAGGATCTGTTCGGCGATCTGCTCGTGGGTGCCGACGAGAGCCGTCGGAAGTTCGGCGAGCTGGTCGACGGTGAGGTTGCCTTCGAGCAGCTCTCGCAGGCTCTCCAAACCCTTTCGCCGGTCTTCGACCACGGCGACGAAATGCGAGAGGATATTGAATTCGGCAGCGCGGCCGTTCAGTTTTCCGCGGACGAAGTTCACTCGCTCTTCGATTCCGGCGGCGTCGTCGACGGCGAGCGCGCCGCCGTCGGGAACGGCCGCCGTGCCGGTGAATCCGATGATGTCGGCGTGTTCGGCGGCGAGGGTGAGCAGCCTGTCGCCGCGTCCGGCGATCATCAGCGGCGGGCCCGGTTTCTGCACCGTCGGCGGTTTGTGGTTTACGTCGGCATAGAGACGCTTGAGCTCTTTGATGGTGTTTTCGAGATGGTCGACGCGTTTTCCGGCGCGGGGGAACTCCATACCCGCCGCTTCGAATTCGGCTTTCACGTAACCGGCGCCCAGGCCGAGATCCAGCCTGCCCTCGGTGAACTGGTCCGTGCCGGTGACGTCGCGGGCCAGCAGCACCGGGTTGTAGAAGGCGGTGTTGATGACGAAGGTGTTGAGCCGGGGGCGGCTCGTCACTTCGGCGGCGAGCACGAGGGCCGGGAACGGCGGTGCCATGCCGAGATGGTCGGCCGCGCCGATCACGTCGAATCCGAGGTGCTCGGCCTTGCGGCACTTCCCGACCCACGCCGCACGGGTCTCCGGGACGACCATGTTGACGCCGAATTTGACCATGCGGCCACGGTACCGAGAGCGAAAGAAGAAGGCCTCATCCCCGGGAATGACTCCGGGGATGAGGCCCACTCCGACGTTCGGACGATCAGCCGAGACGCTGCTTGAGCGCCTCCAGCTCGTCACGCAGCGACGACGGGACCTTGTCGCCGATCTTCTCGAACCACTCCTCGATGAGCGGCAGTTCCTGGCGCCATTCTTCGGCGGAGACGTCGAGCGCGGCCTGGATGTCGGCCAGCGGCTCCTTGAGGCCGTCGGTGTCGAGGTCCTCGGCGTTCGGCACGAAACCGACCGGGGTCTCCTTCGCGTTGCCCTTGCCCTCGACGCGGTCGATGACCCACTTCAGGATCCGCGAGTTCTCGCCGAAGCCCGGCCACAGGAAGCGGCCGTCGTCGCCACGGCGGAACCAGTTGACGTAGAAGATCTTCGGCAGCTTGTCCGCGTCGGCGTTCTTGCCGAGGTCCAGCCAGTGCTTGAAGTAGTCACCGGCGTGGTAGCCGAGGAACGGCAGCATGGCCATCGGGTCGCGGCGCACGTTGCCGACCGCGCCGGCGGCGGCCGCGGTGGTCTCCGACGACATGGTGGCGCCCATGAACACACCGTGCTGCCAGTCGCGGGCCTCGTTCACCAGCGGGACCGTGGTCTTGCGGCGGCCGCCGAACAGGATCGCCGAGATCGGCACGCCCCGCGGGTCGTCCCACTCGGGCGCGAGGATCGGGCACTGCGACATCGGCGTGCAGTAGCGCGAGTTCGGGTGCGCGGCCTTCTCTTCCGACTCCGGCGTCCAGTCCTGCTTCTTCCAGGAGGTGGCGTGCGCGGGCTTCTCGCCCATGCCCTCCCACCAGACGTCGCCGTCGTCGGTGAGCGCGACGTTCGTGTAGACCGTGTTGCCCTTTTCGATGGTGCGCATCGCGTTGGGGTTGGTGTGCCAGTCGGTGCCCGGCGCGACGCCGAAGAAGCCGAACTCGGGGTTCACCGCGTACAGGCGGCCGTCCTCGCCGAACCGCATCCACGCGATGTCGTCACCGAGGGTCTCGGCACGCCAGCCGGGGATGGTCGGCTGCAGCATGGCGAGGTTGGTCTTGCCGCAGGCGCTCGGGAACGCCGCCGCGACGTAGTGGACCTTGTCCTCGGGCGAGATCAGCTTGAGGATCAGCATGTGCTCGGCCAGCCAGCCCTCGTCGCGGGCGATGACCGAGCCGATGCGCAGCGAGTAGCACTTCTTGCCCAGCAGCGAGTTGCCGCCGTAGCCGGAGCCGTAGCTCCAGATCTCACGGGTCTCGGGGAAGTGCGAGATGTACTTGGTGGTGTTGCACGGCCACGAGACGTCCTCCTGGCCCGGCTCCAGCGGCGCGCCGACGGAGTGCAGGGCGGGGACGAACTCGCGCTCGGTGCCGTCCTCGGTGACGAACTTGTCCAGCGCGGCCTTGCCGGCGCGGGTCATCACGCGCATGGAGGCGACGACGTAGGCGAAGTCGGTGATCTCGATGCCGAGCTTGGGGTCCTCGGCACCGAGGGGGCCCATGCAGAAGGGGATCACGTACATCGTGCGACCGCGCATGCATCCGCGGTACAGCTCGGTCATCGTGGCCTTCATCTCGGCCGGGTCCATCCAGTTGTTGGTGGGACCGGCGTCCTCTTCGTCCTGCGAACAGATGAAGGTGCGCTCTTCGACGCGGGCGACGTCATTCGGGTCGGAAGCGGCCCAGTACGAGTTGGGCTTCGCGTCGAGCTGCACGAACGTGCCGGCCGAGACCAGCTCGGCGTTGATCCGAGCGGCCTCTTCGTCGGACCCGTCGACCCACACCACGCGGTCCGGAGTGGTCAGTTCGGCGACCTCCCGGACCCAGGACAGCACGCCACTGTGCGTCGTCGGCGCATTTTCCAGTCCAGGGATGGCGACTGCGGTCATCTCTTCTCCTGACTTCCGACGGCAGAAGCCCACACCGGGAACGACGCTGTTCCGATGCGGGCTTCGATGCCGGCGACCGAATGGCTTCGCACACCGGCGGGAAAGCCGGTGTGCAGGTTTTGGGATTCCCCGAGAGTAGCCGGATGACCGGCAGGTAACCGAGAGCTGACCTGTCGGTTCTCTCACAAGAACGATAAGGGAATCGATTCAGTATCACCGGAATGGGCCATACGCAGAAATTCTTCCGGTGATCGACGGCACAAGCGCGAGGCGGGCGAAGGACGAATCGGACATGAGAAAGCCCGGTACAAGGTGCCGTACCGGGCTGTTCTGTGACCAGGATTACAGGAATTACCGCTTCGAATTGGCCTGGACCATTCTTGTATTGGTCCAGGCCATTTCAGGAATCAGTTGGGGCTGATCCACTGGCCGGTGGCGGAATCGATCTTCGCCACACCTTCGAGTGTTTCGGTGCCCGCGCCACCCCAGGCCGCGTCGCCCGCCGGGTCGCCTTCGGTCGCCGGGACGGTCGCGAAGGCCGCGCCGATGTCGTTGTTGACCACGCCGCTGCCGACCTCGGTCCACTGGCCGGGCCCGGTGTGCTCGTAGGTCTTGGAGTTGCCGGAGGCGTCGGTCTCGACCGCGATGTCGGCGCTGCCGTCGCCGTCCTTGTCGGTGAAGGCGATCGTGCGGCCGTCCTCCGTCTGGACGACGGCGGTGTCGGGGGTTCCGTCACCGTCGGTGTCGATGGTCGGCGGGCCGACCTCGACGTCGCCGCTGGGCATGTCGGCGTGCATGGTGCCGCTGGTGCCCGCGTCGGAACCGTCGTCGTTGCCGCCGCCACCCGCTTCGACCCAGGAGCCGGAGGCCTCGTCGTAGACGGCCTCCTGGACGACCTTGCCGTTCTCGTCGAGCACCGCGTACTGGTCGGCCTCGCCGTCGCCGTCGGTGTCGACGAACGCCTGGCCGGTGCCGTCCTGGTGCTGGATGACCGCGGCGTCGTTGACGCCGTCCTTGTCGAGGTCGTAGTTGAGCTCGGCCTGATACTCCTCGCCGTCAACGTGGACAGTGACCGCCTCCGTGGAGCCAGTCTCGGTGTCCGTGCCGCCGCTCTCGTCGACCCACATGGGATAACCCCCTCGTTGACCTGCTGGTGTGTCGAAGCTTATGACTCACCGTAGGCCGGTTCGGTTCCGGTCCACAACAGGACCACCCCGGTCAGGCGTCGCGTAGTGACCGGATGCGACCGAGCAGTGCCTCAGCGCGGTCTCGGCCGTCCGAGACGTCCTTCAGGCGCTTCGCCACCACTGAGATCTTCTTCGCCCGCTCCTGCGCGCCCATCTTGATCGTCTTGTCGACTTCCTTCAGCTCCGCCTCGATCGCGTCGATGCGGCGGCCGAGGGCTTCGTCGAGCGCCATCGACAGCTGCTGTTCGGCCTCGATCAGCTGCTCCGCGACGAGCTGGTCCAGCGTGGACCGCGCGTCGGCGATCGCCTCGACCAGCCATTGCTTCATATGCTGCTTGTCCGACGCGTGTTTGCGGGTCCGCGCCATCCACCAGCCGGCGCCGAGGCCGATGATGATCGTGGCGGGCAGGATCACCGGGTTCAGGATCGCGACCCCCGCCAGCGGCAGCGCGGCGACCTTGCCCGCGCCGAGGCCACCGGAAACCCCCATGAAGATGAGCAGTTTGTCCTCGGCGGTCGGCGGTTTCTTGTCCGGCGGGCGCAGCACGACCGGCGGGCCGCCCGCCCTGGCGAACTGGCCGCGGATGATCTCGAGCTCTTCGGGTGAGAACAGCTCCGAAAGCGCGACGTTGGTGACCTGGTTGAGCCGCTGCGAGAGCAGCATCGAGATCCGCTGCGACGTCGTCTGCAACGCGATGTCGACCTGCTGGGGCAACGCGGCGAGGGCGTCCCGTTTCGCGCCGTCGATCAGCTGCCGGAAATGCGTCGACGCGTCGCGCATCTGCCTGCTGGTCTCGTGTCCGACCTCGACGCGGGTCCGCTGGATCTCCGCGCGCAGTTTCAACTGCCAGCCCCGCGTCGAAGACCGGCGTTCGGTGGTCAGGTCGTCACGACGCTGGCGCAGCTGCTCGGCTTCGGCCTCACCGGCGGACAACGCGCGGCTTTCCGCCTGCAGCTTCGCCTTGAGCTCGCCGAGCGCGCTCGACAGCGCGCGCAGGGTGTTGGCCTCGCCCAGCATCGCCGAGCGGCCGACCAGCATCTCCTGCAACGCGCCCTGCAACCCGGCGATCCCGGCCTTCTCGCGCAGCATCGTGGCCATCTGCTCGTTCGGGGCCTTGGCCGCCGTCTCGAACATGCGCGCGGAAACCGGGTGGAACACCGCGTCGGCGAACCGGGGGGCGTGCTCGGCGAGCAGCCGCCGGTCGGCTTCGAGGACCTCGCGCCAGCCGCGGAACTGGTCGGTCTTGGTCAGCGCGAACAGCACGGTTTCGACGCGTTCGCCCATGTCATGCAGGAATTGCAGCTCCTGCGCGGTGAACGGCGAAGACGAGTCCACGACGAACAGCAGCGCGGTGGCGCCGGCGGCGGCCTCCTTCGCGAGTTCACCGTGCATCGAGTCGAGCCCGCCGACCCCGGGAGTATCCACAATGGACACTCGTTCGAGCAGCGGGACCGGGCCGGAGACCTCGACGTAACGCGGCGGGATCTGCCCTTCCGGCAGTTCGTGCGCGGCCGAAACCCAGTGGATCAGATCGTTGAGGTTGATCGGCACCGGCGCCAGCTGGCCCGGATAGCAGGCCTGCGCGGACCACTGCTCGGCGTGCTCGAAGACGAGATACGTCGCGGTGGCGACGTCGGCGTCCACAGGGGACAGTCCCGGCATGGACAGGAGGGCGTTCACGAGCGAGCTCTTGCCGCGGTTGGTCTCGCCGACCACCACGACCGACGGCTTCTTCGGCCGCGCCTTCCGGATGTCCTCGACCCACTTCGCGGCCTGAGGATCGGCTTCGCGGACGACGGTGAGCAGTTGTTCGCGCGTGCTCTTCACGACCGCCGGAAGATTCGCCGCAGCGCTCGGAGCGGTCACAGGGCCTTCTTCGCGTAGACGATGACGATCGGCGCGCGCAGGACCCGCTCGTGATCGGCGAAACCGACCACCTCGGTCTCCGCGACGAGCCCTTCGAGCGCCGGATCCTCGGTCGCGACCGCGCCGCCCGCCTCGTGCACGGCCGGATCGAACCGCTCACCGTCCGGGCGCAGGGCACGGACGCCGATCCCGGCGAGACCGTGTTCGAGCCGCTCGACGACGCCGCCGCTGCGGGCGCGATCGAGGGCGTACAGGCACAGCTGGATCAGCGCCTGCCTGTCGGCGAGAGCCTGTTCGAGGTCGGCCGGACCCGTGGTCGTGGACTCCACATCGGTGTTGGACGCGGCCTCGACGGCCTCGGTTCCCTCGGGCCGCGAAGTCTCTCCGTCCGCTTCGGCGATGATCGCCGCCGAGATCTGGCCGGTCGGCACGTCGTCCGGATTCACGTCATCGACCGCCTTCTTGCGCAGCCAGGCACCCACCCGAATCGACCCCCGTAACTGGTGTCCCGGGCCTACCGATCAGCCCGGGGAGATTTCACCAGTGTCGGGCACACGGCCGCCAGCCGGGGGCGAAATCGACAGAACGGGACGGAGGAATCTGGCGATCAGCTCCTTCATCACCGCGAGTTCCGCCGCCGGATCGAGGTCGGGCTCCAGAATCACGCGGGAAAGCGGCGCGTCGACCAAGGCGACGAGCCAGCTGGCCACCGTCTTCGGAGCGAAACCGGGATCGATCCGGCCCGCGTCCACCGCCCGCGTCACCAGTCCGACGAGACCGTCGCGCAGTGCGCGGTCGTTGCCCTGGATGAGCCTGGCCAGATCGGCGTCGCGGGAACACTGCGCCGCGACCTCGAGGACGAGCTTGGCGATGACAGGGTGCAGGAGCTGTTCCGATACGTGGGTGATGACCTGGAGGATGGCTTCCCCCGGATCCTCGATCTGTTCGGCGGCCGCGAGCAGGGCCGCGGTCTCGTCGGCGTCCTGCTCGAAGATGCCGACGAACACCGCGCGCTTGTTCGGGAAGTAGTGGAAGAGGCTGCCGGTGCTGATCCCCGCGGCGCGGCAGATCTCCGCCGTCGTCGTCTTCTCGAAGCCCTTCATCGCGAAGCAGCCCGCGGCGGCGTCGAGGATGGCTCGGCGTTTCGCCTCGTGCTTGGCCGGGTCGACCGTCCTCATTTCACCGCCGGCGGCTCGTCAAGCCACGGGTAGCCGTGGTCGAGGAAGGCCTTGGCGACGGTCTTGCGATCGACGTCGCCCTTCTGCCGCACCAGTTCCCGGCCGTCGGCGGCGAGCAGGACCAGCTCCTTGCCGTCGAGGAAGACGGCCTCCAGCTGTGCTTCGTACGCGCGGCTGCGGCCCTTGGTGGTCAGCGTGATGCGGGTCGGGGTCACCTTGACGATCAGCCGCTCGTGCGCCCAGACCGCGGCGAAGAGCAGGCCTGCGACGAGGCCGACGCCGATCCCGGTGACCGTGCCCCACGGCTGCGGGATCTCCGAGACGAGCTTGAAGGGGCCCTTGAACGGGACCCAGCTCAGGGAAGCCACCCAGCCCGAGATCGAGTGGAGGAACCAGCCGAGCGCGGCCCCGGCCAGCGGGCAGCCGAACCAGGAGGCCGTGCGCAGCCACTGGGGCTCGTCGACGATCGTTTCCATGCGCCCATTATTAGACCGAGCGCTCGGTTTATCAATCCGGCCCGCATTTAGTCCTCTGGATGCGGTAGTTGCGCGTGCAAGGACCGCATCCAGAGGACGAAATGCGGGAGGTCAGTCGCGGATCTGCTGCCAGATGAGGAAGTACGCCCGGTGCACGACGTGCGCGACGCGGCTCTGGGCGGGCGTCGCGCCGAAGGACGCGAAGGAGCGCCACCAGCCGGCACGCTCCAGAGCGTGGGCCGCCAGCTCGGCGCGCGGAGCACCCGGCTTGCCGAGCTGGGCGCCGATGTCGGCGTTGCTGCCGACCCGCAGGACCTCCTCGGACAGATCCTCGGGCATGTCGACGGCGCCGGACGCGACCAGCGTGAGCGCTTCGAGCAGCCGCAGCTGGTGTGCCTCGGGCTTGGCGAGCAGGACCTCGATCGCGTCGTGGACGCGCTGCCGTTCGGCCGGGTCGCCGGACGCGTGGGCCAGCGCGGTGACCGAAGCCAGCGCGGCGGCCGCCTTGATGCCGTCGGCGCGGGCGGCGAAGACGATGCTCAGCCGCTGGCGGACCGCTTCGAGACCGGAGGCGTCGAGCAGCTTCCGGCGAAGCGAGCCCGCGGTGATCTCGGGTTCCTTGCGGATCGCCTCGACGGCGTACCGGACGCCGAACAGGTCCAGCTTCTCCAGCAGCCGCAGCCGGGTGCCCGCCGCGACGTCGCATTCCCAGCTGGTGAAGATATCCGCCGAGATCAGCATGGTCTCGAGGATGTCGTCGTCCATCTCGGCCAGCTGGCGCAGTGCTTCGGCGTCGGGCGAGGTGAACCCGCCGGACTCGGCCGACTCCGCGATCAGCCCGATCACCGGCAGCACGTCCGCGACGCGGGGCTTCAGCGTCGCGGCCTGCTTCTCCGAGAGCAGCGTCGCGGCCTTCCACACGTCGCCGCCCGAGCCTTCGACCGACTCGGGCGCGATGGTGTCCGCCTTGTTGAGCACCGCGATCGCGTTGACCGGGCCCGCCTCGCGGCTCGCGGTCGCGGCGGTGAACGCGGCGAGCGCCTGCTGGTCGTCGGCTCGCACGCCCTGGGTGACCACGTAGAGCACGGCCTCGGCGCCCGCGACGGCGTTGCGCGAGGTGTCGTCCAGCTCGTCGGAGCCTTCTTCCTCCTCGCCGTCGTCGGGCTTACGGTGCTTCGCCGCGCCCAGGAGCTCCTCGGTCCGCGACACCGAAGCGGCGTCGAGCGAGCCGAGGCCCGGGGTGTCGATGACGGTCATGCCCTGCAGGACCGCGTTGGTGAGGTACGCCTCGATATGCGAGACCTTGTCGATGTCGATGCCCAGCTCGGCCGGGATCATCCCGTCGGCGGAGAAGGGCAGCACCTGTTTGCGGCCGTCGTTGAAGACGATCTCGACCCGGTCGACCGTGCCGTACTGGAACCTGGTCACCAGCCGGGTGCACTCGCCGACGTCGGTCGGCGCGACCCGGCGCCCGATCAGGGCGTTGACCAGGGTGGACTTCCCCGATTTGATCCGGCCCGCGACGGCGACCTGCAGCGGGCCGCCCAAGCGCCGCAGCACCTCGGCGAAACCGGCCGCGGTCCGCGCGGACACCTGGGGCTGGAGGCGGTGGCAGAGGTTCGCCACCGACATCGACAGCGGGCCGGCGAGACGGCCCTGCTCCGTCGCTGAGGTCACGGTGCCCACCCCTCCCAGTCGTCGAGCACACCGAGGGGAATCGTGCCATGCCGCTCATCCTCGGGTCGCACCGAAGGTGGTACCGGCGACCGACGCGCGAGCGGCACCGGCCGACATAGTGTTACCAGGTGCGACGGTTGAGCCTCTGGATGCGTGCCCACCCCATGGCGGGGGACAGTCTCATCGCCGTCGTCCTGCTGCTGACCGACCTGCTGATCTACGTGGCGGCGACCGAAACGCCGGAAGTCCCGATGCCGCCCTGGTACGTGACGGTGCCGCTGGACATGGCGATGGTCGCCCCGCTGGTCTTCCGGCGGAAGGCGACGCTGTGGTCGGCGTATCTGGTGCTGCTGATCGGCATCCCGCACGGCGCGCTGGAGCTGGGCGCCGCCAGCGCGTTCGCGGTGATGATCAGCATCTACTCGGTGCTGGTCTACGTCGGGCGCAAACAAGGACTGCTGTATCTGGCGGCGACGCTGGTCACCTCGGGGATCCAGCTGTGGGTCGACCCGCCGGAGGACGTGTGGGTGCTGGCGATCATCGGCGTCTTCTCCAGCGCACTGTGCTGGACGCTCGGCGAGTTCGCCGGCGCGAGGCGCGCCTATCACGAGGAGGTGGAAGCCAGGTTGCATCTACTTGAGACGGAACGGGACCAGGCGACCAGGATCGCCGTCGGCGAAGAACGCGGACGCATCGCCCGTGAGCTGCACGACGTCGTCGCGCACGCGGTGAGCGTGATGGTCGTGCAGGCCGACGGCGCGTCCTACGCGGTCGACGGGAATCCCGAGATGGCGAAACGGGCCTTGCAGACGATTTCGGAGACCGGCCGCGGCGCGCTCGCCGAGCTGCGGCGGCTGCTGGACGTGCTTCGCAGCGACGGCGACGACGAGCCGCGCGTGCCGCAGCCGGACGCCAGCGCGCTGACCGACCTGGCGGACCGGATCCGCCAGGCGGGGGTGCCGGTGACGCTGGCGATCGGTTCGGACGCGCTCGCCGGGCTGCCCGCCGGGGTGTCCCTCGGCGTGTACCGGATCGTGCAGGAGTCGCTGACGAACACGCTGAAACACGCGGGCCAGGGCGCGCAGGCCGAGGTGGTGGTGCGGCGGGAGGCGGACGTGATCGACGTCAAGGTCACCGACGACGGCGCCGGCCGCGCGAAACAGCTGGTGCCCGCGGCGGCGAAGCACGCCGCGCCGCCGCGAAAACTCGCCGTCCCCGGTGGGAACGGATTGATCGGAATGAGGGAACGGGCGAACGTCTTCGGCGGCACGCTGGAGGTCGGGCCCGCCCCCGGTGGAGGGTGGCAGGTGCACGCGAGGCTCCCGGTTAGGTTGGCGACGTGATACGGGTGGTGGTCGTCGACGACCAGGAATTGATGCGCGTCGGGTTCCGGATGGTCCTGGGCGCGCAGGCCGACATCGATGTCGTCGGCGAGGCGGGTGACGGCGCGCAGGCCATCCGCCTGGCGGAGGAACTGCGGCCCGACGTCGTGCTGATGGACGTCCGGATGCCGGTGCTGGACGGGGTCGAGGCGACGAAGCGGATCGTCGAGGCCGGGACGGCGCGGGTGCTCGTGATGACGACGTTCGACCTGGACGAGTACGTCTATTCGGCGTTGCAGGGCGGGGCGAGCGGGTTCCTGTTGAAGGACACGCAGCCGGATCACCTGGTGTCGGCACTGCGGGCGGTCGCTTCGGGCGACGCCGTGGTCTCGCCGTCGGTGACGAGGCGACTGCTCGATCGGTTCGTCGGCGGCGGCGGGAAGCCCCTGCGGGACGCGGCCGAGCTCGACGTCCTCACCGACCGGGAGCGGGAGGTGCTCGTGCTGATCGCGAAGGGCCTCTCGAACTTGGAGATCGCCGAGACGCTGTTCCTGTCGGAGGCGACGGTGAAGACGCACGTCGGGCGGATCCTGTCGAAGCTGGATCTGCGTGACCGGGTGCAAGCCGTGGTGCTCGCCTACGAGACCGGGCTGGCACGTCCCGGGGTCACCTGAGAAGTCCTCCGGAAAAGTGGTCATTCGGTGAGCACTTTGCGGCGGATCCTTGTCTTCAGAGCCACTACTTGAGGAGAAGGAAATGCTGCGAGGTCTCACCACCACCACGTTCTACGCCGACGACATGACCGCCGCGATCGAGTGGTACTCCGATCTCTTCGGGATCGAGCCGTACTTCGTCCGCAACGGCCCCGACGGGACGCCGGCGTACGTCGAGTTCCGGATCGGCGACTATCAGCACGAGTTCGGCCTGGTCCGCGGCGACTTCCGGCCGCCGATGGCCCAGCCCGGCCCCGGTGGCGCCATCGCGAACTGGGCCGTCGACAACGTCGAGGACGCCTTCGCGAAGCTGCTCGCGAAGGGCGCGAAGGAGTACGAGCCGGTCATAGAGCGCGGGCCTGGGTTCGTGACCGCGGCCGTCGTCGACCCGTTCGGCAACGTCCTCGGCGTCATGTTCAACCAGCACTACCTGGACGTGCTGGCCGGGAAGAAGTAGTGAGGGTAAGGCAAACGTGGCGTGTCCGTGACGACCTCCGGTATCCGACCAGGCTGAAGGCTCCTTTCACCGCATCAGACGCGGCGAAGGGAGCCTTCAGCCCACCACAGGCCCACGAACACGGCAGGCCGCGAAAGCTGCCGGTTGGTCGTGGTGCGTCACGGGTGTCTCAGCGGTACAGGGCGTGCTCCGCAGTCTCCGGATCCTTGCCCGCGTCCCGGACTTCGGCCATCCACTTGCCGAAGTCGGGGCGTGAACCGTCGACGTCGGTCAGGCCGTACTCGTTCATCAACGTCCACGACGCGAGCGTCTTGCCGGCGAACCGCGAGACCTCCGCGTCGGTCGCCAGCTTCGCGACGCCCCGCCCGAGCAGTGCCGGGGTCTCCGAGATGGCGAAGTCGGCCGGAGCGGACTTGCCGACCGCGTCCCGCCACGTCTCCTCGGTGACCCCGAAGTAGTCGAGCATGGCTTCCGAACGCAGGAAACCCGGCGTGACGGTCATGCCGACACAGCCGTACTTCTTCAATTCGGCGCCGAGCGCCCTGCCGATCGCGCGGATCCCGCATTTCGCGAGGAAGTACGGGATCCCCGCGCCGACGTACTCGTCGTGGTCGCCGTCGGTGACCTCGATGACGAGACCGCCCTCCCGCTTCACCACCAGCGGGAGAAGCCGGTGCAACGCGATCAGATGCGTGTCGATCGCGTTGTGCACCAGCGTGAGCGCGTCGTCGAGGCTGGAGTCCCAGTACGCCCCATCGAAGTCCGCGTACTGGTCACCGCCCCAGACGTCGTCGACCAGGACGTCGATCCGGCCGTCCACTTCGGACTCGATCCGAGCCCTCAGCGCGTCCACATCGGACAGTTCGGTGAAGTCGGTCCGGACGGGGATGCCCCGGCCGCCCGCCGCGTCGACGAGTTCCGCGGTGTCTTCGATCGTCTCCGACCGCTTCATCGGCGACTGGTGCTCACGCGTCGTGCGGCCGGTGACGAACACCGTCCAGCCGAGCCTGCCCAGTTCCACCGCGATCGCCCGGCCACATCCCCGCGTCGCCCCCGTGACCACGGCCACTTTCCGATCCATTCAGGACACTCCCTTCCACGCGGTCAGCACCGCGTCCACGTCTTGTCCCAACCGTTCGGTGATCCGGCCCTTCGGCCGGATCGACCAGTCCAGCGCGGCCCCGTTCGCCACCCCCAGCAGCACTCGTGCGGCGCGGACGACACCCGGCGCACCCGGCAGGTCACGCGTCGCGACGCGCACCAGCCTGCGCAATTCCGCTTCCACGGCGGTGAAATGTTCACCGAGCAGGGCGCGCAGTTCCGGATCGCCGATGTCCACCCCCAGCTGCCCGAGATGGTTCGCCGCGGTCTCCGCGTCACCGAGTCCCTCGTACACCACGACGACCGCCGCCCGCAGCGCCTCCACGGGGTCGGCCAGCTCGCCGCATTCCCGCATCAGTCCTACGACGGATCGCGTGTTCGCCCGGCTCAGCGCCAGCAAGAGACCGTTCTTCGAACCGAATCGCTGGGCGACGGTGCCGACCGCGACACCGGCCTCCGCCGCCACCTGGGCCAGCGTGAAACCCGGGCCGACCATGCCGATCACGGTTCCCGCCGCTTCCAGCAGCCGCTCGTCGGTGATGGTGCGGGGTCTCGCCATGTGGATTATTGAACCATGGTTCATTAACCCCGGCGAATCAGGGTCACTCTCAGGGGTATCACCGATCGCGTACGCCGCCGGAAGACGGCAAGCTACGTCTCAGGTCGGGTACCAGGTTGGCACCTCAGGATGACGCGCTCGGCCACCCACATGGACGACGATTGTTCTCGCAGTCGCCGAGGGGAGCAGACATGATCGAGGCAGCGGGCCTCACCAAGCGGTACGGCAAGACACTGGCGGTGAACGACCTGTCCTTCTCCGTCGCGCCGGGGGAGGTCACCGGCTTCCTCGGCCCCAACGGCGCGGGCAAGTCGACGACCATGCGGATGATCCTCGGCCTGGACAATCCGACGTCGGGCCAGGTGCGTATCGGGGGCAAGCTCTACCGCGAACTGAAGGACCCGCTGCGGACGGTCGGCGCACTGCTGGACGCCAAATGGGTGCACCCCAACCGGTCGGCGCGCGCGCATCTGCAGTGGATGGCGCGGTCCAACAAGATCCCGGCGGGCCGGGTCGACGAGGTGCTCGAGATCGTCGGGCTCACCAGCGTCGCCGGGAAGCGCGCCGGCGGTTTCTCCCTCGGCATGTCGCAGCGACTGGGGATCGCGGCGGCCCTGCTGGGCGACCCGGAGGTCCTCCTCTTCGACGAGCCCGTCAACGGCCTCGACCCCGAGGGCATCCTCTGGATCCGGAAGTTCATGCACCGGCTGGCCGGCGAAGGCCGCACGGTGTTCGTTTCCTCGCACCTCCTTTCGGAGATGGCGCTGACCGCGAGCCACCTGGTCGTGATCGGCAAGGGGCGCCTGATCTCCCAGTCCTCCACCGAGGACTTCGTGGCGCGGGCCGCCGAGAACACGGTCAAGGTGCGGTCGCCGCAACTGCCCGCGTTGCGCGCCGCGCTGACGCAGGCGAGCGCTCAGGTCACCGACGCCGACCGATCGCTCGTCGTGTCCGGTTTGGACAGTGAGAAGATCGGCGAGATCGCCGCGGCCAACCAGATCGTGCTGCACGAGCTCAGCCCGCAGACCGGCTCCCTGGAGCAGGCCTTCATGCAGATCACCGGCGATTCGGTCGAGTACCACACCGGTCTCAGCAACGACTCCGTGGAAGCCGCGTTCTCCGCCGCCCAGTAGCCGCTCACTCTTCCGAGGAAAGAAAAGCCATGACTCTGCTCGCCGTGGAACGCATCAAGCTGTTCACCACACGCTCACCCTGGTGGTGCGCACTGATCACCCTCGCGGTCGTGATCGGCTTCGCCGCCATCTTCGCCGGCGCCGCGCCATCGGGGGAATTCACCGACGTCGGCATGTCCCAGTTCGGCTACGTCTTCGGGATGACCGTGGTCATGGTGCTGGCCGCGCTTTCGGTGACCACCGAATACCGCTTCGGCACCATCCGGACCACCTTCCAGGCCGTGCCGAACCGCCGCGCCGCGCTGCTGGCGAAGACCGGCGTCGTCGCGATGCTCTCGCTGGTGATCGGCGAGATCGCCGCGTTCGGCGCCTGGGCCCTCGCCTCGATCATGCGGCCGGAGGATCTCGCGCTGAACACCGGCGCGGAGTGGATCAGCGTCGCCGGGGTCGGCCTGGTGTTCGCCCTCGCCTCGGTGATCGCGGTCGCCGTCGGCATCCTGATCCGGCAGAGCGCCGGCGCCATCTCGCTCCTGCTGATCTACACCCTCGCGGTCGAGAACCTGATCCAGCTCATCCCGAAGATCGGCAAGGACATCTACGACTGGATGCCGTTCCACGTCGCGGACCGGTTCCTCACCGGCTCGGGCCCCGCGGCGGCGGAAGCGCCGTTGAGCCAAGCCGGGTCGCTCGCCTACTTCGCCGGTTTCGCGCTGGTACTGCTGGTCATCTCGCTGGTCGTCGCGGACAAGCGCGACGCGTAAGGACTTCCACAGGGGAGAAAGCCGGATGTCTCGCTCGGGGGAGTGAGGCGTCCGGACGGGGAGAAAAAAGGGGAACAAGGACCGGGCCGCCTATCGGGGGGCAGCCCGGTCCTTTCCCGCGTAATGTCGGAATCCACTGGAGGGAGGCTGATGATCGAGGCCACCGGACTCACGAAACGCTACGGCGACAAGCTCGCCGTCGACGGACTTTCCTTCACCGCCGAAGCGGGCCGGGTGACGGGATTCCTCGGCCCCAACGGGGCGGGGAAGTCCACCACCATGCGGATGATGCTCGGGCTCGACAACCCGACGTCGGGCTCGGTGACGATCGACGGCATGGCCTACCGCGAGCTGCGTGATCCACTTCGGACGGTCGGCGGCATGATCGACGCCACCTGGCGGCATCCCGGCCGCACCGCCCGCGAGCACCTCCGGTGGATCGCCGCGACGAATGGCCTGCCGGACAAGCGCGTCGACGAGGTACTCCGGCTGGTCGGGCTCGACTCGGTCGCCCGCAAACGGGCCGGGCAGTTCTCGCTCGGGATGTCGCAGCGGCTCGGGATCGCCACGGCGCTGCTGGGCGACCCCCGGGTGCTGCTGTTCGACGAGCCGGTCAACGGGCTCGACCCCGAGGGCATCGTGTGGATCAGGAAGCTGATGCACGCGCTCGCCGCCGAGGGGCGCACCGTGTTCGTGTCCAGCCACCTGCTGCCGGAGATGGCGCAGACCGCGCAGGACCTCGTCGTGATCGGCCGGGGGAAGCTGATCTACCAGGGCACGATGGAGGAGTTCGTCGGCCGGGCGAAGGGCCTCGGCGTGCGGGTCCGCAGCCCGCATCTGCCCGAACTTCGGACCGCGCTCACCGACAAGGGCGCCGAGTTCCGCGAGGAGGACGGCGCGCTCGTCGTGTCCGAAATGGACAGTGACACCATCGGCGAACTCGCGTTCGCCGCCGGCGCGACGCTCCACGAGCTGAAGCCGCTCGCCGGCTCGCTCGAACAGGCGTACATGCAACTCACCGCCGAGGCCGTCGAGTACGGCGCCGGCGTACCGGAGGTGGCCCGATGACCGCGGCGAACATGCTCCGCGCGGAGCGGATCAAGCTGCTGAGCACGCGCGCTCCCTGGTGGTGCGCGGCCATCGCGGTGGTGGTCGCGCTGGCCTACACCGCGCTGTTCTTCGGCTTCGTGCCGCTCGAAGGCCAGACAGGCGTCACCTCGACGCAGGTCGCCAGCGCGCTCGGCCGCACCGTGGTGCTGGTCCTCGCCATCCTCGCGGCGGCGACGGAGTTCAACTGGGGCACGATGAAGCTCACCTTCCAGGCGGTGCCGTCGCGCGTGCCCGCCTTGCTGGCGAAGGGCGCCGTCGTCGGGGTGTTCTCCGGGCTGATCGGGCTGCTGGTGGGCTTCGGCTCGTGGGCGGTCGCGTACCTGATCAAACCGGCCGCCGACCTGGGCCTGGCTTCGGGCGCCGACTGGCGTGCGGTGGCGGGCCAAGGCCTGACCTTCTTCCTGACCGGTCTGCTCGGCGTCGGCCTCGGACTACTGTTCCGCAGCCCCGCGTTCGCGCTCGGGTTCGCGCTGGCCTGGACGCAGGTGCTCGAAGGGCTCGTCGTGCTGATTCCGAAAGTGGGCGACGACATCTACCAGTGGATGCCGTTCTTCGCGGCGAATCAGTTTTCCGGGCCGGATCTCACGGTGTCGATGTTGAAACTCGAACCACCGCTGGGGCCGTGGGGTTATTTGGCTTATTTCGGCGGCATCTGCGTGATTATCTATGCGGCCGGGCTGATGATCACCCATCGAAGGGATGCGTGAGCATTTACCGCGGCCAAAGGAGTTAAGTCCACGTTAAGAGGCTGTGGCTTCTCTCACACGGAGCGGACATACTGTTCCAGCCCGGGCGATGCTCGGGATGAGCCTATTTCTCGGCTCTCGGCCCCGGAGGTGATCCTTGACGGTGGATTCCGGTCAGGGAGTGGAACGCATGATCCCGCAAGCCCGCACGGAAAGTACGCAGCCCCGGCTCGAGCCCATGCTCGACCTCGAATGGTCACAGGCGATCGAACTGCCCCGCACGGTCGCGTCCGCGACCCGGCCATCCGATATCCGCCGCGCCTGGGTACACCGCGCGCCCGAAGATCTCGTTGTCGCGCTGTACCGCGCGTCCAGCGGAATGCACGGCGAAATTCCAGCGCCGTGGTGGCTTCGCGCCGTCGTGGAAGGCAGACTCGAATCGCGGGAACTCGGTTTCCGCATCGAAGATCGGATCGCCGGTCTGCTCGGCAGGCGTCCCGGCTGGGAATTCGTCCCGTGGGCCGCGGACGGGGAATCCGGTTACTGGGAGTTCATGCCCTCTGAACGCGGAGCGTCCGGGCATTCGATCCCGACCACGGTGCTGAACACGAGCCGCCACGACGGCTGGATCGACGTTCTCCCCGCCCATTCCAGCACGACGCCGTCGCCGACCGCGGTCGCCGGATTCGCGGGCCTGCGCTCGCGGCTGGGGGAGTTCGAAGCCGTCCGGTAACCCCGCGTTTAATGGGCTGGTGGAAAACGAGGACCAGCCACGGATGCGCAGCGTGGTCAGCTATGTCAAACGCGGCGGCCGGATGACCGTCGGGCAGCAGCGAGCCTGGAACGAACTCTGGCCGTCGCTCGGCCGCACCGTCGCCGAACTGCCCGAAGGACCGGTGGATTTCGGCGACTGGTTCGGCAGGCAGGCGCCGGTGATGGTGGAGATCGGTTCGGGCATGGGCGAGACCACGTCCCAGCTCGCCGCCGCCGCGCCGGAACTCAACTACGTCGCGGTCGAGGTCTACGAACCGGGGCTCGGCCAGCTGATGTTGCGCGCCGAGAAGCTCGGGGTGAAGAACCTGCGGCTGATGCACGGTGACGCCGTCGTGCTGCTGACCTCGTATGTGGAGCCGGGATCGCTGGCCGGGGTCCGGCTGTTCTTCCCGGACCCGTGGCCTAAGAAGCGGCACCACAAACGGCGGATCGTGCAGCCGGAGTTCGTCGCGCTGGTTGCCTCGCGGCTCGCGCCGGGCGGCACCTTCCACATGGCGACCGACTGGGAGAACTACGCCGAGCAGATGATGGAGGTCTGCTCGGCCGAGCCGCTCCTGCGCAACCGCCACGCCGACGAGCCCGGAGGCTGGGCGCCGCGGCCGGAGTGGCGGCCGATCACGAAGTTCGAGAACCGCGCCGACGTCGAGGGGCGGATATCGCACGACCTGATCTTCGAGCGGGTCTAGAACGACCTCGCCAGAAAGGGCCGGTCAGGACGTCCCCACGTC
>NZ_CP150484.1:2958359-3013821 GCF_037997115.1 Amycolatopsis coloradensis
GTCGTGAGTGGTAATGAGGGTTAGAACGCTCATTACCACTCACGACCCCCGGCAAGGTGCCAGGCTCCTTGGCGACCTACTCCACCACCGACTCGGTCACGCCACCTTTGACTTACACCTCGACCGGCCGAGCCACGCGCGGCTAATCCGCCACGGCGTCCGAGATCCAGGGCGCCACCGGCAGATCCCGGTCCAGGCATTCGGCCGACAGCCGGATCGTCCAGCGCAGCGCCTGCAGCACGAGGCTGTCGACCTCGTCCGGCGCGGCGTTGGCGAGCGCGATCTCGACCTGTTCCTGCGCGGCCTCGCTGTTGCCGTGCACCTCGGCCAGCAGCGTGCGCACGGCCGTCCGCACGGGCGGGTCCGCCTGGTCGATCGAGACCTCTTCGCCGTCTTCGTCGAACACCTGGACCTTGACCGGCGCGCTGCCGCCGTCACCCAGGGTCGACACCATGGCGCTGCATTCACCGAAGAGCATCATCACGAGCTCTTTGGTCTCTTCGGAGCGGGCTTGGGGTTCGACGGCGGTCGGCATGAGCTCGTCGAGCGCCTCGGCGTCCTCCCCGAGGCTGATCGCCACGAGCGCGCGCTGCGCCTTTTCGACGAGCCTCCGCTCGTACTCGCTCCTGTCCGGCTCCACGTTCCTATCAAACACCAGAGGACGGAAAAGTGGGGATAGGCCGAAACCCGGACGTGGTCACTTGGCGGCGTAAAGTGCACCCAGCGCGAGGCGGCAGAGCATTTCGGCCAGTTCGCTGTCACCGAGATGGCGGTTGTACGGCGTCGAGTTGATCAACCCGAAGACCGCGTGCGCCGCCGACCGCGCCTGACGCTCGCCGATCCCGGGGACGGCGTCACTGATCGCGCGCACCCAGACCTCGACGTACTGGCGCTGCAGGGCCCGGACCTGTTTGCGGTCACTGTCGGTGAGATTGGCGAGGTTGCGTTCCTGGACGGTGATCAACGCGGGATGCGCGAGCGCGAAGTCGACGTGGAAGTCCACCAGTGCTTCGAGGACCTCGCCCGGCTCGTCCCGCTGGCTCGCCCTCGCCGTCCCGCCGTCGAGCAGATAGCGGCTGATCGAGTTCAGCATCTCGCCGAGGATGGCGTCCTTGCTGCGGAAATGCCGGTACAGCGCCGGACCCGAGATGCCGACGGCCGCGCCGATGTCGTCGATGCCGACGCCGTGGAAACCGTGGTGGGCGAAGAGCTCGGCGGCGGCGGCCATGATCTGTTCGCGCCTGTTCGCCTTCTCGCCGTTCACGAGTGGGGTGGGGTTCGCCGGCATCTGGCCATATTAAGGCCGCACAGCTCGAGGCACGCTTTTCCGCCGAGAGCTCATCATCACAGTAAGCGAGCGCTAACACGCCACCCTTACTTCCAGCCTGAGCCAAGCGGGTTACCTGGGGAAATGACCCTGTTGCGTGGGGCTACCACCTGGTAATGCTGTCTCTCGTTAACTTGTCACGAAGGAGTGACCATGGCCGTCCCTGCTCGGATCAAAGCTCTTTCCTTCACTCGTTTAGGTGCGGCCCTGGGGGTCGCTGTCCTTGCCACCCTCGGTCTCGCGGGCACCGCCCAAGCGGCGACCAACTACGTGGCGCTCGGTGACTCGTACTCGTCCGGCGTCGGTGCCGGCAGCTACGGGAACTCGGGCGACTGCATGCGCAGTGCCAACGCCTATCCCCAGCTGTGGGCCAACGCCCACGCCGGGACCACCTTCAAGTTCGTCGCGTGCTCGGGGGCGCGCACCGGCGACGTCCTCAACCAGATCGCGAACGTCACCTCCAGCGCCACGCTGGTGACGGTCTCGGTCGGCGGCAACGACGCCGGGTTCGCCGACGTCATGACCACCTGCACCACCGGCAGCGACCAGACCTGCATCAACCGGGTCAACACCGCGAAGACGTACGTGAACAACACGCTTCCGGGGCTGCTGAACAACGTCTACAGCAAGATCAAGGCGAAGGCGCCCGGCGCGAAGCTGGTCGTCCTCGGGTACCCGCGCTTCTACACCGTGCCGGGTTCGTGCTCGGTCGGGCTGAGCGACACGAAGCGCACCGCGATCAACTCGGGTTCCGACGCGCTGGCGTCGGTGCTCTCGGCCCGTGCCGCGGCGAACGGTGCGAAGTTCGTCGACGTGCGGGGCGCGTTCACCGGGCACAACATCTGCTCGTCGGCCGATGACTACCTGCACAGCCTCACCTGGCCGATCGTGAACTCGTATCACCCGACGGCCGCCGGTCAGCGGGGCGGCTACTACAACCCGCTGGTCTCCGCGATCGGCTGATCGTTTCGCGCGTGAAGGCCCCCTTCGCTCGGCTCAGCCGAGGGAAGGAAGGCGGCGAAGGCGTCGGACTGGCCGTCCGCGGTGGGAATGCTCAGCGTGGTTTCCCTACTCTGAAGGTAGGGAAGGAGGCCTTCACTACGCCGCCGACGGTGCTTGGCGAGACTCACGATCGCAGACTGCCCTGAGCAGACCGCCCACCGCACGCGAAACCTTTACCCGCCCCTCGATATCCGTCCTTGAGCGGGCGCGCACTTCTTGGCCTCCGCGGCGGCGTCCACAAGGGACTTCTTCGCCGCGCCGGAGGGGTGGAGGGTTGCCCTCAGCCGCAGCCGCCCATGATGCGGGCCAGTTCCCCGGGCAGCAGCGGGGGCTCCGGCAACGGATTCGCGGCGGGCGCCCGCATCCCGTCGAACAGCAGCGCGAGATGGCGGCGCCAGACCTCCGGCCGGACAGCCGCGGTCGCCTCCACGGTGCGCGCGATCCCCCAGGTCACGAAGGCCATGTCCGCAAGGGTGAAGTCCGCGCGCAGGGCGCCGCTCTCCTTGGCGCGTTCGACGATCCGGGTCATGAGTTCGTAGCCGCGTTCGAGGTCTCCGGTCTGCGGCGGACGCGTCGAAGCGAGTTCGTTGTAGCCGCGATCGGCGGCCTGCAACTCGCAGACCCGTTCGACGAAGGAGGTCAATCCGATCCAGGCGTCGTCGAGGGAAAGCGCGTGCTCGGCCAGCTTCGCGACGGTCTCGGTCCGGTCGGCGAACACGGCGTTCACCAGATCCGCGCGCTGGGGGAAGTGGTTGTACAGCGTGCCGATGCTGACGCCCGCGGTCTTGGCGATCTCTTCGAGCGCGACGTCGAGGCCACGCTCCGCGTAGAGCCCCCTGGCGGCCTCGACCAGCAGGTCGCGGTTGCGCTGGGCGTCCTTCCGCAGGGGTTTGGTCATGACGGCATCGTAGCCAAGTTGAAGGTGGCCTCAAGTTACGGGTATAAGTTGAGGAGACCCTCAACTTAAGTCTCCGGGAGGACATATGACCAAGACGCTCGCGATCTTCGGCGCCGGACCGGTGCTGGGACTTTCGCTCGCGCGTCGCTTCGGCCGCGAGGGCTTCCGCATCGCCCTCGTCGCGCGCACCACCGAGAACCTCGACGCGCTCGTCGCCGAACTCGACGGCGACGGCATCGAAGCGAGCGGGTTCGTCGCCGACGTCTACGAGCCGGCGCGGATCGCGGCCGCCGTCACCGCCATCGGCCGGATCGACGCGGTGGCGTTCAATCCCGGCGGCGGGACCATGGGCGAGGGCATCGTGCCGGTGCTCGACGTGGACCCGGAGAACCTCCGGCTCATCCTGGACCGTTTCCTGGTGTCCGCGGTGGCGCTGGTGCGGGCCGTGCTGCCGGACATGATCGAGCGCGGCGACGGCGCGATCCTGTTCACCGCCGGGCAGTCCGGCCTGCACCCGGCGCCCTTCCTCGGCAATGTCGGCATGGCGCAGGCCGCGCTGCGGAACTATTTCCACAACTTGAACGCCGTGCTCGCGGAGAAGGGGGTCTACGCCGGGGCCGTCAACGTCGGCGCGCTGATCGAGGGCAGCGTGCCGCATCGGGCGCTCACCGCGAGCCCCATGGACTTCGAGCCCGAGGTGATCCACCCGGACGTCCTCGCCGACGCGTTCTGGAAGCTCTACGCGACCCGTGAGGCGCCGGAAGCACTGGTCGGATCCTTCGGGAGGTGACCCTCATCCCCACGGGGTACGGGCGGATGTACCACTGTGGACGCACCGTTCGGGACCGCGGGACCGCGGCTCACCGCGTGGAGCATGGAGGATCCGGACGCCGTCGACAAGGCGGCGGCCAAGGTGATGTTCGAAAACACGGGTGCGTTCGTCATCGGCAGGACGTTGTTCGACGTGGGATCGGGCTGTGGGGCGAGGACGGGACGTGGGGGATGCCGGTGTACGTCGTCCCCCGTCGCCCCGGGCCCGATGTGGTGAAGGGGCCGACCCGGTTCTCGTTCGTCACGGGCGTCGAAGCGGCGCTCCGGCAGGCGAAAGAAACGGCGGCCGGGCGTGACGTCGTGATCGCGGGCGGGGCTTCGGTCGTCCGGCAGGCGCTCGCCGGTGGCTGGGGCGACGAACTGCGGCTGCACGTCGTGCCGGAGATGGTCGGCGGCGGTACCCGCTTGTTCGAGGGTATGAGGCCCGCGTCGCTCACCCAGGTGAGCGCGGCCGCGAGCAGGCACGCGGTCCATGTGACCTACCGCGTCGAGGGGCGCGGCTACTTCTCGACGGCGTAGGCCTCGATCTCTACCTTCATCTTCGGGTCGAGCAACGCCGACACCTCGACCATGGTGGCCGCGGGCAGCACGTCGGCGAAGGCTTCGCGGTGCGCCCGCGCCACTAGATCGGCGTCCTTGATGTCGGTCACGTAGGTGACCGTGCGCACCACGGCGGACAGGCTGGAGCCGGCCTCGCGCAGCGCGGTCTCGATGAGCGACAGCACGGCCGAGGCCTGCTCGTAGGCGTCGCCCGAGCGGGCGGGTTCACGCGCCGTGGTCCCGGAAACGTGGATGTGCTCGCCGACGCGCACCGCCCGGCTGTAGCCGAAGACCGGCTCGTAGTCGCCGCCGGAGGAGATGTTCACCCGTTCAGTCATGACCCGAACGAAAGCACAGGGGGTCCTGTACCGGAACACCGGTACAGATGTCGCCGAGCGCCTGCAGCGCGCTGGCCTCCATGCCGGCACCGACGTTGCTCTCCCGGATGAGCCGCAACGCGCGCGTCCCGTATTCCCACCCGGTCTCCGGGTCTTGGCTGGCCAGCGTGAGGTNGGCCGTGTACGCCGCGACCCGGCACCTCCTCACGGCGCTGGAGGTCTCCCATGTACATAGCCACCAGTAGGGGAGCGGACGCCGCGGCCGATGTCCCGAAGAGCGGCGTGAAACGGGCCGTCACCGGGAACGTCGTCGCGCTCGGCCTGGTCAGCCTGGTCACCGACATCTCGTCGGAGATGGTGACCGCGGTACTCCCGCTCTACCTCGTCCTCGGTCTCGGCCTCAGCCCGCTGCAGTTCGGCGTGCTCGACGGCCTCTACTCCGGTGTCACCGCCGTCGTCCGGCTCATCGGCGGGCATCTCGCGGACCGGTGGCAGCGGCTCAAGGCGGTCGCCTGCTTCGGTTACGGTCTCTCGGCGCTGGGCAAGATCGGCCTGATGCTGGCGGGTTCGTCCACCGTCGCGATCGGTGCCGTGCTCGCGGCCGACCGCACCGGCAAAGGCGTCCGGACCGCGCCGCGGGACGCGCTGATCACCTTGAGCAGCGAGCCGGAACACCTCGGCCGCGCGTTCGGTGTGCACCGCGCGATGGACACGTTCGGCGCGTTCCTCGGCCCGCTGGTCGCGATGGCCGTGCTGTGGCTCAGCCTCGGCAGCTACGACTCGGTGTTCTTCACCAGCTTCTGTATCGCCGCGATCGGCGTGATCATCCTGGTGGTGCTGGTCAAGGACCACCAGCCCAAGCCGCGAGCCGAACGGCCCAAGGTCGCCCTGCGCGAGACCGCGGGCCTGATCCGGCAGGCGTCGTTCCGCCGGATCTGCGTCTGGGCGGCACTGCTGGGCCTGGTCACCCTCAGCGACTCCTTCCTCTACCTCGTGCTGCAGCGCCGCTGGGAACTCGGCGCGGTCTTCTTTCCCTTGCTGCCGCTGGGAACCGCCGGTGTGTACCTGCTGCTCGCCGTCCCGTTCGGCAGGCTTTCGGACCGGATCGGCCGGTGGAAGGTGTTCCTCGGCGGGCACGTCGCGCTGGTCGTCGCGCTGCTGGCGCTGCTCGGGCCGGTGGACGGCGGCATCCTCGCGGTGCTGGCGCTCGTGCTGCACGGTGTCTTCTACGCGGCCACCGACGGTGTCCTGATGGCCGCCGCCGGGCCGCTGCTGCCCGAGCACCAGCGGGCGAGCGGGCTGGCGCTGGTGCAGACCGGGCAGGCGACCACGCGGATGCTCGCGTCCGTCCTTTTCGGACTCGCCTGGACCACGTGGGACCTGCACGCCGCGGTCCTGGTCGCCGCGGGCGCGCTGGCCGTGGTGGTCGTCGCCGCTGCCGTGCTCCGTCCTTTGCGGACACACGCATGAGGACGCGCGATCTCCCTCGGCTCAGCCGAGGGAAGGGGGCCTTCACGCGCTATTCGGTGAAGTCGCCGGTGGCCTTGCGGACCTTCGTGAGCAGGTCGGTCAGCTGCTCGGTCTGCTTGCCGGTGAGCCCGGTCAGCCCGAAGTCGATTTCGGTGACCGCCTTCGTGGCCTCTTCGCGGCGTGCGCGGCCTTCGTCGGTGATCTCGACCAGCGTGGTCCGGCGGTCGGTCGGATGCGGCACGCGCTTGACCAGGCCGTCCTTCTCCAGCCTGTCGACGATGTTGGTCACGCTCGTCGGATGCAGTTGCAGCCGCTCGCCCATCACGCGCATCGGCAGGCGGGACGCGCGGGCGAAGGTCAGCAGGACCAGCGCCTCGTACCGGGCGAAGGTCAGCCCGTGCGGTTTGAGCGCACCGTCCACCGCGGACTGGATGATCTGTTGCACGCGCATGATCCCGGTCACCGCGGCCATGGTCTCGGACGGCCCGATACGGGCCTCCCACAGCTGCGCCGCGCGGGCGATCGGGTCGAACGGCAACGGACGGCTCATGGCGCTCGAAGTTACCAGCGGGTACCCGTGCCACGCCGCACCACCGGGTGTTATGCGTGGGAAAAGCGTCTGAACGAGGAGCAGAACATGATCGTGGCCTTCAGTGTCAGCCCGTCCGCGGCCGAGGAAGACGGCGGGGTCAGCGAAGCGGTCGCCCGTGCGGTGAAAGTGGTCCGCGAGTCCGGCCTGCCCAATTCGACCAACGCCATGTTCACGAACATCGAGGGTTCGTGGGACGAAGTGATGGACGTCGTCAAGCGGGCCGTCGAGGCGGCGGGCGAGGGTTCGTCGCGGGTCGGGCTGGTGCTCAAGGCCGACATCCGGCCGGGTTACGAGGGGCAGCTGACCGCGAAGGTGGAGCGCGTCGAGAAGCACCTGAGCGAATGAGTCAGGGGAGTGGCGGGGTGAACGAGACCAGCCACAGCTTGTCCTTGACCGCGATGGCCACCGGATAGCCGAAGGAACTGCCGTCGCCCAGTTTCCCGCTGACGGTCGCCGAAGTCGGCGCGAGATCGTCCGGGGCGAACTTCACCTTGACGTCGTGGGCGCCACGGTCGGCCAGCGCGTCGATATAGGACTTCGCGAAGTCGCCCGCCGAAGCGGGCGGATAGTCGATGAGTTCGGAGAGGGCCTCGACGTCGTGTTCGTTGAGCGCGGCGGTGAGGCCCTCCCGGAGTTGCCCGGGACTGGCGACACCGGGGTCGGGTTGATGGGCGATCAGGACCGTGATGACGCTCACCCACGTGATGGCGATCGCGATCGCGACTGCCACCGTGGCCGTCCTGCGTGTCGGAATGTCGATCACCCCCTCGTGGCGAGCCTGCCGGAACGTGACCGTCCTGCCAAGCGGGCAGCCGGGGGCATGCGGTGAAACGCTCGGGGATGCGTGCCAGGATGGAACCGTGACACACCCACGCGGATCAGCATCGAAGACGGCGGCCCTCTCCGCCGCGCTTTCCGGCGCGGTCGACCTTTCCGCGCTCAAGGCGCGTGCCGAGGCGCCCCAGAAACAGCCTCCTGCCCCACCTCGTCCGACAGACGGTGCCACCCCCGCCGTGGGTGGCGCCGTGATCGACGTCACCGAGGCGACGTTCCAGGCCGAGGTCGTCGAGCGCTCCCTGCAGCAGCTGGTGGTCGTCGACCTGTGGGCCGAATGGTGCGGCCCGTGCAAACAGCTCAGCCCGGTGCTGGAGCGCCTCGCCGCCGAGTCCGGTGGTGCCTGGGTGCTCGCGAAGGTGGACGTCGACGCCAACCCGCGCATCGCGCAGCTCTTCGGCGCGCAGTCCATCCCGACGGTCATCGCCATCGGCGGCGGCCAGCCGGTCGACGCGTTCTCGGGCGCGCTGCCCGAACCCGAGATCCGCAAGTGGCTCGGCTCGCTGCTCGACGCGCTGCGCGACCGGCTGCCGGGCATCAAGGCCGCCGAGCAGAACGGCGGCGGTGTCGAGGTGCCGGAGGATCCGCGGTTCACCGAGGCCGAAGAGGCCTTCGAACGCGGTGACTTCGCCGCGGCGCAGGCGGCCTACGAGCGCATCCTCGACGTCGAGCCCGCGAACGAGGAAGCCAAGACCGCGCTCGCGCAGGTCAAGTTCACCGCTCGCGCCGAGGCCGCGGGCCCGGACGCGATCGCGAAGGCCGACGCCGACCCGGCCGACCTCGACGCCCAGCTCGCCGCCGCCGACCTCGAAGTCGCGGGGCAACAGCCCGAGGCGGGCTTCGCGCGGCTGATCGCCGTCGTGCGGCGTACCGCGGGCGACGAGCGCAACAAGGTTCGGGAGCACCTGGTGGCGCTGTTCGACCTGTTCGACTCGGCGGACGAGCGCGTCATGAAGGCGCGGCGGGATCTGGCGAGCGCGCTCTACTGAGGTTCTTTCGGTACATGAAGGCCCCCTTCCCGTCGGCGATGTCGTCCAGCGCCTGGTCCAGGTGCGTGGGTTGCGGATCACGGACGTGTTCGAGACCCATATCCACAACGACNCCGGCGGCCAGCAGATCCGCGTACCGGCGCTGGACGCGACGGCCTTCCGCGCCGAGCCGGGTGCCCGCGGCACCGACCACCAGCCGCCGCACCAGGCCGGGATGGTCGGCGGCGAACTGCAACCCGAGGCAACCCTGGCGGCATGCTTTCCGCCAGGGCGTCCCTCCTTGTTTTCACTCTTTCGGCTGTCTCGCTCTGTGGGAGATTCCGGCATAAGGGTGGTGCGGCTACGGCTACCGGGCTACGGCCGGTAACCTTCCGCTGCTGGCGTTTTCTTGCGGATGGGCCATCCGGACTGCCGGTGGCCTGGTCTACGGAGGTGTGTGGATGCGGCTCGCGGTGATCCCAGGAGACGGGATCGGGCCCGAAGTGGTCTCCGAGGCGCTCAAGGTGCTCGGTGAGGTCGTACCGACTGCGGAGATCACGAACTACGACCTCGGCGCCGCCCGGTGGCACTCCACCGGCGAGCTGCTCCCGGAGTCGGTACTCGGTGAACTCCGTCAGCACGACGCGATCCTGCTGGGCGCGGTGGGCGACCCGACGGTGCCGAGCGGCATTCTGGAGCGCGGGCTGTTGCTGCGCCTCCGGTTCGAGCTCGACCACCACGTGAACCTGCGCCCCGCCCGGTTGTACCCGGGGGTGCGCGGACCGCTCGCGGAGGCGGGCGAGATCGACATGGTCGTCGTGCGTGAAGGCACCGAAGGCCCGTACGCGGGCAACGGTGGCTTGCTGCGCAAGGACACCGAGAACGAGATCGCGACGGAGGTCAGCGTCAACACGGCGTTCGGCGTCCGGCGTGTGGTGACCGACGCGTTCAACCGGGCCGAGGCGCGGCCCCGCAAGCACCTGACGCTCCTGCACAAGACGAACGTGCTGGAGTACGCGGGTTCGCTGTGGTCGCGGATCGTCGAAGAGGTCTCGCTGGAGCACCCGGAGGTGACCGTCGCGTACTCCCATGTGGACGCCGCGACCATCCACCTGGTGACCGACCCGTCCCGCTTCGACGTCGTGGTGACGGACAACCTGTTCGGCGACATCATCACCGACCTGGCGGCGGCCGTGACCGGCGGCATCGGGCTGGCGGCGAGCGGGAACCTCGACATCACCCGGCGGAACCCGAGCATGTTCGAGCCGGTGCACGGCAGCGCGCCGGACATCGCGGGCCAGGGTCTCGCCGACCCGACCGCCGCGGTGCTGTCGGTGTCGCTGCTGCTGGACCACTTGGGACAGAAGGAAGCGGCGCGGCGGATCGAGGCCTCGGTGGCCTTCGACCTCGCGACCCGCGACCAGGCGTCGCCCGGTGCGACGCACGCGATCGGTGACCGGCTGGCGGCACTGGTGTCGTCGAACGTGCGCCCGGTCACTCAGTAGTTCTTTTGCTGAAGGGCCCTTCGCCGCATCTCACGCGGTGAAGGGCCCCTTCGTCGCATCCAAGGGCTTTGGTTGCGCGGGTCGTGAGTGGCGATTCGGGTTCTAACCCGAATCGCCTCCCTACCTTGAGAGTAGGGAAGGAGGCCTTCACGGAGCGTCCATGGAGGAGAGAGCTGTGTCAGGAAGCTTCGGCGGCCGTGGTGGGGTCGTCGGCGGTGCCGAGCGCGTTGCGGAGCCACTGCTCCACCCCCGCCACGTGCACGGTCGCCCAGGAACGCGCGAGTTCGGGCTCACGGGCCGCGATGGCCTCGTAGATCGCCGTGTGCTGCTCGCGGGTTTTCGCGACGGCGCCCTCCTGGGTGAGCCCGCGCCAGATGCGGGCCCGCGCGGTGGGGCCGGACAGGCTGTCCAGCAGGGAGCACAGCACCGGATTGCCGGAGCCGTCGGCGATCTTGCGATGGAACTGCAGGTCGTTCGCGACCAGCGCCTCCACCGTCGGCGAGTCGGCCAGTTCGTCGAGCAGGCGGCCTAGTTCCTCGATGTCCTCGTCGCTCATGTGCATCGCGGCCAGCGCCGTCGCCGCCGGTTCGAGGATCCGGCGCACGGCGAGGAAGTCCAGCACGGTGTCGTCGCGGTGGAAGTCCACCACGAACGTCATCGCGTCGAGGAGGAGATTCGGTTCGAGGCTGGTGACGTACGTTCCGTCGCCCTGGCGGACGTCGAGCACGCGGATCAGGCACAACGCCTTCACCGCTTCGCGCAGCGAACTGCGGGACAGACCGAGCCGCTGGGCCAGTTCGGCCTCTTTCGGCAGCCTGTCGCCCGGAGCAAGCTCGCCGGAGATGATCATGTCCTTGATCTTGTCGATCGCGACATCGGTGACCGGCATGTTCCACCGCCCTCCCCGAAGACCTCGGATGTTTGAGTGTTAGTTGACAGAGTGCCATGTTTCGAGTCGAGGAGGCGCGGTGACCCACGGTGTCGCACTACAAAGAGTGGCGCTCCACACCCGGTTGAAGCCGGGCAAGGAGGCCGAATACGAGTCGGTCCACGCCGTGATCCCGCCTGAGCTGGACGAAGCCCTGCGCGGTGCGGGCGTGCGTTCGTGGCGGATCTGGCGGGACGGGCTCGACCTGTTCCACGTCGTGGAGGTCGAGGACTACGCGAAGATGCGCGCGATCCTGCGCGACCACCCGGCCAACATCCCGTGGCAGGCACGGATGTCGGAACTGCTCGACGTCGAGGACGACTACTCGGGCGACGATTCGGGGCTCGGCCTCGTTTGGGAGCTTCCGTGAAGATCCCCCTGTCCCCGCTGGGGCTCGGCTGCGCGCAGCTGGGCAACCTGTACCACGCCATCACCGACGAGACGGCCCAAGCGACCGTCCGGCAGGCGTGGGACGAAGGCATCCGTTACTTCGACACCGCCCCGCACTACGGTCTCGGGCTGTCGGAACGGCGGCTGGGCGCGGCGCTTTCGGCGTATCCCCGCGCGGATTTCGTGGTCTCGACGAAGGTCGGCCGCGTGCTGGAACCCGATCCCGGCGGCGCTTCGCGCACCGACTCGCAGGGTTTCGTCGTTCCCGCCGCGTACAAACGCAGATGGGACTTCAGCCGCGACGGGATCCTCCGGTCGCTTGAGGACAGTCTGGAACGGCTGGGGCTCGACCGCGTCGACGTCGTCTACGTGCACGACCCGGACGAACACTTCGAGGACACCGTCAACGGTGCGTTCCCCGCGCTGCTCGAACTACGGGAGCAGGGTGTCGTCGACGCCATCGGGGCAGGGATGAACCAGGCGCCGATGCTCACGGAGTTCGTCCGCCGGTTCGATCTCGACGTGATCCTGCTGGCCGGCCGGTACACCCTGCTCAACCAGCCCGCGCTCGACGACCTTCTTCCGCTGTGCGCGGAACGCGGCGTGGACGTGGTGGCGGGCGGGGCGTTCAACGCCGGGATCCTCGCCACCGCGTCGCCGGGCACGATGTACGACTACGCCGAGGCCCCCGCCGAACTGGTGGAGCGCGCCCAGCGGATCGCCGACGTCTGCGCGCGGCACGGTGTCGAACTCCCGCAGGCCGCGCTGGCGTTGCCCGCCGCGCATCCATCGGTGGTGTCCGTCGTCGTCGGCGCGCACGATCCCGGCCAGGTCCGGCTCAACGCCGAACGGTTCCGGCGTCCGGTGCCACGCGAGGTGTGGACGGACCTGATCCGTGCGGGACTGTTGCGTGAGGACACCGTGCTGCGACAGGAGGGACGGCCGTGATCGACGCGCACCATCATCTTTGGGATCCCGCGCGGCGGGACTACCCGTGGATGACCGGTACGGCACTGGAACCGATCCGCCGTCCGTACACAGTGGACGGTCTGCGCACGGTGACGAAGGCGGCGGGGGTGAAGGGGACCGTGCTGGTGCAGACGGTCTCGTTGGAAGAGGAGACGCGCGAGTTCCTCGCGGCGGCTCAGGCCGAGCCGCTCATCGTGGGCGTCGTCGGCTGGACCGACCTCACCGCGCCCGGCGTCGCCGAGCGCGTGGCGTCGTTTTCCGGGCCGTTGGTGGGAATCCGGCATCAGGTGGAGGACGAGCCGGACCCGTCGTGGCTGACGCGGCCCGAGGTCATGCGTGGTCTCGCCGCCCTCGGCGAGGCCGGGCTGGCGTACGACCTGCTGGTGAAGCCACCGCAGCTCCCCGCCGCGCTCGCCGCCGCGAAAGCGTTGCCGGACCAGGTTTTCGTGCTCGACCACGCCGCGAAGCCACCGATCGCCACGGGCGAATGGCAGCCGTGGGCCGATGGTCTCGCGGCCTTGGGGGAGCTGGACAACGTGTACTGCAAGCTTTCGGGGCTGGTGACCGAGGCCGACTGGGCGCGGTGGGAGGTCGGGCATCTGACGCGCTGGGCCGAACACGTACTGGAGTCCTTCGGGGCTTCGCGGCTGATGTTCGGCTCGGACTGGCCGGTCTGCGAGCTCGCGGCGGCGTACGAAGTCGTCGTGGACACCGCTTTTTCGCTGACGGGCTCGCTGAGCGACGGTGAGCGGCTGGAGTTCTTCGACGGCACCGCGAAGCGCGCTTACCGGCTTCCCGCCGCGGGTACCCGGCCCTCATGACGACAGCACCGTTCGAACCGAACCCCCACACCGGGGAAGTCCGTATCGCGGCCGCGGACGCCGGACCGGGCGCACCGGAGCCCGCCGAAGGCTTCGGCCCCGTCGACAACGAGGACGACACGTCCGTTCCCCCGGATGACGAGGACCAGTGAGCCGGCTGGATGTGCCGAAACCCACGTGCCGCACCGGTTTGGCCGATGGCGGGGCGGGTATCGAGTGCTCGTGACTTCCTCTATGGAGAAAGAACCCGGCGCGGGTTCGCTGCCGATCGCCGGTGACCACGGATGATCGTCGTGGCTCTGGTGATCAGCGCGGTCGCGCTCGTGGTGGCCCTGGTGGCGGTGCGCGTCGCCTTCGTCGCCCATCGCAGGGCGACGGAGTCGCGCACTCAGGCAAGGCGGGCCACCGCCCGCGCCGACTCGCTCAGCGAGCGAATACGTGACGAGGCATTCCGGGCGGAACCGGATCCATCGGTGATCGCGAAGTTGCTCCGGGCGGTCGGCGTCGCCGAACTGCGGCGGTGAATCGCTCCGAGCGGAAGAAGTGGGCGGCGCGGGGTCCGGGCGCCTGAGAGCCGCCGATCGACGATCTGCGGCAGGGGGACGAAAGATCAGAACTCGTCCTGCTTGACCATCGTCCGCAGGCGGGCCAGTGCGCGGTGCTGCGTCACGCGCACGTTGCCGGCGGAGATCCCGAGCGCCTCGGCCGTTTCGGCGGCGGAAAGGCCGACGGCGATGCGGAGGGCGAGGATCTCCTGCTGCACCCGCGGCAGGGTGGAGAGCAGGCGGCTGAGCCGGGCACCGAGGTCCAGGTGCAGGGCGTGCGTTTCGGGTTCGTTGTCGCCGATGGGCCGTTCCGGCAGTTCCGGGACCGGCTCCGACCGGTCGCGGGAGACCGCGCGGTAGGCGTCCGCGACTTTGTTGGCGGCGATGGCGTGCACGAGGTAGAGGAACGAGCCGCCGCGATCCTGATAGCCGGGCAGCGCCTTCAACACCGCCATGCACACTTCCTGCGCGACGTCGTCCGCCGACAGGTAGGACAGGTCGCGGCCGCCCATTCTGGCGCGGCAGTAGCGGACCACGACGGGGCCGATCATCCGCAGGAGGGACTGGATCGCGGCGGGATTCCCGTCGCCCGCGTCCTTGACGAGGGGGTCGAGGTCCTCCTTCGTCAGCCGTCCGCCCGGTCGAGGCAGGTTCTCCGGAGTCGTGTATCCGGGGACCGCATCGGGGGTGACGGTTCTGGACGCGCTGGAAGTTGCTTGCATGGTCGTCCTCCCCGGCCGACCCTGCGACCGTCGCTGTCGAGGGGTCAACACTCCGTAACGATTGAGGGCGGCAGATGCTCCGTAAGATCAGATTCATCTGCCGCCGTTGCGACGCAGCGTAATCGTAGGCGTCGATCGGACGGCAGTAAAGATTTCAACTAGAGATAGCCCATTCGCCGGAGTCGGCTTAATACAACCGAGACTCTGCGCCGGGAAAACGGGCTCCGAGGTTGCTGGACGTGCGCGCCACTTAGCGCACCGCGATCAGCGCGACCGCTGTCGCTACGACGAGTGCCGATGCCGTGACAGCAACGACTCTGTTAAGAGGTTTCGGGGTTCCCGGGCGGCGCAGTGCTCGTTCACGGATCGCGCCGGTGGCGACCAAGGTGATCACCATGGCGCCCGCGAACGCGACCGGGACGACCGCCGTCCCCCAGCCCCGCCGGGCCGCTGTGTGCAAGAGCAGGAGTGTGCAGGCAGTAGCCGCGAGCGCGGTCCGGCGCCACGCCAGCCCGGTCCGCTCCGCTTGCGCTCCGTGATCGCGCGGGCTCACGAAAAGACCACGAGCGCCGCCGCCGTCAGGGTGATCGCGAGGATCCCGGCGGTCAGCAGGATCAGCATCCCGCTCTTCGGCAGCGGCCGTCCCGCGCGCATCGCGCTCTGCACCTGCCGCCAGCGTGGATACGCGCTCGCCGCGACGACGGCGGCCAGCAGGACGCACAATCCCGCCAGGACGGTGC
The DNA here is from genome assembly GCF_037997115.1 of Amycolatopsis coloradensis. Lineage (NCBI taxonomy): Bacteria > Bacillati > Actinomycetota > Actinomycetes > Pseudonocardiales > Pseudonocardiaceae > Amycolatopsis > Amycolatopsis coloradensis. The sequence goes on from NZ_CP150484.1 coordinate 2,973,780, forward strand.
TCAACGCGCTCGGGTCGGGAACCAGCTGATGGACGGCGACGCCGCCGGCCAGTAGGCCGAGGGCCGTCCGGAGCCAGGCGAGGAAGGTCCGTTCGTTGGCGAGCGTGAATCGGTAATCGGGTTCGGAGCCGCCGTCGTGCGGGCCGTTGATCTCTGCCACTTGAAGGAGACTAGGCGTTCCGGCGCGCGAAGACCCACCAGCGAAGGACCGCGAAGCGCGCGACGCCGCCCACGACGCTGGCCGCGAGCAGGGCGCCTGTCTGTTCCAGTGCGGTCGGCTCGGTGATCACCGCGTCGAGCGACGCGAGCACGATCGAGCCGTACGCGGCGTAGAAGGCGAAGGTCACCAGATCCTGGAAATGCCGTTTGCCCGCGTTGCTCTTCCGGGTGGCGAAGGTGACCCTGCGATGGAATTCGGTGTTCCCGACGGTCGTGACCGCGAGCGCGACCAGATTGGCGAACTGGGGGCCGAGGATCGGCTGCAGGACAAGGAACAACACCGCCTGCAGGCCGGTGGCGGCGACGCCGGCGACGACGTACCAAGCGGCATGGTTGCCGAGTTCGTGATGCCGCTCCGGCGCGCGCCGGATGATCCGGTGCCCTGGCGCCCACCTGGTGGTGGTCATACCGACGACGCTACTCCTAGTTTTACAAACTTGTGAAGGTAATGAACCGCCTGAGAAACTGTGATCCCCGCGACAGCGCCGCCGTTTGGCCTGCGGAGACGCCGGGTAAGCCACAGGGACCGGGTCGAGTACAGCACGCCCCGGCCAACGTCCGACCAGGAGGGAGCGGCCGATGAGCGACCGGGAGACCGCGGAGCCGGAAACGTTGGATCCCAGCGAGGCACTCGACGAGGACGAACTCCGCGTCGACCCGCTCGAAGAAGGCGTAGAACCGCCCGAGCGCTGGAGCGGGGCAGACCGCTTCGGGACAACGCCCGCGGAGATCCGCGAAGGGGAGTCGCACGCCATGCGGCTGGCCGAGGAGGAGCCGGACGTCGGCGAGAAGTGATCTTCACTCAGACGGCGGGCTGTGCCGACAGCCCCTAGCGTGGTCGGTCAAGTGCAAGACCGCGACGAAGGAAGGGCAGAGATGCTGACAGTCACCGAAGCCGCCGCCGAGGCGATCACCGCACTGACCGGCCAGGAGAACGGCCAGGATGGGGGCGGACTGCGGTTCGCGATGCATTCCCAGCAGGGGGACAGTCCCCAGCTCGCGGTTTCCGTCGCCCCCGAACCTGAAAGCGGCGACAAGGTACTCGGCGCCGACGGCGGCCCGAAGGTGTTCTTGGAGCCGGAAGCCGCCGCGTTGCTCGACGACAAGGTGCTCGACGTCCAGCAGGACGAAACCGGCGAAGTCGCCTTCGCCGTACTCCCGCAGGCTCAGCCCCAGCCTGGCAGCTGAGCCAGGCGGGTCTTAAGTCCGGGCCCAGGCGCGGACCAGCTCGCCGGCCCGCTCGCGCAGGAGTTCCGCCGCGTGCGCACGCGCGTGGTCGAGCGAAGGCGCGTGGTCGATCAGGGCGGCGCTGCCCACGACCCCGAGGCCGGCGAGCTGGCTCTGGTCCAGCTGGATCCGTCCGGCCAGCACCATCAGCGGCACCGCGTGCTCCTGCGCGCGGGCCGCGATGCCCGCCGGAGCCTTGCCGTCGAGGCTCTGCTCGTCCAGCGAACCCTCGCCGGTGATGACGAGGTCGGCGCGTTCGATGGCGTCGGCGACCCCGGTGAGCCCGGCGATGAGCCGGAAGCCGGATTCGACGCTCGCGCCGAGTCCCGCGATCGCGCCGGCGGCGACCCCGCCGCCCGCGCCCGCCCCGGGAAGATCGGAGACATCGGGGGCCCCGGCGTTCCGCAACGCCTGCGCCCAGCGGGACAGGGACTCGTCCAGTCGCTCGACCTCGCGCGGGCCCGCGCCTTTCTGCGGGCCGAAGATCGCGGCCGCGCCACGGGGCCCGAGCAACGGGTTCGTCACGTCGGTGGCGACGGCGACGTCGACGGAGCCGAGCCGTTCGCGCACCGGGCCGAGTTCGGCCAGTGCGACACGGCCCAGCGTGCCGCCGCCGAGCCCGACCGGCGCGCCGAACGCGTCGAAGACCCCGGCACCCAGCGCCGCCAGCATCCCGGCGCCGCCGTCGGTGCTCGCCGTTCCGCCGACGGTCAGCACCAGGCGTCGCGCGCCGTTGTCGAGCGCGTGCGCGAGGAGTTCGCCGACACCCCAGGTGTGCGCGGCCAGCGCCACTTCCGGGCTCGGCTCCACGAATTCGATGCCGCACGCGCGGGCCGATTCGATGTAGGCGGTTCCGTCGAGCATCACGTAGCGCGCGTCGACGGTGTCGTCGAGCGGACCGCGGACCGGGAGTTCCACGAGATGGCCACCTGCCGCGACGAGGACGTCGAGCGTTCCTTCGCCGCCGTCGGCGACCGGACAGGAGGAGACCTCGGCTCCGGGCAGCGCGTCGCGGACGCCGTGGGCGATCGCCTCCGCGGCCTCGACCGCGGTCAAGCTTCCCTTGAACTTGTCGGGCGCGATGACCACGCGAGTCATGGACGAACCTCCGTCAGCGGGTTTCCGCCGGTGAGCACCGACGCGACGTTCTCGGCCGCGAGCACGGCCATGGCGGTACGGGTCTCGACCGTCGCCGATCCCAGATGCGGCGTCAAGACGACGTTTTCACGGTTCAGCAGGCGTGGTTCGATCTCGGGTTCGGCCTCGAACACGTCGAGGCCCGCTCCGGCGATCTCGCCCGCTTCGAGCGCGTCCGCCAGCGCGGCCTCGTGGACGACGGGGCCACGTGTGGTGTTGATCAGGTACGCGCCCGGTTTCATCGACTTCAGCGCGTCCGCGTCGATGAGGTGCCGGGTCTCGGGCGTCAGCGGGCAGTGCAGCGACACGACGTCGGAGCTTCTCACCAGTTCGCCGAAGGACACGTACTCCGCGCCCAGGGTCTTCTCGACGTCTCCGGCGGCCCGCGATCGTCCTGAGTAGACGATCCGCATGCCGAAACCCAGTGCCCGCCGCGCGACCGCCTGCCCGATCTGGCCGAGCCCGACGATCCCGAGTGTCTTGCCCCGCAGCGAGGAACCGAGCAGGAAGCCCAGATGGAACGACCAGGGGGTGCGCGAGCGGAGCAGCCGTTCGCCCTCGCCGAGCCGCCGCGTGACCGTGAGGATCAGCCCGAACGCCAGATCCGCGGTGGCGTCGGTGAGCACACCGGGGGTGTTGGTGACGGTGATCCCGCGCTCCGACAGCGCCGCGACGTCGACGTTGTCGTAGCCGACGGCCACGTTCGCCACGACCTTCAGCTCCGGGCCCGCCGCGTCGGCGACCTCGCCGTCGAGCCGGTCGTGCAGCATGCCGACGATCGCGGACGCACCCCGGACGAACTCGAGCAGTTCGTCCCGCGTCAGCGGGCGGTCGGCGCGCGACAGTTTCACCTCCCCGGCTTCGGCGAGCACTTTCAGCGCTTCGTCGGGGATCCACCGGGTCACCGCGATCTTCGAGGTCACCTCCTCAGCCTAGTGTGCGCCGGTTGGTATCCCAAACATGGAAATCCCCGCTATGAGGGAGACGCTTCCCCTGCGCGGGGGAGTCGTCACCCTCGGACGCCCCGGGATGGTGATGAGCGCGGAAAAGTTCCGCGAGCAGGGGATTCCGGGGGTGGAACATGAAACGATCACGAGAACTCGCCGCCGTCGGCGTCGCGGCCAGGACGTCCGGTTCGCCTTCGACGCGCACGGTCTCTTCCCGAAAAGCCGGGGGACGTTCCGGGTGAGTCACGTCGGCGGCGGGTTCTCCGCCTGCTTCCGGGGCAGGATCGACTGCCTTGTCGTCGGCGGCCCGGTCGCCGTGGTCACCGGCATCGTCGAGGGCACGGACGTCCCCGGCCTCAAGGACCGCCGGGTCGGGATGACGGTGTTCGACAACGGCAGGCGCGACAGGCTCGGTTACAGCTGGGGTCCTGATCCCGAGCACAAGTCCGTCGTGCCGCCCTGTATGAGCAGTGCTCCGTTCGAGACGGTCGAGACAGGGGACTACAAGGCCGTCGAATGGTTCCCGCCCGGCAGTGGGATCAGCTGAGCCGGAGTCCTTTCCCGGCGGTGCCGGACTGGATCCCACCGCTGTCGTCGCGGTGCGTGTGTCATGAAAGGGGTGTTCGGGACGAAAAGTGTCCTGAACGCCCCTTTCATGACGTCCGGCGGTGATCGTCGCCCAAAGAAGGAGTGCGCGGGCCTGCCGAACCATGCTATGTTCATATGCAGAACATGTGTGCGCGATACGAACAAGCCGGGAGTGGGGATGGCTGAGCTGCTGTCGTTGAAGGAGGCCGTGGCACGGCTGGTGCACGACGGGGACACCGTCGCGCTGGAGGGCTTCACGCACCTCATCCCCGTGGCCGCCGGTCACGAGATCATCCGCCAGCGCCGCACCGGCCTGACTTTGATCCGCATGACCCCGGACATCGTCTACGACCAGCTCATCGGCGCGGGCTGTGCGAGCAAGCTGATCTTCTCGTGGGGTGGCAACCCCGGAGTCGGCTCGCTGCACCGGTTCCGTGACGCGGTCCAGCATTCCTGGCCGGTACCACTGGAGATAGAGGAACACAGTCACGCGGGCATGGCGAATCGGTACGTCGCCGGTGCCTCAGGCCTGCCGTTCGCCGTCCTGCGCGGGTACACCGGCACGGATCTCGCCGCGCACACCGACACGATCAAACCCATCACCTGCCCGTTCACCGGTGAGCGGCTGGCCGCCGTGCCCGCCCTCAACCCGGACGTCACGATCGTCCACGCCCAGCGCGCGGACAGGTCCGGCAACGTCCAGATCTGGGGGATCACCGGCGTGCAGAAGGAGGCGGTGCTCGCGGCGAAGCGGTCACTGGTCACCGTCGAGGAGGTCGTGGACGAGCTGGAGCCGCGGCCGGGCGCGATCGTGCTGCCGTCGTGGGCCGTCACCGCCGTGGCCGAGGTGCCCGGCGGCGCGAGGCCGTCGTACGCGGCGGGTTACTACGAACGGGACAACGACGCCTACCAGTCATGGGACGCGATCGGCCGGGACAGGGAGAGCTTCACCCGCTGGCTCGACGAGCTGACGGGAGTGAAGGCATGACCGAGTACACCTCCGACGAGATGATGAGCGTCGCCGCCGCTCGCGCGCTCGGCGACGGGATGTCCTGTTTCGTGGGGATCGGCCTGCCGAGCACGGCCGCCAACCTGGCCCGCCGCGGGCACGCGCCGAACCTGACGCTCATCTACGAATCCGGTTGCCTCGGAGCCAAGCCGAGCAGGCTCCCGTTGTCCATCGGCGACGGCGAACTCGCCGACACCGCGGACGCCGTGGTCAGCGTTCCCGAGGTCTTCAACTACTGGCTCCAGCCGGGCCGGATCGACGTCGGTTTCCTCGGTGCCGCCCAGCTCGACAAATTCGGCAACATCAACACCACCGTCATCGGCCCGGACTACGCCAATCCCAAGGTGCGCCTGCCGGGGGCGGGCGGCGCACCGGAGATCGCCGCCTCCTGTCGCGAGGTGTTCGTGGTGCTCCGGCAGAGCACCCGCACGTTCGTCGAGAAGGTCGACTTCGTGACCTCGTTCGGCCACGGCACCGGCAAGGGCGATCGCGAGCGCCTCGGTCTCCCCGGCGCCGGGCCGACGCTGGTGGTCACCGACCTCGGCCTGATGCGGCCGGACCCGGAGACCTCCGAGCTCACGCTGACCGAGCTGCACCCCGGGGTCGAGGTCGATCAGGTCGTCGCGGCGACCGGGTGGAAACTGAAGGTGGCAGGCGACCTGGGAACCACCCCGGCGCCGACCGAGGCAGAACTCCGCATCCTCCGAGACCTCACAAGGGCGAGCGCATGACCGACGTCTTCCTGTTCGACGCCATCCGTACCCCGTTCGGCAAGTACGGCGGCGCCCTGTCCGGGGTTCGCCCGGACGACCTCGCGGCCACCGTCCTGCGGGCGCTGGCCGAGCGCAACGACCTCGACCCGGCCACCGTCGACGAGGTGGTGCTCGGTGACGCCAACGGCGCGGGCGAGGACAACCGGAACGTCGCGCGGATGGCGGCTCTGCTCGCGGGCTGGCCGACGTCCGTGCCCGGTGCCACGGTCAACCGCCTGTGCGGATCCGGCCTCGACGCCGTCATGCAGGCCAGCCGGTCGGTCCAGGTCGGCGACGCCTCGCTCGCCGTCGCGGGCGGGGTGGAGTCGATGAGCCGCTCGCCGCTGGTCATGCAGAAACCGGAGAAGGCCTTCCCTGCGGGCAACCAGACCCTGTACTCCACCGCGCTGGGCTGGCGCATGGTCAACCCGAAGATGCCCGAGCAGTGGACGGTCTCGCTCGGTGAGTCCACCGAGCAGCTCGCCGAGCGCTACGGCATCGGCCGCGACGAACAGGACGCGTTCGCCGTCCGCAGCCACGTCAACGCCGCCCGCGCCTGGGACGAGGGGTTCTACGACGACCACGTCGTCCCCGTCGAGGGAGTCGGACTCACTCGCGACGAAGGCATCCGGCCCGATTCCAGCCCGGAAAAGCTCGCGAAGCTGAAACCGGTCTTCCGTCCACAAGGGACGGTCACGGCCGCGAACGCGTCGCCGTTGAACGACGGCGCCTCCGCGCTGCTGCTCGGTGACGAGGCAGCGGGGAAGCGGCTCGGCAAGGCCCCGCTGGCCCGGATCGCCGGCCGGGGTGCGGCGGGCGTCGACCCGGACGTCTTCGGCATCGGCCCGGTGCGCGCGGCGGAGGTCGCCCTGGAGCGGGCCGGGATCGGCTGGGAAGACCTGGCCGCCGTCGAACTGAACGAGGCCTTCGCCGCGCAGTCGCTGGCCTGCCTGCGGGACTGGTCGAAGCTCGACCCGGAGATCGTCAACGTGAACGGCGGCGCGATCGCGATCGGGCATCCGCTGGGCGCCTCCGGCGGCCGGATCCTCGGCACGCTGGCCCACCACCTGCGCCGCACCGGCGGCAGGTGGGGCCTGGCCGCCATCTGCATCGGCGTCGGCCAGGGGCTGGCCGTCGTCCTCGAAGCCCAGTGACCCACTGACCCGCGCTGGAGGGAACAGCATGTCCGCACCCGCAGAACTGAGGCTCCCGCGCTATCGGCGCGATCCGGAGGGCACACATCCGCCGCTCGACTACGCCGGCTATCGGTCGACGGTGCTGCGGCACCCGAAAGAGCCGTTGATCGTGCTCCCGCATCTGCTGACCGAGGTCACCGGCCCCGCGCTGGGGCCGGGCCGGATCGGCGAGTTCGACAACGACCTCACCAAGGGGCATGCGGGGGAACCACAGGGCCAGCGGATCATCGTCACCGGACGCCTGCTCGACGGCGACGGGCGGCCGATCCGCGATTCGCTGGTGGAGATCTGGCAGGCGAACGCGGGGGGCCGGTACCGGCACACCGGTGATCGCTGGCCGTCGCCGCTGGACCCCAACTTCGACGGCGCGGGCCGGACGCTCACCGACTCCGAAGGGCGTTACACCTTCACCACCATCAAACCGGGCGCGTACCCGTGGAAGAACCACGACAACGCCTGGCGGCCGGCGCATATCCACTTCTCCGTGTTCGGCAGCGCGTTCACCCAGCGGCTGGTCACCCAGATGTACTTCCCGGAAGACCCGCTGTTCTCGCAGGACCCGATCTTCAACTCGATCCCGGACGAGAAGGCGCGGCAGCGGATGATCGCGCGCTTCGACCTCGACCGCACGGAAGCCGAGTGGGCGCTGGCCTTCCAGTTCGACATCGTCGTGCGCGGCCGCGAGGCTTCGGTCTTCGAAGACGAGGAGGACGAGCACTGATGCCGGAGACGACGCCTTCCCAGACCGTCGGCCCGTACCTGTCCATCGGCCTGCCCTGGCCGGACGGGCCGGACGTCGTCCCCGCGGACGAGCCTGCCGCGGTCCGGATCCACGGCCGCGTCCTCGACGGCGCGGGAGAACCCGTCCCGGACGCGATGATCGAGACCTGGCAGGCCGACGCCGGCGGCCGGTTCGATCACCCCGACGACCCGCGCGGGCCGGTCGCGAGCGGGTTCCGGGGCTTCGGACGCTGCCCCACCGATCCGGGCGGCAACTACGAGATCCGGACGATCATGCCCGGTTCGCTGCCCGGTCCGGCGGACAGCACGCAGGCGCCGCATATCGACGTCTCGGTGTTCGCGCGCGGACTCCTGCACCGGGTGGTCACCCGGATCTACTTCGAGGACAACGACAACTCCGGGGATCCGGTGCTGGCGTCGGTCCCGGAGGCCCGCCGGGGCACCTTGGTCGCCACCAAGGCCGGAGACGGCTACCGGTTCGACATCCGGTTGCAGGGCGAGGGAGAGACGGTGTTCTTCGATGTCTGAGCCGGTGAAAGTGCACAGTTCGGTGAAAGTGCACAGTTCGGTGAAAGTGCACAGCGTCGCGGAAGGGCCCGCGGACGGCCCTGCCGTGGTGTTCAGCGGATCGCTCGGCAGCGATCACCGCATGTGGGAGCCGCAGGTGAAACCCTTGGTGGAACAGGGTTTCCGGGTGATCCGATACGACAACCGCGGGCATGGCGCGTCACCTGTCCCGCCCGGTCCGTACACCCTCGCGGAGCTCGGCGGTGACCTGCTCGCACTGCTCGACGAGCACGGTGCCGAGCGGGCTCATTTGGTCGGGCTCTCGCTCGGCGGGATGACCGGGATGTGGCTGGGCGTGAACGCGCCGGACCGGATCGCGAGCCTCGTCCTGTGTTGCACGTCCGCGAAGCTCGGGCCGCCGAGCATGTGGGCGGACAGGGCGAAGACGGTCCGCGAGAAGGGCACCGCCGCGGTCGCCGAGGCCGGGGTCGGCCGCTGGCTGACCGCCGGTTACGCCGCCGCCCACCCCGAGCGGGCCGGGTATCTGCGCGAGATGATCGCGAGCGTCCCCGCCGAGGGCTACGCGTCGTCCTGCCAGGCCATCGAAACGATGGAACTCGTCGGCGACCTGCCCAAGATCGCGGCTCGGACCCTGGTGATCGCCGGGGCCGAGGATCCGGCCACCCCGGTCGAGCACGCCGAGGTGATCGCGGGCGGCATCCCGGACGCGCGGCTCGAAGTCGTCGAAGGCGCCGCGCATCTCGGGAGCTTCGAACAGCCCGAGCGGTTCACCGCGTTGATCCTCGAACACCTGGAGGCCGCCCGATGACCGACGACACGTACGAGACCGGCATGAAGGTGCGCCGCGAGGTCCTCGGGGACGCGCACGTCGATCGGGCGGTCGCCCGCACCACCGAGTTCAGCCGCCCGTTCCAGGACTACATCACCCGGGGCGCCTGGGGGTCGGTCTGGTCGAGGGACGGGCTCGACCGCAAGACCCGCAGCTGCGTCACCCTGGCCGCGCTCACCGCGCTGCACGCCCACGACGAGCTCGCGATGCACGTCCGTGCCGCCGTCCATAATGGACTCACCGCGCGGGAGATCTCCGAGGTCCTGCTGCACACCGCCGTTTACACGGGTGCCCCGGCCGCCAACACCGCGTTCGCCGTCGCCCAGCGGGTCCTGGCCGAACTCGGTGAGCCTGCCGCCCAGGAAAAGGGAGGCCGCTAGGACGTGTCCGGTGACTCTGTCCGCGGTCTTCGCGCCCAAGCGGTCCCTGACGGCACGGGCGGTTCAGCCGAGTACAACCCGGTACGAGGCCGAACCGCCCGCACCGTCAGGAACCACTTGGATCACGAAGCCCATCGAACAGAGTTACCGGACACGTCCTAGGGTTCTCATATGGACGAAGGCGAGGTGACCGAGCGCGGGGCGCATCATGTCCAGTCGCTGGAGCGCGGGCTGGCCGTGATCAAGGCGTTCAACGCGGACGCGGCGGAACTCACCCTGAGCGACGTCGCCCGCGCGACCGGGCTGACCAGGGCGGCCGCCCGCCGGTTCCTGCTCACCCTCGTCGACCTGGGGTACGTGCGTACGGACGGCAAGTACTTCTCGCTCACCGCGCGGGTCCTCGAACTCGGCTACTCGTATCTGTCGAGCCTGTCGCTCCCGGAGGTCGCCCAGCCGCATCTGGAGCGGCTTTCCGCCGAGGTGCACGAGTCGAGTTCGGTCTCGGTGCTCGAAGGCCGGGACATCGTCTACGTCGCGCGCGTGGCCGTATCGCGGATCATGACCGTCAGCATCAACGTCGGCACCCGCTTCCCGGCCCACGCGACGTCGATGGGACATGTCCTACTGGCCGGCCTCGATGACGCCGACCTGCGGGACTATCTCGCCGGGGCGAAGCTCGACAAGCTCACCGCGCGGACCAAGAGCCGGCCGGAGGAACTACTCGCCGAACTGGTCAGGGTCTACGAGCAGGGTTACGCGATGGTCGACCAGGAACTCGAAGAGGGCCTCCGCTCGATCGCCGCGCCGATCCGTGACCGGCAGGGCAAGGTCGTGGCCGCGGTCAACCTCTCCACCCATGCCAGCCGCACCACACGTGAGTCGGTCGAACAGGAATTGCTGCCACCCCTGCTCGCGACGGCACGCGCCATCGAGACCGATCTGGCCTCGGCGCCGCCCACCAAAGCGCGGCATGGCTGAGGTCGCCGGGCTGCTGCTCGCGGCCGGAGCGGGGCGCCGGTTCGGCGGGCCGAAGGCACTGGCCGTCCTCGATGGGGAGCCGTTCGTCGTCCGGACTCTGCGGGTACTCGCCGACGCGGGCTGCGCGCCGGTCCGGGTGGTGCTGGGTGCCTCGGCCGCGGAAGTCCGCGCGCTCCTGCCCGCCCCCGAGGCCGCCGTCGTGGCCGAAGACTGGGAGTCCGGCATGGGCGCGTCCTTGCGCGCGGGCCTGAGGGCGCTCGCCGGAACCGATGCCGAAGCCACCGTCGTGCATCTCGTGGATCTGCCCGGCGTCGGTGCCGAAGTGGTCCGCCGGGTCGCCGCCGGGGCCGACGAAGTCACCGTCGCGCGCGCCGCGTACGAAGGTGTTCCCGGCCATCCCGTCGTACTCGGCCGCCGATGGTGGCCGGAGATCTTGGCGGGCGCGTCCGGGGACAAGGGCGCCCGCGACTGGCTCAAGGGACGCCAGGACCTGCGGCTCGTCGAATGCGGCGATCTCGGCACCGGGCACGACGTGGACCGCCGCGAGGATCTTCCGGGCTGATCTCACGCTCGCCGAGGCTTACGATCGGCACGTGACCGTCGAATCGCCCGAGAAACTGGCCGAAGCCCTCGAAACGGTCGGCTATCTCGCCGACGACGGCATCGCCACGGCAGGGTTCCTCGCCGTGGCGCTCGGCCGCCCGCTGTTCTGCGAGGGCGAACCGGGCACCGGCAAGACTTCGCTCGCGCTGGGACTGGCCGAAGCGCTCGGCATACCGCTCATCCGGCTCCAGTGTCACGAAGGGATCGACGCGGCGCAGGCACTGTACGAATGGGACTTCCCCCGCCAGTTGCTGCATTTGCGCGCGCTGGAAGCCGCGGGTGACGGCGGCCTCGACGTCGAGGCCGCCGAACAGTCCCTCTACACCGAACGCTTCCTGCTCTCCCGGCCGCTGCTGAAGGCGTTGCAGACCGCTCCGTGTGTCCTGCTGGTCGACGAGATCGACCGGGCCGACGACGAGTTCGAGGCCTTCCTGCTGCAACTCCTCGACGAGAACGCGGTGACGATCCCCGAGTTCGGCGAGGTGCGCGCCGAGCATCCGCCGCTCGTGGTGCTCACCTCCAACCGGACGCGGGAGGTGCACGACGCGCTGAAGCGCCGCTGTCTCTATCACTGGCTCGAACATCCGGACCTCGGCCGCGAGATCGAGATCCTGCGCCGCAAGATCCCGAACCTGGGCGAGGCGCTCGCGGCACAGGTCGCGACGGCGGTGCACCGGCTTCGCGCGATGGAGTTGCTGAAACCGCCCGGGGTGGCGGAATCCCTCGATTGGGCTCAGGCGCTCCTCGCGCTCGGGATGTCCGAATTGGACGCCGCGACCGCCGCCCGGACCCTCGGCTCGGTCCTCAAGTACAGCGAAGACCTGGACAGGGTCCGGGCCAAGCTGGACAAACTGCTCGCCTGAGTGTCAGCGGCGCCGCAGTGACGCGTCGAGCAGGGCGGGCGGGGTGTCGTGCTTCTCCTCCGGGGCGAGGTCGGTGCCCGGGGCGACGATCTCGTCGATCGCGTCGAGGACGTCGGCGGAAAGCACGGTGTCCGCGGCGGCGAGTTGCGACTCGAGGTGGTCCAGCGTGCGGGGGCCGATGATCGCGCTCGTCACCCCCGGATGCGCGACGACGAAGCCGAGCGCGAGCTGGATCAGGCTCAGCCCGGCCTGGTCGGCGACCTTGACCAGCCGTTCGACGGCTTCCAGCCGAGCCTGGTTGGCGGGCCGGGCCAGGTCGAAACGCTGGGGCAGGACGGCCGATCGGTTCGTGCTGATCTCCCGGCCTTCCCGGACCGCGCCGGACAGCCAGCCGGACGCCAGGGGGCTCCACGCGAGCACGCCCATCCCGTATTCCTCGGTCACGGGCAGGACCTGCGTTTCGATCCCGCGCTGGAGGATCGAGTAGCTGGGCTGCTCGGTGACGTAGCGGCCAAGGCGGAGTTCGCTGGCGGCCCACTGGGCCTGCACGATGCGATACGCGGGGAACGTCGACGAACCGAAGTACCGGATCTTCCCCGCCTGTCGCAGATCCGTCAGCGCGGAAAGGGTTTCTTCGTCGCTGGTCTTCGGGTCCCAGCGGTGGACCTGGTAGAGGTCGACGTGGTCGACCCCGAGGCGGCGCAGGCTGTTGTCCAGTTCGGTGACCAGCCAGCGACGTGAAGCGCCCTGGTGGTTGCGCTCGTCGCCCATCGGCATGCTCGCCTTCGTGGCCAGCACGATGTCCTCGCGGCGGCCCGCGATGGCCTTCCCGACCATTTCCTCCGACTGGCCGGCGCTGTACATGTCCGCGGTGTCGATGAGGTTGATCCCGCCGGCCAGCGCGGCGTCGACGATGGCGGTGGCCTCGTCCTGGGTGGTGCGCCCGATCGCGCCGAAGTTCATCGCGCCGAGCGCGAGGGTGCTGACCTGCACGCCGGTCCTGCCCAAGGTGCGGTACCGCATGACGATGTCCTCCATGGCAAAATGAGCAAGCGGAACGTTGCTCCGCTAACGATACGGAGCAGTGTTCCGCTTGGCAAGCCCGGTGGCAGAGGAGTGGCGTGATGAGTGAAGAGGGCACCAAGTCCAAACGCGCGGACGCCCGCCGCAACGAGAAGACCTTGCTCGACGCCGCCGCCGCGGTCTTCGTCACCTCGGGCGTCGAGGCACCGGTCCGCGACATCGCGGCCAAGGCGGGCGTCGGGATGGGCACGATCTACCGGCACTTCCCGACCAGGGCCGACCTCATCGTCGCCGTCTACCGGCATCAGGTCGACGCGTGCGCCGAAGCCGGTCCGGAGCTGCTGGCGTCGAGCGATTCCCCCTATGAGGCCTTGCGGCGCTGGATCGACCTCTTCGTCGATTTCCTGGTCACCAAACACGGTCTGGCGGCGGTGCTGCAGTCCGACAACGCCGGATTCGAGACGCTGCACGCCTACTTCCTCGACACCCTCCTGCCGGTGTGCGCCCGGTTGCTCGACGCGGCGGCGGAGGCGGGGGAGATCCGCTCGGATCTGGAGGCGCTCGAAGTCATGCGCGGCGTCGGGAACCTCTGTATCGGCGCCGAAAGCGATCCGCGCTACAACGCGCGCAAGATGGTCGGCGTCCTCATCGCGGGCCTCAGGACCTAGGTCCCCTTCGCGGCCGAATACGTGGCGACGGCCCATTCCACGCGCTACAACTCGACTATGGAACGTACACAGTGCTGTGTGGTGGGGGGCGGTCCGGCGGGGATGGTGCTCGGGCTCCTGTTGGCGCGAGCCGGGGTCGAGGTCACCGTTCTCGAAAAGCACAAGGATTTCTTCCGCGATTTCCGCGGTGACACGGTGCATCCGCCGACGCTGATGCTGCTCGACGAACTCGGGCTCGGCGAGCGCTTCGCGGAATTGCCGTCGCGGCGGCTGGAGAAGATGCGGATGCTGATCGGCGACGCGACCATCGTCGCCGCCGACTTCAGCCGCGTTCCGGGGCCGCACAAATACATCGCGATGGTCCCGCAATGGGATTTCCTGAACCTGCTCGCCGAAGCCGCGGCCGAGGAACCCACGTTCACCCTGCGCATGGGGGCCGAGGTGCTCGGCCTGCGCGACGGTGGCGGCGTGCGTTATCGCGATTCCGACGGCGAGGAGCGGGAACTGGCCGTGCCGCTCGTGGTCGGCTGTGACGGCCGGGACTCGCTGATCCGCGCCGAGGCGGGACTCGTGCCGAAGGAGTACGAGGTGCCGATGGACGTCTGGTGGGTCCGGGTGCCGAAACTCGAAGACACCGGCAAGGATGCGCAGGTGTTCGGCCGGTTCGAGGGCGGGCTCGCCGGCGTGACGATGGACCGCGGCGACTACTTCCAGACCTCGTACCTGATCAGGAAGGGGCAGGACGCCGCGCACCGAGCCGAAGGGATCGAGAAGTTCCGGGAGCGGATCGGCGGCCTGTTCGGCTGGAACGACGAGCAGTTGAGCGAGATCCGCGGCTGGGACGACGTCAAACTGCTGAAGGTGCGGATGTCCAAGCTCCCGCACTGGTACTCCGGCCGGGTGCTCTGCATCGGCGACGCCGCGCACGCGATGTCGCCGGTCGGCGGCATGGGCGTCAACATCGCGGTGCAGGACGCGGTCGCGGCCGCGCGGATCCTCGCCGCCCCGCTGCTGCGCGGAACGCTGACCGCACGGGATCTCGCCCGCGTGCAGCGCAGGCGATCGGTGGCCGTTTCGCTCGCCCAGAAGCAGCAGCTGGAGGAGCACAAAATGCTCATCGAGCCCGCTCTCGACGGGACCCTGAACGAGCGGACCGTGCCGCTCCCGCTCCGGATTTCGGACCGGTTTCCGCAGCTGACCGCTCTCGCCGCCTTCATGGGTGGCATCGGCCCCCTGCGCGAGAAAACCCCGGTCTTCGCGCGCCGCTGACCCCGCGCACAATGGGGGAGTGAGCGATCCACTGGCGGGCTTCGTCGGCTTCGCGGAGGCATTGCGCGAAGCAGGTTTGCCGTGCGACGCGCACCGAGTGCGGGCGTACCTCGAAGCCGTCGGCGAGATCGATCTGGCCGATCCGGACCAGCTGTACTGGGCCGGACGGCTGACGCTGTGCGCGGATCCCGACGACCTTCCACGCTACGACGCCGCGTTCGACGGCTGGTTCGCCGAAAAGGAAACCGGGTCACGGCGGCGCGGCCGGGAAGCGGCCCCGAAGCGCGCCAGGATCGCCACACTCGCGCAGGCGGGCCAAGGCGAATCCGCCGCGGATCCCGACGAGCTCCGCGTGGCGGCGAGCGAAGAAGAGGTCCTGCGGCACCGCGATCTCGCCGGCCTGAGTGTCGCCGAACGCGCTCACCTGCGGGAACTGCTCGCGAAACTCCGCCCGGCGCTCCCGTTGCGGTCGTCCCCACGCCGCCGCGCGGCCCGGCGGGGCACGCTCGATCCGTCGCGCACGCTCCGCGCCATGCTGGCCGGGGGCGGCGAGCCCGTGCGCCTGGCGTACCGGCGGAAGGGGGTCAAACCGCGCCGCGTGGTCCTCCTGATCGACGTCTCCGGCTCGATGGGGCCGTACGCCGACTCCCTGTTGCGGTTCGCGCACGTCGTGGCGCGGCGCGCTCCGGGCAGGGTCGAGGTGTTCACCCTGGGCACCCGGCTCACCAGGGTCTCCCGCCAGCTCCGCCTGCGCGATCCGGAGCACGCGATGCTCGCCGCGGCCGCCGCGGTCCCCGATTTCGCGGGCGGGACGAGGCTCGGCGAGACCCTGCGGGCGTTCCTCGACCGGTGGGGACAACGCGGTGTGGCCAGGCGATCCGTGGTCACCGTGTTCTCCGACGGCTGGGAACGGGGCGACCCCGGCCTGCTCGGCGAGCAGCTAGCCAGGCTGCGGCGGCTCGCGCACGTCGTATTCTGGGTGAATCCGCACGCGGGGCGGGCGGGTTACGCTCCCGTGCAGTCCGGCATCGTGGCCGCGCTCCCGTACCTCGATCGGCTGCTCGCCGGGCACAGCTTGGCCACATTGGAACGACTGCTGGTGGAGATCGCCGATGCGTGACGTACTGGACGAACTGCACCGCCGCTGGGCGGCAGGCGAGACGGTGGGGGTCGGCACCGTGGTGGCGACGTTCTCGTCGGCGCCGCGGAGCCCGGGCGCGGCGATGCTCGTCGCCCCGGACGGCACGGTCACCGGCAGCGTTTCCGGCGGCTGCGTCGAAGGTGCCGTCTACGAGCTCGCACAGCAGGTGGTCGCCGAACGCGCGCCCGTGCTGCAGCGCTACGGCGTGTCCGACGACGACGCGTTCGCCGTCGGGCTGACCTGCGGCGGGATCATCGACATCTACGTCCAGCACATCGACCGCGACTCGATGCCGGAGCTCGGAGAGGTCGTCGAATCGGTCCACAGTGGACAGCCGGTCGCCGTGGTCACGGTGATCGAGCACGAACGGGACGGTCTGGTCGGCGAGCATCTGGTCGTCTGGCCTGATCGTGTCGCGGGGTCACTCGGTTCGTCGCGGATGGACGACGCCGTCGTCGACGACGCGCGCGGCATGCTCGCCGGCGGCCGCACGGGCACCCTGCACTACGGGCCGGACGGGCAGCGCCGCGGCGAGGGGATGACGGTCTTCGTCAATTCCTTCGAACCGCCCGCGCGCCTGCTGGTCTTCGGCGCGATCGACTTCGCCGCCGCGATGGCGAAGATGGGCGCGTACCTCGGCTACCAGGTCACGGTCTGCGACGCGCGGCCCGTGTTCGCGACGAAGAGCCGGTTCCCCGACGCGGACGAGGTCGTCGTCGATTGGCCGCATCGCTACCTCAAGGCCGAGGCCGAAGCCGGCCGGGTCGACGGCCGCACCGCGATCGCCGTGCTCACCCACGACCCGAAGTTCGACGTGCCGCTGCTGGAGGTCGCGTTGCGGCTCGACGTCGGCTACGTCGGCGCGATGGGCTCGCGCAAGACCCACGACGACCGGTTCGCGCGGCTGCGTGAAGCCGGGGTCACCGAGGCGGAACTCGAACGGCTGTCCTCGCCGATCGGCCTCGATCTCGGCGCGCGGACCCCCGAGGAGACCGCGGTGTCGATCGCGGCGGAGATCATCGCGCTGCGGTGGAGCGGTTCTGGCTCGCGGCTCGCCGAGCTCAGCGGCCGGATCCACGGCTGACGCCGGGCACCGGGATCGCCTGACTCGACTTGACCACTTCGAAGGCGGGCAGGGTTTCGAACCGTTTGACGTGCTTGTCGAACAGCTTCCTGGACAGGTACCGGCTCGCCTTGAGATCCGGGGTGAGCAGGACGACGACGTAGTCCCACTGCCCGACGATGCTGTAGCAGTGCTGGACGCGGGGCTCGGCCAGCATGCGCTCGCGGAAGGCCGTGTGGCTTTTCTCGTCGTCGTCGGTCAGCGCGACCAGGATGACCGACGTCATCCCCGCGCCGAGCGTCTCCGGATCGAGCACGGCGACCTCGGCGCGGATCACGCCCGCGGCGCGCAGCCGGGTCAGCCGCCGCTGGACCGCGCTGGGGGAGAGGCCGATGGCGTCGCCCAGATCGTGCAGGGGGCGGGCGGCGTCGGCCTGGACGAGGTCGAGCAGCCGATGGTCGATCTCGTCGAGAGGCACGCAAGATTTTTGCACGCGGACGGGAAAATTTACAATCGCCATGATCGGCTCCCCGCCTAGCTTGAACGTCATGACCGACATCGACCTGAAGCTGGACAACGTCGCCGAGGCGGCGAAGGTGATCGATCCCGTTTTCCTGGACTCCCCGCAGTACGGCGACGAACAGCTGAACGAGCGGCTCGGCCGGAACGTGCTGGTGAAGATCGAGACACTGAATCCCTTGCGCAGCTTCAAAGGCCGGGGCGCGGACTACTTCGCGGCCGGGCTGGAGCCGGGCACCACGATGGTGTGCGGGACCAGCGGCAACTTCGGGCAGGCCGTCGCTTTCGCCGCCAGGAAGCGCGGTTTGCGGGCCGAGGTGTTCGTCCCGGCCGACATCTCCCCGGTCAAACTGCGGCGGATGAAGACCTTGGGGGCGAGGGTGCGCCGGGTGGAGGGCGAGGCGAAGGACGCCGCGGCCGCCTTCGCCGCCGAAGCGCCGGACCGTGTCTTCGTGGTCGATGGCCGTGAGCCCGCGATCTCCGAAGGGGCGGGCACGATCGGCCTGGAACTGGCGGAGGCGGGCCGGATCGACACGGTCGTGCTTCCGGTCGGCGACGGCGCGCTGATCGCCGGCGTCGCGCTCTGGCTCAAGGCGCACACACCGGACGTCCGGGTCGTCGGCGTCGGGACCACGTCGGCGCGGGCGATGGCGACGAGCTGGCGGGCCGGTGAGCCGGTCACCGTCGACCGGGTGAATTCGTTCGCCGGTGGCATCTCGATCCGCACCCCGGAACCCGAATCCATCCGGCGGATGCGGTCGCTGGTCGACGACTTCGTACTGGTCGAGGACAACGATCTGCGCGCGGCCATGCGACTGGGCGCGGAGACCCTCGGTGTGCTCCCGGAACCCGCGGGCGCTGCCGGCCTGGCCGCGCTGACCGTGCACGACATCCCGGGGGACTTGGTCGCCACCGTGATCACCGGCGCGAACGCGACTTGGCCTCGTGAGTGGCTAGGACGGTTCTAACCGTCCTAACCAGTCACGAGTCGGTAAGACCCCCCGGCGGGGGTTGATCTGGAGGGGGCCAGCGTAGCACCCTCGGCTGTGAGTCCGATCACGGTCGCTCCGGGGTCGGTCCGTGACAACCGAATGACCGGCCGTTCCCGAACGACCCCCGGACCAGCGCGGGGTTTCTCTTGCTTTTGGAGGCCTGATGCGCATCACCGTCACCGTCGACGGCACCAGCTACACAGACGACGTCGAGCCCCGCACCCTCCTCGTGCACCATCTGCGCGAACGGCTCGGGAAGGTAGGCACCGTGGTCGGTTGCGACACCAGCAACTGCGGCGCCTGCACCGTCCACCTCGACGGGCACAGCGTGAAATCCTGTTCGGTACTCGCGGTCCAGGCCGACGGCTGCGAGGTCACCACGATCGAGGGACTCGCCCGCGACGGCGAACTGCATCCCGTTCAGAAGGCCTTCCACGAGAACCACGCGCTCCAGTGCGGTTTCTGCACCCCCGGCATGATCATGCAGTCGATCGACCTGCTCGCCGACAATCCCGATCCGGACGAGCAGGCGGTCCGTGAAGGCCTCGAAGGCAACCTGTGCCGCTGCACGGGCTACCAGAACATCGTCCGCGCGGTGCGCGACGCCGCCCACGAGATGCGGCCCGGCGCCGGTCCCGAGGCCGAGCGGCTCGCTTCGGACACCGCTTCCCATGTCGGCGCGGGTGGTGAGTGATGACCTCCACGATCGAACCGGAGGTCGGCAAGTCCCGTCGCCGCAAGGAGGACGAGCGCCTCATCACCGGCAGGACCCGCTGGACCGACAACCTGACCCTGCCCGGCATGCTGCACCTCGCGGTGCTCCGCAGCCCGTTCGCGCACGCCAAGATCGTCTCGATCGACGTCACCGAGGCGAAGTCCGCGCCCGGTGTGGTCGCGGTGTTCACCGGGAAGGACCTCGACCCCGAGGGCGCCATCGGGATGCCTTGCGCGTGGCCGATCACGCCGGACATGAAGTCGCCGAGGCGGCCCATCCTCGCCTCGGACACGGTGAATTTCGCCGGTGAGGGGGTCGCGGTGGTCGTCGCCCGCACCTCGGCCGAGGCACACGACGCCCTCGAAATGATCGACGTCGACTACGACGAACTGCCGGTCGTCCTCGGCCTCGAGAACGCGCTCGCCGAGGGCGCGCCGCTGGTGCACGAGGATCTCGCCACGAACCGGAACGCGTTCTGGGTCTTCGATTCCGCCGACGCGGGAACGGGTTCCAGTGTCGAAGACGCGATCTCGAACTCCGAAGTCGTGCTCAAGCGGCGGTTCCGTCAGCAGCGGCTGGTGCCGGCGTTCATGGAACCGCGGGCGTGCGTGGTCGACCCGACGGGCAACCAGCTGGTCATGTGGTCGGCCACCCAGGTCCCGCACATCCTCAAGACGATGACCGCGGCCACGCTCGGTCTTCCCGAGCACAAGGTGCGGGTGATCGCGCCCGACGTCGGCGGCGGGTTCGGCGGCAAGATCGCCGTGCTGCCCGAAGAGATGATGTCGACGCTCATCGCGCAGCGGCTGGGCAAACCGGTCAAGTGGACCGAGTCCCGTTCGGAGACGATGGTCGCCGCGCACCACGGCCGCGACCAGATCCAGGACATCACCATCACCGCGAACCGCGACGGCACGGTGACCGGCCTGAAGGTCGAACTGCTCGCCGACATGGGCGCGTACCTCGGCCTCGTCGGCCCCGGCGTGCCGATCCTCGGCGCGTTCATGTTCAACGCGATCTACAAGTTCCCGGCGTACCACTTCGCCTGCACCAACGTGTTCACCAACACCACGCTCACCGACGCGTATCGCGGCGCCGGGCGGCCGGAGGCCACGTTCGGGATCGAGCGGATGATGGACGAACTCGCCGTCGAACTGGGCATGGACCCGATGGAGATCCGCGAGAAGAACTGGATCAAGCACGAGGAGTTCCCGTTCACCACGGTGGCCGGGCTGACCTACGACTCGGGCAACTACGAGGCCGCGACAGCCAAGGCCAAGGAGCTCTTCGACTACGACGGGCTCCGCCGCGAGCAGAAGGAACGGCGGGAATCGGGCGACCCGGTCCAGCTCGGCATCGGCATCTCGACGTTCACCGAGATGTGCGGTCTCGCGCCGTCGCGGGTGCTCGGCTCGCTGGACTACGCGGCGGGCGGCTGGGAGCACGCGGAGATCCGCGTGCTGCCCACCGGCAAGATCGAGGTCATCACCGGCGCCTCCGCGCACGGCCAGGGCCATGAGACGGCGTGGAGCCAGATCGTCGCCGACAAACTCGGCGTCCCGTTCGAGGACATCGAGGTCATCCACGGCGACACCCAGTCCTCGCACAAGGGCCTGGACACCTACGGCTCCCGGTCGCTGGTGGTCGGCGGGATCGCGGTGGTCAAGGCGGCGGACAAGGTGCTCGCCAAGGCCAAGCCGATCGCGGCGCATCTGATGGAGTGCGCCGAGGACGACCTCGAATTCTCGGCGGGCAAGTTCTCGGTCAAGGGCACGGATTCCTCGACGTCCATCCAGGACATCGCGTGGGCCGTGTTCTCGGCGCACAACCTGCCGGACGGGGTCGAACCGTCGCTGGATTCGTCGGACACGTTCGATCCGGAGAACTTCTCGTTCCCGCACGGCACGCATCTGTGCGCGGCCGAGGTCGACACCGAGACCGGGCGCGTGCGGTTGCGCTCCTATGTCTGCGTCGACGACGTCGGCGTGGCCGTCAACCCGCTGATCGTCGAGGGCCAGGTGCACGGCGGGCTCGCGCAGGGCATCGCGCAGGCGTTGTTCGAGGAGGCCGTCCACGACGAAGGCGGCACGCTGACCACGGGGACCTTCGCCGACTACCTGCTCCCGTCGGCGGCGGATCTGCCCAGCTTCACCACCGACCGCACCGAGACACCGTCGACGACGAACCCGTTGGGCGCCAAGGGAGTCGGGGAGGCGGGCACGATCGCCTCGACCCCGGCGGTGGTCAACGCCGTCATCGACGCCGTCCGGCACTTCGGGGTGAACGACATCGAAATGCCGTTGACCCCGATGCGGGTCTGGCACGCCATCCAGCACGGGTCGGCCGCCGCGGGCGGGCTGGGCTCCGAAGCCGGTGGCGGTCTCGGTTCGATCGACGCCACCGGAGGTGCGCAGTGATCCCGGCCCCGTTCGAGTACGTCGCCCCGTCCACAGTGGACGAAGCGATCAGCGCGCTCGCCGAGGCGGGCGAAGACGCCAAGGTACTGGCGGGTGGGCAAAGCCTGCTGCCGGTGCTGAGGATGCGGCTCGCCACGCCGACCACGCTGGTGGACCTCGGGAAGGTCGCCGAGCTGCGCGGCGTCCGTGAAGACGGCGACGTGCTGGTGATCGGCTCGATGACCACGCATTACGACGTCCAGCGGGACGCGCTGGTCGCCGAGCACGCCGCGTTGCTCAAGGCCGCCACCGACACGGTGGCCGATCCGCAGATCCGCCACCGCGGCACGTTCGGCGGCGCCCTCGCGCACGCCGATCCCGCCGGTGACCTGCTGGCTCCCGTGCTCGCGCTCGGCTGCGAACTCGTCGTCGCCGGGCCGGGCGGACGGCGGACGGTCGCCGCTGCGGACTTCTTCCAGGACATGTTCACCACCGCGCTCGCCGCGGACGAACTCCTGGTCGAGGTCCGGGTGCCGAAGCACACCGGCTGGCACGCCCACTACGAGAAGTTCAACCGGGTCGCGCAGGCGTGGTCGATGGTCGCGGTCGCGGCCTGTGTCCGCACCGAGGCGGGCACCATCGAGGAGGCGCGGGTCGCGCTGACCAACATGGGCTCGACCCCGGTACGGGCGGCCGGGGTCGAGGAGGCCTTGGTCGGCTGCGCGGCCACCGCCGAGGCGATCCGCGGCGCGGCCGAACGCGCGGCCGAGGGCACGAACCCCACGGCCGACGGCAACTCCGACGTCGAATACCGGCAGCACCTCGCGCGGGTGCTGACCGGCCGGGCGGTCCTCGCCGCGGCGGGTTCTTAGATACAGAGAGAGGAGGTCGGCCCGTGCGGCTCGACCACGAATTCACCGTTCCCGCCCCGGTCGGCGAGGTCTGGAAGGCCGTCGTCGACCCGGAACGAGTGGCGCCGTGCATGCCGGGCGCCACCGTCACCGAAGTCGACGGGGACGCCTTCAAAGGCACGGTGAAGGTCAAGCTCGGGCCGATCTCCCTGCTCTACAAGGGAACCGGCCACTTCGTCGAGAAGGACGCCGACGCCAGGAAGGTGGTGATCAAGGCAGCGGGCAAGGACGCGCGGGGAGCGGGCACGGCCTCGGCGACGGTGACGCTCACCCTGACCGAGAAGGACGGCGTCACCCATGGCGCCGTCGCCACGGAGCTGGCGGTCACCGGCAAGCCGGCGCAGTTCGGGCGCGGGATGATCTCCGAGGTCGGCGGCAAGATCCTCGACTCGTTCGCGGACTGCCTGTCCGGCAAGCTCGCCACCACGCCCGAGCCCGAAAAACCCCAGGAACGCCCGCCGTTGCAAGCGGTCAAGCCGATGACGGAGGGCGAAGCCATCGACCTGATGGAGTACGCGGGCGGATCCGTGGTCAAACGAGTGGCGCCGGTGCTGGTGGCGCTCGCCGGGGTGCTCCTGGTCGTCGCGATCGTGCGGGCTGTGACGCAGCGGACGAAATAGCCGCTTCGCCCAGCCGTTGAACCCGGTATGAAGGCGGATCACGAAGTCGACGTGGCGGTGATCGGGGCGGGCCAGGCGGGTCTGTCGGCGGCGTACCACCTGCGCCGCGCGGGATTCGGCAACGAGGCGGGTTTCGTCGTGCTCGACCACGGCAAACGGCCCGGTGGCGCGTGGCAGTACCGATGGCCTTCGTTGGTGATGGGGAAGGTCCACGGCGTCTACGACCTTCCCGGCATGTCCTTCGGCACCCCGGATCCGAAACAGCCCGCGGCCGAGGCCGTCGCCGAGTACTTCGGCCGGTTCGAGCGCACCTACGACCTTCCGGTCCATCGGCCCGTCGACGTCCTGTCGGTGAGCGCCGAGGACGATCGGCTGGTCGTGGCGAGCGCGGCGGAAACCTGGGCCGCGCGTGCGGTGATCAGCGCGACCGGTACCTGGGACCGCCCGTTCTGGCCGTACTACCCGGGGCAGGAAACCTTCCGCGGCCGCCAGCTGCACACCGCCGACTACACCGGAACCGGCGACTTCCGCGGCAAACGTGCCGTCGTGGTCGGCGGTGGCGCGTCGGCCGTCCAGCTGTTGCTGGAGATCGCGCCCTTCGCGCGCTCGACGCGCTGGGTGACGCGGCGCCCGCCGGTGTGGCGTGACGAGCCG
Organism: Amycolatopsis coloradensis; assembly: GCF_037997115.1. Taxonomy (NCBI): domain Bacteria; kingdom Bacillati; phylum Actinomycetota; class Actinomycetes; order Pseudonocardiales; family Pseudonocardiaceae; genus Amycolatopsis; species Amycolatopsis coloradensis. The sequence goes on from NZ_CP150484.1 coordinate 2,997,748, forward strand.
TTCAGCGAGAACTGGGGCCGGGAGGCCGTCGCGAAGGTCGATCGGCGGGTCCGCGAGGGCCTGCCGCCGAAGAGTGTCGTCAGCGTGACCGACCTGGCGGTGACGCCGGAAGTGCGCGCCGGCCTCGACGCGGGGATCCTCGACCGCCGCCCGATGTTCCAGCGGATCACGCCGGACGGCGTGGAATGGGCGGACGGCACCTTCGAGCCCGCCGACGTCATCTTGTGGGCCACCGGGTTCCGTGCCGCGATCGACCATCTCGCGCCGCTGCGCCTGCGCGCGGCCGGCGGGGGCATCCGGATGGACGGCACCCGCGTCGTCGCCGAACCGCGGCTGCACCTGGTCGGCTACGGCCCGTCCGCCAGTACCGTCGGCGCGAACCGGGCGGGCCGCGCGGCCGTCACCGAGATCCGGCGTCTGCTCGGACGCTGAGGTCGTCGAGGATCCCGGCCGGCTCGGCGGGCCGCCGGAAGAACCCGGCGTGACTGCTCGCGAGGTCGCGGACGGGTTGTCCGGGGCCAGCGCGTCGCCCTCGGCGAGGTAGAGGTCCTGCGCGGCGAGCGGCATAGACCGGTCCTCGGTCAGCCTGACGTACGTGCGCGGGATCCGGCCCCAAGAGTCCTTGTCGGCGCGCTGGTCCCATTCCTGCCGGTCAGCCAGAACACCTCGTCCGGCTGGCTCGTCACGACGCTCGAGAAGAGCCGTCGCCCCAAAGGGCGGCGAAGAAGGGACGACCGGTCGGTATTTGACCGATCATTACAGAACGTGGAATGCTGGCGGCATGCCCCGCCCCAAGGGATTCGATCCCGCCGAGGTGCTCGATGCCGCCGTCAGCGCGTTCTGGCGCAAGGGATACGCCGCCACGTCGGCCCAAGACCTGGTCGACGGCACCGGACTGGGGCGGGGAAGCCTGTACAACGCGTTTTCGGGCAAGCAGCAGCTGTTCAGCGAGGCGCTGCGCCGCTACGAGGAGGCGACGGCCGTCCGGATCGAGGAGATGCTGGCCGCGCCGGGTTCCATCCGGGCGCGGGTCAGGCGTGTCCTGATGGATGTCGTCGACGACGAGCTGGACACCTCGGCCGGGCATCGCGGCTGCCTCGTCGTCAACGCGGCCCTCGAACTCGGCGGGATCGACGACGACGTCACCGCCCGCGTCCGGCACAACTTCGAACGGGTGGAGAACGCGTTCCACGCCGAATTCGCCGCCGCGAGGGAGTCGGGCGAGATCGGCCCGGAACGGGATCCGCGGGCGCTGGCGAGGTTCGCGCTCGCCGCGATGTACGGCCTGCGGGTGCTGGGAAAGACCGCGGACCGGCAGGCGCTCACGCAAGTCGTCGAAACCACCGTCCAGGCGTTGTGATGTTCCAGGTTTCGTGACCGGCCCCGCGCTGATCCGCTGCGCCCTGGTTCTTTAACGAACGTTCCACTACTGGCAAGGAGCAAACCAAGTCATGACGAAGACCGTCGCGGTGCTCGGCACCGGAATCATCGGCGCCCCGGTCGCGCGCAACCTGAGCAAGGCCGGGTTCGCGGTCCGTGCCTGGAACCGCACCGCGGCCAAGGCCGAAGCCCTGTCGGGAGAAGGCGTCCAGGTCGCGGGGAGCGCCGCGGAAGCCGTCGAGGGCGCGCCGGTCGTGATCACGGTCCTCACCGACGGCCCGGCGGTACTGGAGGCGATCCGCGCGGCCGCCCCAGCCGCCGGAACGATCTGGGTCCAGCTCAGCACCGTCGGCGACGCGGTCGACGAACTGGTCGCGTACGCCGACGAGCACGGCCTCGTCTTCGTCGACGCACCGGTGCAGGGCACCCGTCAGCCCGCCGAGCTGGGCCAGCTGATCGTGCTGGCGGCGGGCACCACCGAAGCGCGCGAGTCCGTCCAGCCGCTGTTCGACGCCATCGGCAAGCGCACGCTGTGGGTCGGCGAAGACGGCCGCACCGGCGCGGCGAGCAGGCTCAAACTGGTGCTGAACACCTGGGTGATCGCGCTGACCCACGGCGTCGGCGAGGCACTCGCGCTGGCCGAGGGGCTCGGTGTCGACCCGCGGCATTTCGTCGACGTCGTCACCGGCGGGCCGATGGACAACGGCTACTTCCAGGCGAAGTCCGCCGCGATCCTCAAGAACGACTACACCACCGCCTTCTCGGTCGACAACGCAGAGAAGGACGCCCGGCTGGTGCTGGAAGCCGCGGCCCGCGCGGGTGTCCGGATGGACGCCGTCGAGGCCGGGCGAGCCCGGTTCGCCCGCGCGTCCGAGGCCGGACACGGCGACGAGGACATGGCGGCCGGGTACTTCGCCAGTTTCACCGCTCGCGTCTAGTCCTCTAAAGGCGGCTGTTCACGTAGCGCACCTGGCTGGACTTGCCCCGCTCGAACCCCTCCCTTCCGGCGAGGTGTTCCGGAACGCCGACTTCCCACCAGGCACCGGCTTCGGTCCACGAGTCCGGCTGGGTGCGCACCACGACCACCGCCGGCCGTTGCTCGGCCACCGCGGCTTCCCTCGCCTTCGCGTACGCCGCCCGCACGTCGTCCATAGTGGACGCTGTGAACACCGCGCATCCCAGCGATTCCGCATGCCGCGCGAAGTCGACCCGAGGGGGAGTGGGGTGCGCGCTCCGGCAGTCACCGAGGAAGTTGTTGAACGGCTTGCCGCCCTGCCCCTCCTGTAGCCGGGCGATGACCGCGTAACCGTCGTTGTCACAGACCACCGCCACGAAGGGATGTCCGGCGAAGGCGGCCGAGAACAGCTCGGAATTGAGCATCAGGTACGAACCGTCGCCGAGCATCGTGGTGACCAGGCCCTCGGTATGCGCCATCGCCGCACCCCAGGCGCCCGCGAGTTCGTAGCCCATGCACGAGAACCCGTACTCGACGTCCATGCCGATCGAGCCCGATCCGCGCCAGCCGCCGATCAGTTCGCCCGGCATCCCGCCGGACGCGGTCATCACGTAGTCGTGCGGCTCGGAAAGATCGTTGACCGCGCCGACGACCTGGGCGTATGTCGGCACCTCGCCGGAAGCGGCGCGCAGGGTGTCGATATGCGCGTCCCAGCGGCCGCGTTCCGCCGAGGCGCGCTCTGTCCACTGTGGATCGGCATGCCAGTTCTCCAGCTGACCTGCCAGATCCACGAGACCCGCGTCGGCGTCGCCCACGACGGCCAGCGCACCGTGCTTGACCGCGTCGAACCGGGCGGCGTTCAGGGTGATCAGCCGGACTCCGGAGGAGAACACCGTCCAGGACGCCGTGGTGAAGTCCTGCAGGCGAGTGCCGACGGCCAGCACCACGTCGGCCTCCGCGGCCAGGACGTTCGCCGACGCCGAGCCGGTGACCCCGAGCGGGCCCGCGTGCAGCGGATCACCGTGCGGGACCAGGGTGCGCCCCGCCGTGGTTTCGGTGACCGGGATGCCGTGCCGTTCGGCGAAGGCCAGCGCGCGCCCGCCCGCGCCGGAATACCGGACGCCGCCGCCGAGCACCAGCAACGGTTTCCGCGCCGCCCGGAGCAGGCCTGCCGCTTCGGTGAGAGCCCGGCGATCGGGCCGCGGGCGCTGCGGACGATGGGTCACCGGCGCGAACAGGGCGTCCGGGAAGTCGTAGGTCTCCGCCTGGACGTCCTGGGGGAGCGCCAGCGTCACCGGCCCCGCGTCCGCCGGATCGGTCAGCACCCTGGCGACCTGCGGCAGTGTCGAAAGCAGCTGCTCCGGCCGGACGATACGGTCGAAATACCGGCTCACCGGGCGGAAGGCGTCGTTGACCGTGGCCGTCGGATCGCCGAAATGCTCCACCTGCTGCAACACGGGATCCGGGGCGCGGCTGGTGAAGGTGTCCCCGGGGAGCAGCAGTACCGGCAACCGGTTCGCGTGCGCGACCCCGGCCGCGGTGACCATGTTCAGCGCGCCGGGCCCGATCGACGACGTCACCACGCCGACCTGTCGCCGGTGCGTCGCCTTGGCGTAGCCGACCGCCGCGAGCGCCATGCCCTGCTCGGTCTGCCCACGCCACACGGGGAGTTCGTCACGGTGCTCTTCCAGCGCGGTGCCGAGGCCGAGGACGTTGCCGTGCCCGAAGATCGCGAACACCCCGGGGAACAACGGGACTTCCCGCCCGTCCAGGGTTTCCGACCGCTGCGCCAGCAGCCAGCGCACCAGGGCCTGTGCCGTGGTCAGCTTCATGAGACCTGCCCTTCGTGGCTCGTGACCGGACAGCGCGGATCGAGCTCCTGGTCTTTCCACGTCTCGCGGACCCAGCCGTGCGCCGGGTCGTCGCAGAAGGCCATCGACCGCTCGTCGGCGGGCCCGGCCAGGACGTTCAGGTAGTACATCGGATAGCCGGGCGCGGCGACACAAGGCCCGTGGTAGCCGCGCGGGATCAGGAAGACGTCGCCGTCCCGGACCGCGACGTCCTCGTCCAGTTCACCGTCGGAGGTGTACGTCCGGTGCAGGCCGAACCCTTCGCGCGAAGGTGTCACGCCGTCGCGGCCCGCGATGCGGAAGTAGTAGATCTCCTCGTTGACGACCTCGCAGTCGGACGCCTCGTCGTGTTTGTGCGGCGGGTACGACGACCAGTTGCCGCCGGGGGTGATCAGCTCGCAGGCGTTCAGCTTGTCCGCGTGCTCCCAGACACCGGGCACGCCGAAGTTGGTGACCTGCCTGGTCGCCTGTCCGGCCCCGCGCACCTCCACCGGCACGTTTTCGGCCGGCCCGTAGCGCGGTTCGAGACGGCGGGCGCAGCGCGCCATCGGCAGTGCGACCTCGATCCCCGCGACTGTCGACAACTCGACTTCGGCGTCCCGTGGCACATAGGCGAAATCCGTGACACGGGTGAACACGGAATCCCGTCCGGCGAGTGCGAAGACCTGTCCGTCGACCCGGACGGTGCAGGAACCCGCCAGGGGCAGGACGAACGCTTCGTATTCGCCTGTGCGCACCAGCCTGGATTCTCCGGCGGCCAACGAGAGAACCCGCAGGCCGCTGTAGTCCCAGCCCGCCGAATCCGGGGTGAGCCGGACCGGGTCCCGCTCGTCCGAAAGCGTCCCGAGTGGACGATGCAGTTTGCTCACAGCAACTCCTCGATCTCGTCGGCGGTGGGCATGGCGTCGGCGCAGGCGAGCCGGGAAGCGACGAGCGCGCCCGCCGCGTTGGCGTAGGTGGCGATCCGCACCGGATCCCAGCCGGACAGCAGACCGTGGATCAGCGCGCCGCCGAAACCGTCCCCGGCGCCGAGCCCGCAGACGACCTCGACCCGCTGGGGCGGCACGGTCCAGCGGCCCTCGGCGGTGGCCACCAGCACCCCGTCCGCGCCTTTCTTGATCACGGCCAGCTCGACCCCCCTGGCCAGCATCCGGGACGCGGCCTCGTCGGGGTCCGCCGTGCCGACGGCGACCTCCGCTTCGGTGCGGTTGCCGACGGCGACCGTGACGTGGTCGAGCATCCAGCCGATCTCTTCCCGCGCCGTCTCGATGCCGGGCCAGAACATCGGCCGGAAGTCGAGGTCCAGCACGGTATGCGACCGGCGCCCGCGCCGCTGGAGCATCTTGCGCTGGGTGGCGCGCGCCGGCTCGACGGAGACACCGGTGCCGGTGACCCACAACAGTGGAACGGATTCCACGATGTCCCAGGGAACGTCGTTCTCGGTGATGGTCAGGTCCGGGGCGATGGGGGACCGGTAGAACAGCAGCGGCGGATCCGCGGGCGGGTCCAGCGAGCAGAACACCACCGGCGTCTGCAAGCCGGCCGACGTCCCGACGTGCTCGGGGGACACGCCGAACTCCCGCAACGCCTGCCGCACGTACTCGCCGAAGCCATCCGGGCCGACCTTCGTCAGCACCGACGTCGAGCGGCCGAGCCGTGCGGCGGCGACCGCGACGTTGGTCGCGGTGCCGCCGAGCGACTTGGCGAAGGTGCTGACCCCGGCCAGCGGCACGCCGCTCTGTTCGGGGTAGAGGTCCACCCCTACCCGGCCGACGGTCAATGCTTCGAGAGCGGTCATGAAGGGGACTCCGCGGCTCGCAATTCGTGTTCGAGGGCTTCCAGTTCCGCGCCGCCCGCCATCTGCCGGGTCAGCTCGGCCAGATCGATCTCGGACTTCTCGTACGCGCCGAGCGACGCGCCCCGTTTGAGCAGCAGGAAGCGATCGGCCACCGGGTACGCGTGATGCGGGTTGTGCGTGATCAGCACGACGCCGAGCCCGCGGTCACGGGCCTGTGCGACGTACTTGAGCACGACACCCGCCTGTTTGACACCCAGCGCGGCCGTCGGCTCGTCGAGGATCAGCACCTTCGCCCCGAAGTACACCGCGCGTGCGATGGCGACGCACTGCCGTTCACCACCGGACAGCGTGCCGACCGGCTGTTCGACGTCACGCAGGTCGATGCCCATGTCGGACAACGCCTTCTTGGTCGTCTCGCGACCTTTCTTCCGGTCGAGCGCGCGGAACGGGCCGAAACCGACCGTCGGTTCGGAGCCGAGGAAGAAGTTCCGCCACACGCTCATCAGCGGGACGACGGCCAGATCCTGGTACACCGTCGCGATTCCGCGATCGAGCGCCTCACGCGGCGAAGCGAACTTGACCGGCTCTCCCTCGACCAGGAACTCGCCCCGGTCGTGCTGGTGGACCCCGGCGAGGATCTTGATCAGAGTGGATTTGCCCGCGCCGTTGTCGCCGAGCACGCAGGTGACCTCGCCCGCGTCGACCACGGTGGAGACGTCGCGCAGCGCGATCACGCTGCCGTAGGTCTTGCCGACGTCTTTGACCTCGAGAAGATGGCTCATCGCCGCACCCTTTCCGCGCGTCGCCGGAAGGCGTTGTTGACCAGGACCGCGGACAGCAGCATGACCCCGAGGAACAACATGAACCAGTCGCTGTCCCAGCGGGCGAACACGATGCCCTGCCGCGCCATCCCGAAGATCAGCGCGCCGATCGCGGCGCCGATCGCCGAACCGAATCCGCCGGTGAGCAGGCAGCCGCCGATCACGGCCGCGATGATGTACTGGAACTCCAGCCCGATGCCCTGGTTCGCCTGGACGCTCGCGAACCGCAGGATGTTGATCGAGCCGACCAGCCACGCGGCGAGCGCGGTGGTCATGAACAGCAGGATCTTGGTGCGCACCACCGGGACCCCGACCGCGCGAGAACTCTGCGCGGAGCCGCCGACGGCGAAGATCCAGTTGCCGAACCGGGTCCGGACGAGCAGCCAGGCCGCCAGTACGGCGAACCCGATCCACCAGACGATGGAGATCTGGAACGCGGTCCCGCCGATGTCCACTGTGGACGCGAAAACGAAACCGGCGGATTCGTAGCCGTCGGTCGACCGCATCCCGGACACCTGGACGGTGCCGGTGACCAGGCGGGTCACGCCGAGGTTGAGCCCCTGCAGTGCCAGGAACGTGCCCAGGGTGACGATGAAGCTGGGCAGCCCGGTGCGCATCACCAGCCAGCCGTTGAACGCGCCCACCGCGAGGGCGAAGACCAGCGACGCGAACAGCGCGAGCCAGACGTTCCAGCCGGCCTGTGTCGCCAGTGTCGCGGTGACGAGCGCGGTGGACGCCGTCATCACGCCCGCCGAGAGATCGAACTCGCCGCCGATCATCAGCAGGGACACCGCGACCGCCATGATGCCGAGCGTCGAGGCGTCGTCCAGCCAGGTCGCCACGCCGCTGCCGCTGAAGAACTGGTCGGTGACGACGGTGAAGAACAGGAAGACGACGACGGCGCCGAGCAGCGCGCCGATCTCGGGCCGGACGACCAGCCTGTCCAGGAGTCGCGGTTTCGCGATCCGTTCGTCGAGGGTGGTGGTTGTCATCGCGTGCCCCTTTGCACGTACCGGCCGACGGTGTCCACAGTGGATTTGTCGACCAGGTCGGGCCCGGTGAGCACCGGCTTCCCGCCGCCGACGACGTTCGCGTTGTCCCGGTAGAGCTTGAGGAACTGCACCGGGAGATAGCCCTGTTCGTACTGCTGCTGATCGACCGCGAAGACCACGTCGCCCGCCTTGATCGCGCCGACCACGTCGGTGTTGAGGTCGAAAGTGCCGACCTGCGCCTTCGAGCCGACCGCCTTGATCGCGCTCACCGCACGGGCGGCGACCTGCGAGTTCAGCGTCAGGACGGCGTCGAGGGAGGAGTCGGTCTGCACCGCGCCCTTGATCCGGGATTCGGCGTCGGTGGGGTTGCTGATGTCGACCTGCAGGGTATGTACGTCGCCCGCGAAGCCGGTCTTGGCGCCGTCACAGCGTTGCGCCTGCCCGACGTTGCCCGCTTCGTGGACCACGCAGAGCAGCTTCTTCTTGCCGAGCTCCCGGAACTTCTTCCCGGCCTCCTCGCCCGCGATGGTCTCGTTCTGCCCGACGTGGGTGAGCGCGCCGTAGGCCGCGCTCTTGTCCTCGCCGGAGTTGATGGTGATGACCGGGATCCCGGCGCGGACCGCGTTCTCGATCGAGGTCTTGAGCGCCTCCGGATTCGCCATCGACACCACGAGCCCGCCGACCCGCTGGGCGACCGCGTTGTCGATCAGCTTGGCCTGGTTGCCGGGGTCTCCGTCGGAGTTGTACTCGACCTGGACGTCGAGTTGCCTGCCCGCCTCTTCGGCGCCGTTCTTGACCACGTTCCAGAACGCGTCACCGGCCGTGCCGTGCGAGATGACCGCGACCCGCAGCGGCCCGCTGGGCTGGGTCGTCGCCGGGCCCGCGCCCGCGGCGGGTTTCTCCTCGGCCTTCGGCCCGGTGCACGCGGACAGGAGCAGCAGCCCCGCCGCGACCACCAAGACCTTTTTCAAGCGATGGGACATCGTCGTCTCTCCTCGCTTCTTCCGTTACCTGGCAGCCGGGAGCCGGCTGACGATTCCGTCGAGATGCGCCAGGCTCCTGGCCACATCCCGCTTCGGCAGATCCTCCGGGCTCCCCTCGCTCAGCGCGGTGTCCTGTTCGAGCACGTACCACCCGTCGTAGCCCGCCTCGTGGACGGACCTGACCATCGTTTCGATGTCGACGTCCCCGTCGCCCAAGGGGACATACAGACCTTTGCCCACGGCCTCGGCGTAGGGAAGCCTGCCGGCGCGGACGTCTTCGGCGAGCTCGCCGCACACGTCCTTGAGATGCAGATGCCCGACCCGTTCGGGGTACCGCTTCGCCAGCGCGACCGGATCGGTCCCGCCGATCAGGAGATGCCCGGTGTCCAGGCACAGCGGGAGAGCGGAATCCGCGAGGAAACGCTCGACCTCGTCCTCGGTCTCCGCTTGCGTCCCGACGTGCGGGTGCAGCACGGTGCGAAGGCCGTGGCGCGCGGCGATTTCCTTGATCTCGCCGGAGGTTTCGACGAGGGTCGTCCATTCGGGGTCGCTCAGCTTCGGCCGGTCGTCGTAGCCGTCGAGACCGGTGGCGGCGGCGAGCACGAGCACGTCACCGCCACAGGCCGCGAACAGCGCGGCGGACTCCTCGGCCTCGGCCAGCGCGGCTTCGGGATTCTCGTGCAGCACCACGGCGAGGAAGCCGCCGACCAGTTCGAGTTCGTATCCGCCGAGCAGTTCGCGCAGGGCGGCCGGGTCGCGCGGCAGGTATCCGGGTGGGCCCAGTTCGGTGGCGCGCACTCCCAGCTCCGCCATTTCGCCCAGCACGGTGCCCGCGTCGAGCACGCGGCCCCAGCCGGGTACTTCGCAGACACCCCAGGAGATCGGGGCGGCGGCGATGCGGATCCGGGGTGTCGTGGCTGTCATCGGCGGCCTCCGGGAGATCGGGTTAGAGCGCTCTATTGATTAGAGCGCTCTAATCATGTAGCGTCCGTCACAGTAAAGTCAAGGGCAGGGGGCAAGAGCAGAGGGGACGGTGAAGATGGCGCGACCGACGATGGAGGACGTCGCCGCGAAGGCGGGGGTGTCCCGTGCGCTTGTGTCGCTGGTGATGCGGAACGCGCCGAACGTCTCCGACGAGCGGCGCACGCGCGTGCTGTGCGCGGCGCACGAACTGGGTTACCAACCGCACGCGATGGCCAGGTCGCTGGCGAGCCGGACGTCGACCGTCCTCGGTGTGATGGTCTCCGATCTCCGCAACGCGTTCTTCGCCGACGTCGTCGAAGGGCTCGACGCGGCGGCCGAAGCGGCCGGGTTCCACTTGATCCTCAACACCGGCGGCCGGAGTCCCGCGCGGGAGCGTGCCGCGCTGAAGAGCCTGCTGTCCTTCCGGCCTGCCGGGGTGATCCTGCTGTCGCCGGTGGTCCCCGCGTCGGCGATCGAGGAAGCGGCCGCGCAAGGTCCCGTCGTCCTGGTGTCGCGCACTTCGCGCGCCGCGGGCGTGGACACGGTGAACGACGACGGCGAGGCCGGTTCCGCGCTCGCCGTCGACCACCTCGTTTCCTTGGGGCACCGGAGGATCGCGCATCTGGACGGTGGGCTCGCCGCCGGCGCGGCGGCCCGGCGCCGGGGTTACCAGCGGGCCATGCGGCGGCATCGGCTGCATCCGATCATCGTGCGCAGCGAGCACACGGACACCGCCGGGGAGAAGGCCGTGCACGAACTGCTCAGCGACCCTCCGCAGGGAGGGATGCCGACGGCGCTGGTGGCGGGCAACGACTTCAACGCCGTCGGCGCGATCTCCGCGCTCGAAGAGGTGGGCCTGCGCGTGCCGGAGGACGTCTCCGTGGTCGGCTACGACAACACCTCGCTTGCCGCGCTGCGCCATCTCTCACTGACCACTGTGGACCAGCCGCGTACGGAAATGGGCAGGCTGGCCGTCGAAGCACTGCTCGAACGGATCCGGGGCGAACGCGCCGAGCCGGTTCGGCATCTGCTGCACCCGTCGCTGGTGGTCCGTTCGACCACCGCCGCTCCAGAAAGGTAACCACATGAGGTTGGGACTCGCCGGCACCGGCCGGATCGGCACTTCGCACGCCGAGACCTTGAAGAGCTTCGACGAGGTTTCCTCCGTGGTCGTCGCCGACGCCGACACCGCCCGTGCCCAGGCCGCCGCCGCGAAGCTCGGCGTCGAAGCGGCGGCGGACATCCCCTCGCTGTTCGCGTCCTCTTTGGACGGTCTGGTGATCGCCGCGGCGACGGACGCGCATCCGGAACTGATCCTCAAGGCCGTGGACGCGGGCATCCCGGTGTTCTGCGAGAAGCCGGTCGCCGCCGACATCCCGGGGACACTCGCGGTGATCGACAAGATCTCCGGTGCGGACGTGCCGGTGCAGATCGGTTTCCAGCGCAGGTTCGACGCCGGCTACGCCGCCGCGCGGGCGGCGGTGGCCTCGGGCGAACTCGGCTGGCTGCACACCTTGCGCGCGACCACGCTCGATCCGGCGCCGCCGCCCGCCGAGTACGTCGCGCACTCCGGTGGCCTGTTCCGCGACTGCGGCGTGCACGACTTCGACGTCGTCCGGTTCGTGAGCGGCCGCGAGGTCGCCGAGGTCTACGCGGTCGGCGCCAACAAGGGCGAGCGGTTCTTCGTCGACGCAGGTGACGTCGACACCGCGGCCGCGACGCTGACGCTGGACGACGGAACGCTGGCGGTGGTTTCGCTGACGCGCTACAACGGCGCGGGCTACGACGTCCGGCTGGAAGTCCTCGGCTCGGCGGGCAACGCCGTGGTCGGCCTGGACGACCGCGCGCCGCTGACCTCGGTGGAACCCGGCGTCCAGCCGTTGCCCGGCCCGGCCTATCCCGGGTTCATGGAACGCTTCCGCCCCGCGTACATCAGCGAACTGAAGGCGTTCCTCGACGTCGCCGCCGGTCGCGCACCGAGCCCGTGCGGCGCGGCGGACGCACTGGAGGCGTTCTACATCGCCGAGGCGTGCGAGGTCTCGCGCCGCGAACGCCGCCCGGTCCGCGTGGACGAGGTCCGCGTCTGACCACGGGCACTGCAGGCGCACGGATGGCGCTTTCGCGTGATCGGGCGGACGACTCGTGGCGAACCCCTGCCGCGGTCGTGTCGTCCGTCCAGTCACGTGTGTCGTCCGCTGGATCACGCGTGTCGTCCGATCGGCCACGAGACCCGACCCGTATCGGTACCGAGGTTCCTGTACTGCTGGGTGCTGGGGGTAGGCCGGAGGTCGCGAAAGCCACTTTCGAGACGTCTGGTGTGATACCGGCGTTTCGCGCGTCGTCCATCCGGTCGCGCGAAACCGCCACCCGCACGGCGTCACCGTGTCGCGAAGGCAGCTTCCTGCCATGAACAGCCCGCCGCGTGCCACTTTTCGCTACGGTGGCCACGAACCACGACAGGCGGCCGGTTCGTGCCGCCGAACGCGCGAGGAGTGCGGATGCAGCCGAATCCACCGCAGCCCGGCTTTCCGCAGTACGGTCAGCCGACCGCGAGCGGACCCGCGTCGTGGAGCGAGCCGAGGCCGCCCAAGCCGAGGGCCAACGCCGCGGCGGCGGTGGTCGCAGGCAGCCTGGCGCTGCTCGCCGCCGCCATGCTCGTCTGGTTCGCGCTCTACAACGTCATCGTCGCCACGGAGGCGGACGGTCGCCCGTCGGGCATCATGGTGCAGAACATGGTCAGCGGCACCATCTCCGCCGTGGTCCTGGTGATCGCGGCGGTGTTCACGTTCGCCCGCCGGATTCCCGCCGCGTGGACTTTGTTCGGGCTTTGCGTGTTCTACGTGGTCGCGGTCTTCGTGGTCACGCCCCTGGTGTGGGGCACGCCGTTCGGCGCTCAGGCCAAGTGGCTCTTCAGCTTCGACGACGGTGACAGCACCGCCATGGCGCTGACGATCATCCTCGCCGTTCTGACGGCGATCGCGGCGGCGATCGCCGGTAGCGTGAAATCCAACGGCGGGAAGAACTAAAGCTCGTCCAGGATCAGCTTCGCGCGTTCTTCGACGAGCCGGTAGCCGGAGCGCGCGGCGAGCTCCTGTGCCAGTTCGCCGTGCGTCCGGGCCTCCGCGAGCTTGCCCAGTTTCAGCAGGGTTTCCGCGAGTCCGGTGCGTGCGGCGGCCTCGCACCAGAAGAAGCTGGTCGTCCGCGCGATGGACAACGCGAGCCGATAGTGCTCGGCGGCCTCTTCCGGCAGGCTGAGCCGCAGGCAGACCTCGCCGAGCCCGACGAGCGTCCAGGCTTCGGTGCCCCGATCGCCGATCTTGCGGGTGAGTTCGACGGCTTCGAGCGCGTCCGCACGGTTCTGCTCGCTTGGGTCGCGCCTGCTTTCGAGCACGGCCCTGCCGGAGAGCGCCGTCGCCTCGCCGTAGGTGTAGCCCAGCTCGCGGTTGGCCGCGAGCGCGCGGGTGTAGAAATCGTAAGCGTCGTCGAGGAGGCCGAGGTCGCGGTGCACGTTACCGAGGTCGACCAGCACGACCGCGACGCTGAACCGGGCGCCGTCCCGTTCGGAGACCGCGAGCGCGCGCGTGAAGTTGGCGAGCGCCTCGTCGAGCTGACCCGTCTGCCAGTACGGGAAACCGAGGTTCGCCAGCGCCATCGAGACGGCGGGCATGTTGAGTTCTTCGCACAGCCGCAGGGATTCCAGCCCGCAGCGGATAGCCTCCTGCGGGTCGCCGAGACGCTGGTGCACCGCGCTGAGATTGTTGAGCACGGCCGCGCGGCCGGCGTCCCAGCCGTCGAGGAGATCACCGCGCAAGGCGCTGGTGAGGTGTTCGCGCGCTTCGTCGTAGCGGCCGCTGTTGACGCAGGCCAGCGCGATGCTCAGATGCATCGCGGCCTGGGCCTGCCCGGCGCCGCTGCGGCGCGCGGCCTTGAGCGCGGTCGAGGCCGTGTCGATCCATTCCGCGTGATGTCCACGTTGATGGAAAAAGGCGCGGAGCGCGTCGGCGAGATGCCAGGAGAACTCGGGCGGGCCGTGTTCGGCACTGTGCTCGACGGCGGCGGCGAGGTTCGGCCATTCGGCGTCCAGCCAGGCCAGCGCCTCTTCGGTGTCGGCGAAGGGTTTGCCCGCCGGTTCTTCGCGCGGCAGGCGCAGGAAGTGCGGGATGAGGGCACGTCCCGCGGCGTCGGCGGTGCTCAGGTAGCTCTCGAAGAGCCGCCTCTCCGCGGCGTCACGTTCGGCCTTGGAGTCCTCCGACAGCGTGCGGCCCGCCGCGAAACTGCGGAGAAGATCGTGAAACCGGTAGCGCCCCGGGGTGTAGCGCTCGACCAGGTGCGCCGCCGCGAGCGCCTTGAGCTGCTGGTTCGCCTTCGAGTGCGGAACGCCGGTCAGTGCCTGCGCGGCGGGAGCGGTGAACGTCTGGCCCGGAACCAGCGCGAGACGGCGGAACAGCTCGCGGTGTTCCTCGGGAAGCGCCCGGTAGGAGACGCCGAACGCCGTGGTCACGGCGCTTTCCTCGGCGCCGTCGACGGTCAGCTCCGCCAGTGGGTCACCACCGGCGAGCTCGCGGGCGAGTTCGGCGATCTCGGGTTCGCCACTGGCACCGAGGTTGGCCGCCGCGATCCGGAGGGCGAGCGGAAGATGCCCGCACAGCCGCGCCAGTTCCGCGGCCGCGACGGCCTCGGCGGCGACGGTTTCGCTGCCGAGCACGGCTTCCAGCAGGTGCCGCGCGTCTTCGGCGGGCAGCACGGACAGCGGGAGCGCGCGGGCGCCGGTGCGCGCGATGAGGTCGCCGAGCCGCTGGCGGCTGGTGACCAGGACGGTGCCCGAAGGCGGCAGCAGCGGCAGCACCTGGCCGCTGTCGCGCACGTTGTCGAGCACCAGCAGCACCCGGCGGTCGGCGAGGAGGGAGCGGAGCAAAGCGGCCCGGGTGTCGGTGTCCGGGGGGATCGCCTTGGGCGCGGTGCCGAGCGCCTGCAAGAGCTGGGTCAGCGCGACGGCCGGGGTGAGCGGTTCGTGGTCGGGGTCGAAACCGCGCAGGTCGAGATAGAGCTGGCCGTCGGGGAACGCGTCGCGGACGCGGTGAGCCCAGCGGACCGCGAGCGCGGTCTTGCCGACCCCGGCGGTCCCGCTGATGACCCAGATGTCGGTGCCGTCGGCCGGGTGCCGGGCGGCCTCGTCGAGCCGTTCCAGTTCGGCCGCGCGTCCGGCGAATCCCCGGACGTCGTGTGGCAACTGGGCCGGGCGGACCGGCTCGGGCCTGGTCGCGGGTTCGAGCGCGGGATCGGCGGCGAGGATGGCGGCTTCCAGGCGTCGCAGCTCGGGAGAGGGATCGAGGCCCAGCTCGGTACCGAGCCGGCCCCGCAGAGCGCGGAAGGCGTCGAGAGCGTCGTCGGTACGGCCTTCGCGGTGCAGCGCGAGCATGAGCTGGCCGACGAACCGCTGGCGCAAGGGATGCGCGGCGACCAGCTCGGTCAGCTCCGCGAGGACCTGCCTGCCGCGGCCGAGCCGCAGCTGCGCTTCGGCGCGATCCTCGAGCGCCGTCCAGCGTGCCTCGTTCATGCCGCCGCGAAGCCGCTGGGCGACCTCGCCGGTCACCACATCGGACAACGCCTCGCCGCGCCACAGGCCGAGCGCCTCGTCCAAGAGCTCCACGGCGGTCTCGTCGTCGGCGTCGCGGGCTCGCGCGGTCAGCTCGGTGAAGCGGTGCAGGTCGACCTGACGTGGGTCGACCTTGAGCAGGTACCGGGTCCCCTCGGAGACGATCTCCGGCCCGCCCGCGCCGCGGAACACCGCACGCAGCCTGGACACCAGCGCTTGAACGGTGTTCCGTGCACTGGCGGGGGGTTCTTCGGGCCAGAGCAGGTCGATGATCCGGTCGCGCGGCACCGGCTTGCCCGCCTCCAGCAGCAGAACCGCCAGCACGAGCCGTTGTTTGGGCGAGCCGAGATCGACCGGAACGCCACCGGCCCGCGCCTCGACGGCGCCGAGGACGCGGAACTCCACGCGGCCACCTCCGCTCACCCTCCTCGGAGCCTGCAAGCGTAGTGCAAGCGCCCTGCATCCGGACGGCGTGATCCTTGCCTGGTGTCCACCGAGGACCCGTCGCCGGAACCGTGCCCAACCAACCAGACGGGCAGGACCCCCCATTCGGTTCCGGTACGACGGTGGGCACCTTCACTTTCACAGGCACCGCCGATCTGAGGGCGGTGGGGGTTGGGGGTAGTGCCAGCTCGACGTCTTCCCCCGTGTCGTCGAACTGGCGCTTCTTCTTGACTGGGGCTGGGGTTTCCGTGAAGGCCTCCTTGAGGGAATCAGAGTCCCAGATCGGAAGAGC
>NZ_CP150484.1:3013831-3058088 GCF_037997115.1 Amycolatopsis coloradensis
GGAATCAGAGTCCCTCAAGGAGGCCTTCACAGCTTTTCGGCGTGATCACTTGACAGGCGCCGACGTCTGCCTGCACCCTTTCACTACTTAATTAGTGAAAGGGTGTTGCCAGTGGTCACCTTCCACCTGGACAAGGGCTCGGGCGTCGCGACGTACGTTCAGCTCGTCCAGCAGGTCAAGAACGCCCTCCGCCTGGGCTTGCTGGAGTCGGGGGACCGGCTGCCGACGGCGAAGGAAGTGGTCGCCGAGCTGGCGATCAATCCCAACACCGTCCTCAAGGCCTATCGCGAGCTGGAACGCGAAGGGCTCGTCGAGGGAAAGCCGGGCCTCGGCACCTTCGTCAAGAAGACGCTCGGAGGCGCTTCGTTCGCGGAGCACACCCGCTTGCGGAAGAGCCTCGCAGCGTGGGTCCGCGACGCACGCGAATCGGGGCTGGATCAGGAAGACGTCGAGGCGCTGTTCACCTCGGTGGTGGTCGATGGCTTTCGAGGGGAGCGGACGGCATGACCGATGAATCCGTCATCGAGGCGACCGGACTCGGCAAGCGCTACCGCCGCAAGTGGGCGCTGCGCGACTGTTCCCTGGCCGTCCCGAAAGGGCGCGTCGTCGCGCTGGTCGGGCCCAACGGCGCGGGCAAGACGACCTTCCTGCACCTGGCCGTCGGACTGCTCGACGCGACCCTCGGCTCGGTCGCGATCCAGGGCACCGCCGCCTTCCTCGCGCAGGACAAGCCGTTGTATTCCGGCTTCAGCATCGCGGAGATGCTCAAGTTCGGCAGACGCCTCAACCCCGGATGGGACGACGAGTTCGCGCTCAAGCGTATCGATTCACTCGGGCTTCCCTTACGGCACAAGGTCGGCAAGCTCTCCGGCGGGCAGCGCGCGCAGGTGGCCCTCACCCTGGCCCTCGCGAAACGCCCGGACCTCCTGGTGCTCGACGAGCCGCTCGCGAACCTCGACCCCCTGGCCCGGCACGAGGTCATGCGGGGGTTGATGGAGGCGGTCGCCGAGACCGGGATGACCGTCCTGCTCTCGTCCCACGTCGTCTCCGATCTGGAGAACACCTGCGACTGGCTGATCGTCCTCAACGGTGGTCGTGTCCAGGTCAGCGGCGACATCGACGAACTCGTCGCCGGGCACCGGACCTTGGTCGGCCCCGCCGAGGAGGCCGACGCGCTGGCCAGGCGGGTCGCGATCGTGGACGAGGCCAGGGCGGGGAGGCAGGCGACCGTGTTCGCCCGCACCGAACCGGTCCCGCTGGGTCCACAGTGGACCGAACGGCCGGCGAACCTGGAGGAAGTGGTGCTCGCCTACCTGCGGCGGCCCGAATCCGCGAGCCTGCCTCGCCCGACACTGGCTTCGGCGTAAGGGGGAACGATGCTCTGGCTCACCTACCGTCAGCACCGGATGCAGCTGATGATCACCGCCGGTCTGCTCGTCGCCGTCGGAATCATCTTGCTGGTCAACGGAAACGCCGCCGCGGACAGTCCGGCCCCGGCGAAGCTCTTCGCGGATCTGTACCAGTACCTCTCCTGGCTCCAGGTCGTCCCGGTCGCGATCGGCGTCTTTTGGGGCGCCCCGCTGGTCGCGGCCGAATTCGAACGCGGCACCACGAAACTCGCCTGGACCCAGTCGATCTCACGGTTCCACTGGCTCGGAGTGAAACTGGCCTTCCTCGCCGTTCTCGCCACCCTCGGCGGGCTCGCGTTCGGCGCGATGATGCAGCGCTGGGTGGAGGTCTTCCCGGCCGATCGCGGCGACACCGCCTTCACCAGCCGTTTCGACAACCCGGTCCTGTTCACGATGACCGGCGTCGCGCCGGGCGCGTGGTGGCTCTTCGGGTTCGTGCTCGGCACCGCCGCGGGCGCGCTCATCCGCAAGACCCTGCCCGCCATCGCCGTCACCATCGCGGTGTCGGTGGGCCTGATGATCGGCCTGAGCAACGTTCGTGACGGCTACGCGGAACCCCGGCTCGTCGCGCTGGGCGCGGAACCCGCGGGCCGGGTCGTCGAGATGGTCAGGGACGCCGCCGGCGAGATCACCGCGCTCAAGGTCCTGCCCGCGGACTGGTACTGGCGCTTCCAGTGGACCGAAGCCGCGATCCTGACGGGCGTCTCGCTGCTGCTGGCCGTCGCCGCGACCTTCGCCATCCGCCGCCGCTCCTAGAAAGGGGTAAGTC
This sequence comes from Amycolatopsis coloradensis, assembly GCF_037997115.1. NCBI lineage: Bacteria > Bacillati > Actinomycetota > Actinomycetes > Pseudonocardiales > Pseudonocardiaceae > Amycolatopsis > Amycolatopsis coloradensis. The sequence goes on from NZ_CP150484.1 coordinate 3,016,010, forward strand.
AAATGTGGCGTGACCGAGCCTCTGCGGTGAAGGACCCCTTCGCTGGGTCTAGTCAGAGAAGCAGCCTTCGCGGCGTGGTGCTGGACTGGCCGACAGGAGCCAGCCAGCTGCCCTCTGGTGTCCACAAGGGACGCTTTCCGGCAGCGAAAGGTCTGCTTCAAGGTCATATGCCCGGTTGGTGAGGGTGTCGTCGAACTGCGCAAATCGCCCAACTCGGGCACTGACACCTCGAAAATGTCCCTTATGGACAGTCGGGAAGGTGTCTCTTCGGCGAGTCCCGCTCCTGCCGCCAACTCCGGCGCGCCACGTTTTCCTTACCCTCTATAGAAAGGCACGGCTTCTTGCTTTGGCTCACCTGGCGGCAGCACCGCACGCAGCTGCTCGTCACCCTCGGATTCCTCGCCGTGCTCGGCGGGATCCTGCTCTTGTCCGGACAGTTCGCCGCCGACGCCGCGAACGGCAAAACCTCCTTGTACTGTCACGGAGGCGGCGTCCCGTGCCGTGAGTACGACGCGGGGCTGGAGGATCTCTATCAGAAGATCTACCCGCTCGTCGTGCTGGTACCGTTCGTTCCCTTGCTGGCAGGCGTCTTCTGGGGCGCGCCGCTGCTCGCCAGGGAGTACGAACGCAACACCCATCAGCTCGCGTGGACGCAGTCGGTCGGCCGGGGGCACTGGCTGGCCGCCAAGTTCGGCGTTCTCGCCGGGTGCGCGACGCTGGCCGGACTCGCCTCGGGGCAGATGTTCGGCGCGTGGCTGGAAATGTTCCCCGGCAAGGCGGAGAGCTTCACCGAGACGTCCTACTTCGGCGCGCTCGGTGTCGCGCCCGCCGCCTGGTGGCTGTTCGCCTTCGCTCTCGGTACGGCGGCTGGGGCGCTCGTGCGCAAGACCTTGCCCGCCATCGCGATCACGGTCGCGGTGTTCCTCGCGGCTTCGATCGCCTTGCTGCTGCTGAGGCCGCATTACGCCGAGCCGGTGCGCACGATCGGCGCTGATCCGGCCGCGAAGGGGGCTCTGATCGTCAAGCTGGGCAGGGTCACGCCGGACGGCCGCGAGACGAGTTCGCTGGACGAAGTGCCCGGTTGCCCGCTGGGACTGGGGAAGAGCGCGTGCGCTCAGGCGGCGGGATATCAGGACTTCACCGTCTACCAGCCCGTCGACCGGTTCTGGCGGTTCCAGTGGACCGAGGCGGGCATCCTGCTCGCCGCGACCGCGGTGCTCGGGGGCGTCGCGATAGGGGGCACGGTCCGCCGCCGTCGCTGAGACGGCGGCGGACCGGGGTGCTCAGTCGAGCTGAAGTTCGGGCCGGTACAGGTCGAACCAGTGGTAGAGGTCCAGCGCCCGGTCGATCCCGGAGCGCTGGGCCGACGACATCGTGGCCGGGTCCACTTCGGACACCCGGTGCAGCCAGTCGCGGTCCACCAGCTCGAACACCGGGTTGTCCCGTTCGGTCAAGGCCTCCTTGGCCTGCTGCTGCAACCCGGCCGCGTAGCCGGGGTCCTGAGTGGACGGATACGGGCTCTTGACCCTGTCCCGCACGGACGTCGGCAGCACGTGCTCGGTCGCGTGCCGCAGCAGGCTCTTTTCCCTGCCGTCGAACGTCTTCAGCGACCACGGCGTGTTGTAGACGTACTCGACGAGGCGGTGGTCGCAGAACGGCACGCGCACCTCGAGCCCGACGGCCATCGACGCCCGGTCCTTGCGGTCCAGCAGCATCCGCACGAACCGGCTCAGGTGCAGGTTGCAGACCGTGCGCATCTTGCGGTCCTGCTCGCTCTCGCCGTCGAGGTGCTCGACCTGCGCGACGGCGGTGGCGTACTGGTCGGCGATGTAGCCCGGCAGGTCGAGCTTCTCCTGGACCTCGCCGCGCAGGAGGGCGCCCCGCTCGCTGGTGAGCCCCATCCGGAAGGCGAGCCAGGGGAACGTCCCCGAGTTCACCGCGGCTTCGTCGTGGAACCAGCGGTATCCGCCGAAGACCTCGTCGGCGGATTCGCCGGACAACGCCACCGTCGACTCGGCACGGATCGCCTTGAACAGCAGGTACAGCGAGGTGTCCATGTCCCCGAGCCCGGCCGGGATGTCCCGCGCGGCCAGCACCTTGCGGCGCACCTCGGGGTCGCTGAGCTCGGCCGGGTTGAGCACGACGTCCTTGTGGTCGGAGCCGACCAGCCGCGCGACGTCGCGGATGAAGGGCGAGTCCGGGGTGTCCCGCACCTCGTCCGGCTGGAAGTTCTCCTCCTGGCCCTGGAAATCGACGGAGAACGTGCGCAGCCGCTCGCCCTGTCCGGCCAGCCGCGCGGCGGCGAGACCGGTGACGGCGCTGGAGTCGAGCCCGCCGGACAGCAGCACGCAGCGGGGGACGTCGGCGATCAGCTGGCGGTGCACGATGTCGGTCATCAGCTCGCGGACCCGTTCGACCGTGGTCTCCTGGTCGTCCGTATGCTGTTTCGCGTCGAGCTTCCAGTACGTCCGCGTGCGGATGCCGGAGCGGTCGACGGTGACGATCGTGCCCGGTCCGACCTCGTGCATGCCCTTCCACAGCGACCAGCCGGGGGTCTTGGTCATGGCCATCAGCTCGCGCAGGCCGTCGGTGTCGACCACCTTGCGCGCCAAGGGATTCGCGAGGATCGCCTTCGGCTCGGAACCGAAGAGGACGCCGTCCGGGGTCGGGTAGTAGTAGAAGGGCTTGATGCCCATGCGGTCGCGGATCATCACGAGCTTCTCGTCGCGCTCGTCCCAGATCGCGAAGGCGTACATGCCGTTGAGGTGATCGACGACCTCGTCGCCCCACTCCAGGTAGCCGTGGAGCACGACCTCGGTGTCGCTGTCGGTCTCGAACCTGTGGCCGCGCTTGAGAAGTTCCTCGCGCAGCTCGGTGAAGTTGTACGCCTCGCCGCTGTAGACCATCGCGGCCAGCCCGGCTTCGGCCATCGGCTGCCTGCCGCCCGGCAGGTCGATGATCGCCAGCCGCCGGTGGCCCAGAGCCACGTTCGGCCGGACCCAGGTGCCCGAATCGTCCGGCCCGCGGCACGCCATGGTCGAGGTCATCGCGTCGACGACCTCACGGCGTTGTGTCAGGTCCGTGTCGAAGGAGACCCACCCTGCGATTCCGCACATCGCTACCTCCCGGTGATTAGTTAGCGCATACAACTATCCGTAACACCGGTGTAACACGCTTCGGCGGGCTTGTCTGCCCGAATTGCACGCTCCGTCCGCAGTGCGTCACGGTCTGTGGGACACGTCACCGGGCATCAAGAAGTCGTAAAGGCACCCGATCGGGGCATCAAGAGGCCGTCAGGCCGCGGCTTCGTTGGTCTGTACCAGGCGCAGTGTTGCGGAGTCCTGGTCACCGATGGGGTGACCTGTCCTGAGAGGTGCCTAGTGGCCGACTTGCTCTACGCCGTGCTCCTGATCGGCGTATTCGTGGTTCTCGCCCTGACCCTTCGCGGTCTGGAAAAGCTGTGACCGGCACGGGAACCGTGGCCAACGTCGTCGGCGGACTGCTGGCGCTGGGGCTGATCGTCTATTTGTTCATCGCACTGGTCAGGCCGGAGAAATTCTGATGTCAGACACCGCGGCCGGCCTCCTGCAGGCCGGCCTCCTCCTCGTCGCGCTCGCCGTGGTCTACCGGCCACTGGGCGACTACATGGCGCGCGTCTTCTTGACGGAGAAGCACACCAAGGCCGAACGCGGCCTGTACCGCCTGTTCCGGGTGAACCCCGGATCGGAACAGCACTGGAAGACCTACGCGTCCGCCGTGATCGGCTTCTCGTTCGTCTCCGTCGTTCTTCTGTACCTGCTTCAGCGGCTCCAGGCGATCCTGCCGTGGAGCCTCGGCAAGGAACCGGTCTCGCCGGCGGTCGCCTTCAACACCGCCGTCAGCTTCGTGACCAACACGAACTGGCAGTCCTACAGCCCCGAAGCGACCATGGGTCACTTCGTGCAGATGGCCGGCCTGACCGTGCAGAACTTCCTGTCCGCGGCCGTCGGGCTCTCGGTCGCCATCGCGGTCGTCCGCGGCTTCGTCCGCTCGAAGACCGACCGCCTCGGCAACTTCTGGGTGGACCTGACGCGCGGCACGATCCGGATCCTGCTGCCGATCGCCTTCGTGGCGGCGATCGTGCTGATCGCGCTCGGCGTCGTGCAGAGCCTCAAGAGCGGCGGCGACGTCCTCAACCCGGACGGCAGCACGAGCAAGATCGCGCTCGCGCCCGCCGCGAGCCAGGAAGCCATCAAGGAACTCGGCACCAACGGCGGTGGCATCTTCAACGCCAACTCCTCGCATCCGTTCGAGAACCCGAACGCCTGGACCAACCTGATCGAGATCTTCCTGATCCTGGTCATCCCCGTCTCGCTCACCCGCACGTTCGGCAAGCTCGTCGGCAACACCAAGCAGGGCTACGTCCTGCTTTCGGTGATGGCCGGCCTGTTCACCGCGATGCTCACGGTCACCTGGCTGTCCGAGGCCAACGCGAGCGGCCCCGCGTCGCTGGCCGCCGGGGCGAACCTGGAGGGCAAGGAACAGCGGTTCGGCATCGGCCTGAGTTCGCTGTTCGCCAACGCCACGACCGGCACGTCGACCGGCGCGGTCAACGGCGCGCACGACAGCTACAGCGGGCTCGGCGGCGGAGGCGCGCTGCTCAACATGCTGCTGGGCGAGATCTCGCCGGGCGGGGTGGGCACCGGTCTGTACGGCATCCTCGTGATGGCCGTGATCGCGATGTTCCTCGCCGGGCTGATGGTCGGCCGCACGCCGGAGTACCTGGGGAAGAAGCTCGGCAAACGCGAGGTCACCTGCGCGGCCGTCTCCATGCTGGCGATGCCGACCGTGGTCCTGCTCGGCTCGGGCGTCGCGCTGATGCTGGCCGACACTCCGGCCGCCATGACCAACTCGGGTGCGCACGGCCTTTCCGAAGTCCTTTACGCCTACGCCTCGGCGGGCAACAACAACGGCAGCGCTTTCGGCGGGCTCACCGTGACGAACGACTGGTTCCAGTCCTCGCTGTCGGTGGTGATGCTGCTCGGCCGGTTCATCCCGATCCTCGCCGTGCTGTGCCTGGCCGGATCCCTTGCCTCGCAGAGGAAGGTGCCGGAGACCGCCGGCACGCTACCCACCACCGGACCGCTCTTCGGCACGATGCTCGCGGGCACGATCGTGCTCGTCGCGGCCCTCACCTTCATCCCGGCGCTCGCGCTCGGGCCCATAGCGGAAGCACTGGCATGAGTCGCGGCACGCACCGAGACCACCACGCGCGCGTTGGTCGGCAGATCCCGCTATCGGGGCGACAGGGCGCTATTACATCGGACTCGCGCTTCATCCGGAAACCGCGCTCTGGCGACGCGATCGCGGCCGCGCGCAAACTCGCGAAGGACACAGCACTCGCATGACCGCCACTCAAGAACGCACCCCTGAAGAGACAACGCAGCACCACGTGGAGAACACCGGCCGGGTCGGTGCGGGGATCTTCAGCCCGCGCCAGCTGCTGACCTCGCTCCCGGAGGCGCTGCGCAAGCTCAACCCCAAGCACCAGCTCGGGAACCCGGTCATGTTCGTGGTGTGGATCGGCTCGGCGCTGACCACGGTCTTCGCGATCACCGACCCGAGCGTGTTCACCATCCTCATCACGATCTGGCTGTGGTTCACCGTCCTGTTCGCGAACCTCGCCGAGGCCGTCGCGGAGGGCCGGGGCAAGGCACAGGCGGAAACCCTGCGGCGCAGCAAGAAGGAGACCGTCGCGCGCCGTCTCACCGAGGACGGCGACGAGGAGACCGTGCCGGGCGCCGACCTGCGCGTCGGTGACCTGGTGGTCGTCGAGGCCGGACAGGTCATCCCGGGTGACGGTGACGTCGTCGAGGGCATCGCGACCGTCGACGAATCGGCCATCACCGGCGAGTCGGCCCCGGTCATCCGCGAATCGGGCGGCGACCGGTGCGCGGTCACCGGCGGCACCACGGTGCTTTCGGACCGCGTCGTCGTGAAGATCACCACCAAACCCGGCGAGTCCTTTGTGGACCGCATGATCGCCTTGGTGGAGGGCGCTTCCCGGCAGAAGACGCCGAACGAGATCGCGCTGACGATCCTGCTCTCGACGCTCACCGTCATCTTCCTGCTCGCCGTCGTGGCGTTGCAGCCGATGGCGGGCTACTCGGGCAGCCAGCAGTCCGTGATCGTGCTGACCGCGTTGCTGGTCTGCCTGATCCCGACGACGATCGGCGCGCTGCTGTCCGCGATCGGCATCGCGGGGATGGACCGGCTGGTGCAGCGCAACGTGCTCGCCACGAGCGGTCGCGCGGTGGAGGCCGCCGGTGACGTCTCGACACTGCTGCTGGACAAGACCGGCACGATCACCTTCGGCAACCGCAAGGCCACCGAGCTGATCCCGGTCGGCACCTCCACCGTGGGCGACATCGCCAAGGCGGCCAGGTTGTCCAGCCTCGCCGACGGCACGCCGGAAGGCCGCAGCATCGTCGAACTCGTCGCCAGGGAACACGGGCTCGCGGAAACGGCGTCCGACGACGAGAAGCTCGCGGACTTCGTCGAGTTCACCGCGCAGACCCGGATGAGCGGCATCGACATCGGCGAACGCCAGGTCCGCAAGGGCGCCACCGCGGCGGTGCGGGAGTGGGTCCGCGAACGCGGCGGCGAAATGCCGGACGAGACCGAACGCGTCGTCGACGAGATCAGCCAGCAGGGCGGGACCCCGCTGGTGGTCGCCGAGTACGACGGCGCGAAAGCGTTCGTGCGCGGCGTGATCCGGCTGTCCGATGTGGTCAAACCCGGGATGAAGGAGCGGTTCGTCCAGCTCCGCGCCATGGGCATCAAGACCGTCATGATCACCGGGGACAACCCGCTCACCGCGAAGGCCATCGCGCAGGACGCGGGCGTCGACGACTACCTCGCCGAAGCCAAGCCGGAAGACAAGATGGCGCTGATCAAGAAGGAGCAGGAAGGCGGGCGGCTGGTAGCGATGACCGGTGACGGCACCAACGACGCCCCCGCGCTCGCGCAGTCCGACGTCGGCGTCGCGATGAACACCGGGACCTCCGCCGCCAAGGAGGCGGGGAACATGGTGGACCTCGACTCCGACCCGACGAAACTGATCGAAATCGTGGAGATCGGCAAGCAGCTGCTGATCACCCGCGGCGCGCTGACCACCTTCAGCGTCGCCAACGACCTCGCGAAGTACTTCGCCATCCTGCCCGCGATGTTCACCGGGATCTTCGCCCAGCTCGGCGCGCTCAACGTCATGCAGCTGGCGACGCCGAAGTCGGCGATCCTCTCGGCGGTCATCTTCAACGCCCTGATCATCGTCGGGCTGATCCCGCTCGCCCTGCGCGGCGTCCGGTACAAGCCGTCGTCGGCCTCGGCGCTGCTGCGCCGGAACCTGCTGGTCTACGGCCTCGGCGGGATCGTCAGCCCGTTCCTCGGGATCTGGCTGATCGACCTGCTCGTCCGTCTCATCCCTGGAATCGGGTGACTCATGAACGCACTGCTGAAACAGACCCTCGCCGGGCTGCGTGTCCTGCTCGTCTTCACGGTCCTGCTGGGCGTGGTCTACCCGCTGGGTGTCTGGGCGATCTCCCGGATCCCCGGCCTCGAAGGCAACGCGGAAGGCTCGATCATCACCCAGGACGGGCAGGCCGTCGGCTCGTCCCTGATCGGCGTCGACCCGGTCGCCGCCGACCCGGCCAAGGACCCGTGGTTCCACAACCGCCCGTCCGCGGGCTCGAAGGACGTCCTCGGTCCCGGTGACCCGTCGTCGTCCGGCGCGTCGAACAAGGGCCCGTACAACGAAGACCTGGTCTCCGCGATCGGTGAGCGCAAGAAGCTCATCGCCGCCCGCGAGGGTGTCCAGGAGTCGCGGGTGCCCGCCGACGCGGTGACGGCGTCGAGCTCCGGGATGGACCCGGCGATCAGCGTCGCCTACGCCGACCTCCAGATCCCGCGAGTGGCCAGGAACACGGGCCTGCCCGAGGAGAAGGTCCGGCAGCTCGTGGCGGAGAACACGAGCGGCGCCGGGATCGGTGTGCCGGGCGTCAATGTGCTGAAGGTCAACTTGGCCGTGCGCGACGCGGCCGGAGGAGCACACTGACAGACGTGGACGAGAACACGACCAAGCCGCGCCGGGGTGAGCTGAGGATCTACCTCGGCGCGGCCCCCGGCGTCGGCAAGACCTACGCGATGCTCGGCGAGGCGCGGCGACGCCTCGACCGGGGCACCGACGTGGTCATCGGCCTGGTCGAGACGCACGGGCGGAAGAAGACCGCGGAACTCGTCGAAGGCCTGGAGACCGTGCCGCGCCGCCGGTCGGCGCACCGCGAGCACGAGTTCGAGGAGATGGACCTCGACGCGCTGCTCGCCCGCGCGCCCGAGGTCGCCGTGGTCGACGAACTCGCGCACACCAACGTGCCGGGTTCGCGCAACGAGAAGCGCTGGCAGGACGTCGACGAACTCCTCGCCGCCGGGATCGACGTCCTCTCCACGGTGAACGTGCAGCATCTGCAGAGCCTCAACGACGTCGTCGAGCGGATCACCGGCGTCACCCAGCAGGAGACGGTGCCCGACGAGGTCGTGCGGCGGGCCGAACAGCTGGAGCTGGTGGACATCACGCCCGAAGCGCTGCGGCGGCGCCTGGCGCACGGCAACGTCTATCCGGCCGAGCGGATCGACGCCGCGCTGGGCAACTACTTCCGTCCCGGCAACCTCACCGCGCTGCGGGAACTCGCGCTGCTGTGGGTCGCCGACCAGGTGGACGTCGCGCTGCAGCGGTACCGGGCCGAGCAGAAGATCACCGACACGTGGGAAGCGCGCGAACGGGTGGTCGTGTCCATCACCGGCGGACCGGAGAGCGAGACGCTCATCCGCCGCGCGAGCCGCATCGCGAACCGCGCGGGCGCCGAACTGCAGGTCCTGCACATCCTGCGGGGTGACGGGCTCGCCGGGATGGGGCCGACGGCGGTCGGCAAGTACCGGAAGCTGGCCGAAGAGGTCGGCGCGACCTTCCACACCGTCGTCGGTGACGACGTGCCGACGGCGCTGCTCGACTTCGCGCGCGGGGTGAACGCGACCCAGCTGGTGGTCGGGACCTCGCGACGGTCACGGGTGGCGCGGTTGTTCGACGAGGGCATCGGCGCGGCCGTGGTCCAGCGGTCCGGCCCGATCGACGTCCACATGGTCACGCACGCCGAAGCGGGCGGACGGCTGCGCGCCCGCTTCAACCGGAGTCCGCTTCCTTCCTCGCGGCGGCTGGCCGGCTGGGCACTCGCCGCCGTCCTGCCCGTCCTGGCGACGTTGCTCGGCGTCATGTTGGAGGAGCAACTCGACTTTTCGACCGACGTGGTCGTCTACATGCTGGGGACGGTGCTGGTCGCGCTCGCGGGCGGGCTCGGGCCCGCGCTGCTCGCGGCGGTGTTCTCGGCCGGACTGCTGAACTTCTTCTTCACCCCGCCGCTGCACACCCTGACCGTCCACGAACCGCGGAACGTGATCACGCTGGTCGCGATGGTGCTGGTCGCGGTCCTCGTCGCGGCGGTCGTCGACACGGCGGCCCGGCGCGCGACGCAGGCCGCGCGAGCGCGGACCGAGGCGGCGTTGCTCGCCTCCTACGCGCGGACGGTGCTCACGCACACCAACCCGATCGAGCGGCTGCTGGAGAAGGTCCGGGAGAACTTCGGCCTGACTTCGGTGACCCTGCTGGAAAAGCGGGACGGGAAGTGGAAGCGGGTGGCGAACGCCGGCACGGATCCGTGCGCCGACCCGGATCAGGCCGACGTCGACATCGCGGTCACCGCCGACGTCCACCTGACGCTGCGGGGCCGCGCGCTGCCCGCGTCGGACCGGGGAGTGCTGGAAGCCGTCGCCGGCCAGGCACTGCTCGCCCTGCGGCAGCAGCGGACGGCCAAGGCGGCCGTCCGGGCCGAACGCAAGGCCGAGGCGACCGAACTGCGCACGGCACTGCTTTCCGCCGTGGGACACGACCTCCGGACCCCGTTGACGTCCATCAAGGCGGCCATCGGAAGCCTGCGCGCGACCGACATCTCGCTGTCCGAAGAGGACACCGACGAGCTGCTCGAAGCGATCGAGGAATCGGCGGACCGGCTCGCCGGGCTGATCGACAACCTGCTCGACTCATCCCGGCTGGCGACCGGCGCGGTGCGCCCGCACCTGCGCCCGGTCGGTTACGACGAGGTCGTCTCGCACGCCCTGTCCAATGTGGACAACTCGGCGTCGGTCGTCGTCGCGATCGACTCGCGGCTGCCGTCGGTCTGCGCCGATCCAGGCCTGCTGGAACGCGTGGTGGCGAACGTGATCGACAACGCGCTGCGGCACGGTGCTTCGGGCGAGCCGGTGTCGGCCCGCGCCAGCACGCATTCGGAGCACGTCGAACTGCGCATCATCGACCACGGGCGCGGGCTCAAGAAGGGCACCGCGGACTCGGCGTTCGCGCCGTTCCAGCGGCTCGGGGGAGACCGGGACAGCGTGCCCGGCGTGGGACTGGGGCTGTCGGTCGCCAAGGGGTTCACCGAGGCGATGGGCGGGCGGATCCGGGCGGAGGACACGCCCGGCGGCGGGCTCACCGTCGTCATCTCGCTGCCCGCATATGTTGGTCAGGATCCGGAAAAGAGCCTCCTCGCTTTCGACGAAGAGGGCCTCGAGAACGAAGAGGAGGAGCGAGTGCGATGAGCGCAGACACCGCGTCGGCGACCGTGCTGGTCGTCGACGACGAACCGCAGATCGTGCGAGCCCTGCGGATCAACCTGTCCGCCCGCGGCTACAAGGTGATCACCGCGCACGACGGGACGGCCGCGCTGAAGGCGGTCGCCGAGACCAAACCCGACGTGGTCGTGCTCGACCTCGGCCTGCCCGATCTCGACGGCACCGAGGTGATCGCCGGGCTGCGCGGCTGGACGACCGTGCCGATCATCGTGCTGTCCGCGCGTGGCGACTCGGCCGACAAGGTGCAGGCCCTCGACGCCGGCGCCGACGACTACGTCACCAAACCCTTCGGCATGGACGAACTGCTGGCGCGGCTGCGGGCCGCCGTGCGCCGCTCGGCGTCGTCCGGTGTGGACGGTGCGGACGCGGTGGTGGACACGGGATCGTTCCGGATCGACCTCGCGGCGAAGAAGGTGCGCCGGGACGGCAAGGAAGTGCACCTCACCAAAACCGAATGGGGAGTGCTGGAACTGCTGGTGCGCAACCGCGGCCGTCTGGTGGCGCAGAAGCAGTTGCTGCATGAGGTGTGGGGGCCGACCTACGAGACCGAATCGCACTACCTGCGGGTGTATCTGGCGCAGCTGCGGCGGAAGCTGGAACCGGAACCCTCGCGGCCGCGGCACTTGCTGACGGAGCCGGGAATGGGGTACCGCTTCGAGATGTGAGCCCCGTTCGAATGGCGGCTGACGCGTTGCGAAAGCGGCTTTCGCAACTCCTTGCCGGAGTCGGCCGCCCAGCACCCTGCCGCAAAGTAGTGAAGGCCTCCTTCCCTACCCTCAAGGTAGGCAAGGAGGCCTTCACGGACCCGAGGCTTACCGGGCGCTGCTCGTGGAAGTGTCGGTGCCCGACGTGCTGGACCGGCCCGGCGTCGACTCGCTGGGGGCGCCGCTGGAGCTCGCCCCGCCACCCGGAGGGGTCGACGAGGTCTCCGGCGGGGTCGTCGTGGTCGGGGTCGTCTTCGGCGGGGTCGTCGTGGTCGTGGTCTTCGGTGGGGTCGTCGTGGTCGTGGTCGGCGGCAGGACCGTGGTGCCCGGGCCGGGACCAGGGCCGGGGCCCGGGTTCGGCGGGGGCGGGGTGACGACGCTCGTCGTCTCCTTGCCGTCCGCGCCGACCGAGGTCACCGTGGTCGGCGGCGCCGTCGAGCTGGAGGGCGCGCCCGGGGTCGGCGAGCCGCTGACGGTCATCGGGCCGCCGGGGACGGCGTTGCCCGGGACCAGCTGGACGCCGGCGGGGGCGATGCCCTGTCCGCCGCCGGGGACGCCGGTGCCGCCCGCGGTGGCGGAGACACCGGGGCCCGCGAGTTCGGCGATCGCGGCGAAGGCCGTCGCCACCACGAGGCCGCTGACGCCGAGTACGGCGTAGCCTGCGCGGTTGAGCTTGCCGGTGGTGCCGCGCGGCGGTGCCACGGACACTCGTGCGCTCGGATCAGACCCGTCGGGACGGGGCATGTGCTGGCTCCTCGGATGGGGGGCTTCGGGGAGTTCGGCTACCCGGGCGAGGTAGCCCGAAGTGGGGACCCGGCGCGGAGATTATCACCGCCGCTTCACCATCTGCGAACTACGGCGAACGTTGTGTTCACCCTCCGCGTTCATCCGCATGGTGCACGATAGGGGACGTGAGTGAAGAAGTAACGCACACCAGGCTGACCGCGTGGGTACATGGGCAGGTGCAGGGTGTCGGTTTCCGCTGGTGGACCCGCAGCAGGGCGCTTGAGCTGGGGTTGGTCGGCAGCGCGGGCAATCTGGCCGACGGGCGTGTCGAGGTGGTGGCGGAGGGTGTTCGTGAACACTGTGAGCGGCTTTTGGCGGCTTTGCGCTCCGGGGAATCACCCGGAAGTGTGGACCATGTCGTCGAACGCTGGTCGCCCGCGAAGGGCGGGCTCCGCGGGTTCGTGGAGCGCTGAGGCCCCGCGTCCCACGATCACCGTGAGCACACAGGTAGCCTGGGCCGATTGAAAGACCGGTTCCCGCAGCCAGAGGGGTCAGCACGACGTGCACCTGAAGAGCCTGACGCTCAAGGGCTTCAAGTCCTTCGCCTCGGCGACGACGTTGCGTTTCGAGCCGGGCATCACCTGTGTGGTCGGGCCGAACGGCTCCGGCAAGTCGAACGTCCTCGACGCGCTCCGCTGGGTCATGGGCACCCAGGGCGCGAAGGACCTGCGCGGCGGCAAGATGGAGGACGTCATCTTCGCCGGGACCGCCGGCCGTGCCCCGCTCGGGCGCGCCGAGGTCACCCTCACCATCGACAACGCCGACGGCGCGCTGCCCATCGAGTACTCCGAGGTCTCGATCACCCGCCGGATGTTCCGTGACGGCGCGAGCGAGTACGAAATCAATGGCGACCGCTGCCGCCTGATGGACGTGCAGGAACTGCTGTCCGACTCCGGTATCGGCCGTGAGATGCACGTCATCGTCGGGCAGGGGCAGCTTTCGGCGATCCTCGAATCGAAACCCGAGGAGCGCCGCGCCTTCATCGAAGAGGCCGCCGGCGTCCTCAAGCACCGCAAGCGCAAGGAACAGACCCTGCGCAAGCTCGCGAACATGCAGGGCAATCTCGACCGCCTCGGCGACCTCACCACCGAGCTCCGCCGTCAGCTCAAACCACTGGGCAAGCAGGCCGAGATCGCCCGCAAGGCGCAGTGGGTGCAGTCCGAACTGCGCGACGCGCGGCTGCGGCTGTTCGCCCACGACCTGGTCACCCAGCGCGAAGGCATCGCCAAGGAAGAGGCGGACGAGCGTGTCGCGCGTCAGCGGCGCTCCGAGGTCGAGCAGGCGCTGGAGATCGTCGCCGCCGAGGAGGCCGAGCTCGAAGCGTCGCTGGCCGAGGACGCGCCGAAGCTGGCCGCCGCACAGGAGACTTGGTACAAGCTTTCCGCCTTGACCGAGCGGTTGCGGGGCACCGTGCGGCTCGCGCTGGAGCGTCAGCGGCACCTGTCGTCCGACGTGCAGCAGGCGAGCACCGGCCGCGACCCCGACGAGCTGCTCGCCGAGGCCGAGCAGGTCGCCGAACGGGAGCAGGAGCTGAACGAGGCCGTCGCCGAGGCCCGGATGGTGCTTTCGGAGACCGTCCAGCGGCGCGAGCAGCTCGAACATCTCGTCCAGGCCGCCGAGCGCGCGCATATGGCCGCCGTCCGCGCGATCGCCGACCGACGGGAAGGTCTCGCGAAGCTGTCGGGTCAGGTCGAGGCGCTGCGCAGCAAGAACGGCGCCACGTCCGACGAGATCGACCGGCTCACCGTGTCGCTCGAAGAGGCGGCCGAGCGGGCGGAGATCGCCGTCGAGGAGCTCGAAGAGGCCAAGGCCGCCGGTGGTGTCGAGGAATCCGACGACTCCGACCTGCAAGCCCATCACGACCGCGCGGTGGAGGCCAACAACGCCGCCAAGGCGCGGGTCGAGGAGCTGGTCAAGGCCGAGCGGGCCGCCGAACGTGAGATCGCGTCGGAGAAGGCCCGCGTCGAGGCGTTGTCGATGGGCCTGCGGCGCAAGGACGGTGCCGGGGCGCTGCTCGGCGCGCAGCACGAACTGCCGGGCCTGCTCGGTTCGGTCGCCGCGCTGCTCACCGTCGAAGCCGGCCACGAGGTCGCGCTGGCCGCGGCACTCGGCCCGGTCGCCGACGCGGTCGCGGTCAACGGTGGCGAAGACGCACTCACCGCGCTGAAGTTCTTGAAGGACAACGACTCCGGGCGCGCGGGGATCCTGCTCGGCGGCCTGGAGTCCACTGTGGACACGAGCGGCTGGCCTTCGCTTCCCGAAGGCGCGCGCTGGGCGCGTGAAGTGGTCACCGCGCCGCCCGCGTTGCGGTCCGCCGTCGAGCACGCGCTCGACCGGGTGGCCATTGTGGACGGTCTGGAGTCGGCGCGCCGTCTCGTCGAGGTGTATCCCGAAGTCAGCACGGTCACGCCCGAAGGCGACGTTTTCGGCGCGCGCTGGGCGGTCGGCGGGTCCGCCCGCAGCGAAAGCGTCATCGAGGTGCAGGCCGCGGTCGACGAGGCGAGCGATCGGCTGAGCGCCGCCGAGCGCGCGCTGGAACGCACCGCCGCGGAACTCGAAGGCGCCCGCGCCGGACAGGCCGCCCGGCGCGAAGAGGTCGGCCGGGCCAAGGAAGCGCTCGGCGACGCGAAGGTCCGCAAGGCGCGCTCGTCCGAGCGGCTGAACCGGATGCAGCAGGCCGCGCGTGCCGCGCAGGCCGAAATGGACCGGCTGAGCAACCAGCGCGCCAAGGTCGAGCAGAGCCGTGAAGAGGCGCTGCGGCAGCTCGCCGAACTCGAAGAGCGGCTGGCCGCCGTCGCCGACCAGGAAGTCGACGAGGATCCGGACACCGCCGAGCGCGATCAGGCCGCCGAAGACCTCGGCACGGTCCGCCAGGAGGAGATGGAATCCCGGCTCGCGCTGCGCACCGCCGAGGAGCGCGCGCGGAGCATCCAGGGCAAGGCCGAATCGCTCCGCCGGGCCGCGCACGCCGAGCGGCAGGCGCGCGAACGCGCCGAAAAGTCCAGGGCCGCGCGGAAACGCGGCGCCGAGATCGCCAACGCGGTGGTCAACGGCGGCGAGATCGCGCTGGAGCGTATCGAGGTCTCCGTGCAGCGCGCCGCCCACGAACGGGACGAGGCGCAGGCGCAGCGGCAGTCGCGGGAGACCGCGCTGACCCAGGTCCGCAGCAAGGTCCGCGAGCTGACCGGTGAACTCGAGAAGCTCACCGACGCAGTCCACCGTGACGAGGTGCTGCGTGCCGAGCAGCGGCTGCGGCTGGAACAGCTCGAAACCAAGATCGCCGAAGACTTCGGCATCGGCCTCGAGGACCTCGTCACCGAGTACGGCCCGGACGTTCCCGTGCCGCCGAGCGCGGGGGAGATGGCCGAGTACGAGGCCGCCAAGGAGCGCGGCGAGGACGTCACCCCGCCGCCGCCCATGCCGTTCGACCGCGACACCCAGGCCCGCCGGGCGAAGCGCGCGGAGAAGGACCTGAGCCTGTTGGGCAAGGTCAACCCGCTGGCGCTGGAGGAGTTCGCGGCGCTGGAGGAGCGGTACAAGTTCCTCTCGACCCAGCTCGAAGACCTCAAGGACACCCGTAAGGACCTCGAAGCCGTCATCAAGCAGGTCGACGAAAAGATCCTCGAGGTCTTCGCGTCGGCGTACGAGGATGTCGCGCGCGAGTTCGAGACGGTGTTCAGCGTGCTGTTCCCGGGTGGCGAGGGGCGCATGGTGCTCACGCAGCCCAACGACCTGCTCTCCACCGGCGTCGATGTCGAGGCGCGCCCGCCGGGCAAGAAGGTCAAGCGGCTCTCGCTGCTCTCCGGTGGCGAGAAGTCGCTCGTCGCCGTCGGCATGCTGGTGGCGATCTTCCGCGCCCGGCCTTCGCCCTTCTACGTCATGGACGAGGTCGAGGCCGCGCTCGACGACACCAACATGCGGCGGCTGATCGGGCTGCTGGAGCAGCTGCGGGACTCGTCGCAGCTGATCATCATCACCCACCAGAAGCCGACCATGGAGATCGCCGACGCGCTGTACGGCGTTTCGATGCAGGGCGACGGCATCACGAAGGTGATCTCGCAGCGGCTGCGTACCTCCGAAGAGGACCCGGTTCCCGCTTAGCGCGTGCTATGAAAGGCCCCTTCATTGCAAAATTTGCAATGAAGGGGCCTTNCGCTCTTCCGATCTCCCGCTTAGCGCGTGCTATGAAAGGCCCCTTCATTGCAAAATTTGCAATGAAGGGGCCTTTCATGTCGTCCGGGACCGGCTAAACCGGCGTCGACTCCTTCACGTCCGGCTCGGCCAACGGATCCACGCTCCCGTGCCGCAGCGACAGCAACCCGCCCACCACGAGCGTGATCACCACACCGCACAGCGTGTACCACGGCCACGCCAGTGCCACGGTGTTCCCGGACGCCTTGCTGAAGTCGACGCCGATCAGGCTGCCGTCCGGTTTGTTGAACTTGACGCCCAGGATGAGGAAGGCCATCACGATCACCGTCGACACGAACGCCACGATCGCGTCCGCCTGCCTCGCCCGCTTGAACAGCAGGCCCAGGAGGAACGCGCCGAGCAGCGCGCCGTAGGTGTACCCGGTGATGCCGAGCGCCTGCACCACGATCGGATCGGCCGAGGTCTTGTTGGAGGAGGCGAAGAACCCCGCGCACAGGATCAGCGCGCCCGCCCAGACGATCGTCCAGATCCGGCCGTGCTTCAGCCGGTCGGCTTCCGGGAGTTCCCGGCCTATCACCCGTTCGTAGACGTCGGTCACCGTCGACGACGCCAGCGCGCCGAGCGACGAACTCAGTGCGGCGGCGAGGATCCCCGCGATCACGAACCCGGACAGGCCGCTCGGCAGGTCGTTCACGATGAAGTTCGCGAACAGTTCGTCCTTGTTGGCCAGCCCGAGGCCTTCCGGCTTCGGCTTGGTCGGGGCGAGACCGTTGTACAGCGCCCACAGCAGCACACCGATGAACAGGAACAGCGCGAACTGCAGGAACACCACGAAACCGCTGGCCACCAAGGCCTTCCGCGCGGCGCGCAGATCGTTGGTGGCCTGGAGACGCTGCACGATCAGCTGATCCGAACCGTGCGACGCCATCGAGAGCACCGCGCCGCCGATCAGCGCGGTGAAGAACGCGTACTGTCCGGTGAGCATGTTCGAGGAGAAGTCGAAGATCTGGAACTTGTTCGCGTCGACGGCCTTGCCGAACCAGCCGTCCGGCAGCCTGCCGGAGATCGCCCAGATCACCACGACCGCGCCGAGGACGTACCAGAGCATCTGGATCGCGTCGACCCAGACGACCGCGCGGACCCCGCCGAAGAAGCTGTAGAGCACCATCGCGATACCGAGTCCGACGACGATGGTCCAGTACGAGACGTTCAGGCCGTAGGCCGCCATCACCACCTTGATCGGGATCGCGGTGGCGAACAGCCGGATGCCGTCGGCCAGCGTGCGGGTGAGCAGGAAGGTCACCGACGCGGTGCCCTGCAGCCCGCTGCCGAAGCGCTTGCCGAGGAAGGCGTAGGCGGTGACCAGATTGCCCGCCACGTACCGCGGCAACAGCACCATCGACACCACGATCCGGCCCGCGATGTACCCGATCGCCAGTGCCAGGTACGTCATCCCGCCGTCGCCGGGGGTGGCGATGTAGGCCACGGTCGGCACGGAGAGCACGGTGAGGGTGGACGTCTCCGCGGAGACCACCGAGAGGCAGGCCACCCACCAGGAGATCTTGCCTTCGCCGACGAAGTAGTCGGAGCCGGATTTCTGTTTGCCGCCGATCCAGACGCCCAGCAAGGGCATGCCGACCAGAAAAAGCCCGATGATCGCGAGGTCAAGTGCGCGCATCCGTATCTCCTATCGCTCGCCGGTCTTCGCCGCTACCCGTAACCGGGTCACGGTTGAGCTGTGCGGCGCGGGAAGCCGCAGGGGACCCGCGCCCGGGGTGATGCTGCCGAGCAGCCGGTCGCCGCGGGCGCCGGTCGCCGACGGGAGATTCCCCGGGACGCCGGACCAGGTCAGCCAGCCGAGGAGAATGGTCAGGTATGCCTCTTTGCCCGCGCGGGGCAGCCCGTGGTCGTCGCTGGTCTTCAGCGCCGTATCCGGCAGGTTCCTGGCGAGCGCGGCCATCAGCGCCGGGTTGTCGGCGCCGCCGCCGGAGACGATCACCGTGGCGATGGAGTGGCGACGGCATTCCGCGGCGATGGTCACGGCGGTCAGTTCGGTCAGTGTCGCGAGGAGGTCCTCCGCGCCGATCGGCGGGAGCCCGTCGAGCGCCTTGTCGAGATACGTGGCGTGGAACAGTTCCTTGCCGGTGGACTTCGGCGGCGCGGCCGCGTAGTAGGGCTCGAGCAGGAGCTTCGCCAGCAGGTCGGGCCGCACGGTTCCGCGCAGGGCGAGCGCACCGTCGATGTCGGCACGACGGCCGGTGGCGCGGTGCGCGGCGATGTCCATCAAGGCGTTGCCGGGGCCCGTGTCGTAGGCGAGGACGGCCCCGGCAGTGCCGTTTTCGGGGACCACCGTGATGTTCGCGATCCCGCCGATGTTCAGCGCCGCGACCGGGCCGGAAGCGGCCATTTCCCGTAACCACAACGCGTCCAGCGTGCTGGCGAGCGGCGCGCCGTGCCCGCCGGCGGCGACGTCCCGGACGCGCAGGTCGGCCACCACCGGCAGTCCGGTGCGTTCGGCGATCCACGCGGGGTTCCCCAGTTGCAGCGTGCCGCGCGCGATGCCGTCCTCGACCCAGTGGAACACCGTCTGGCCCAGCGAGGCGACGACGTCCGCCGCGCCACCGGCCAGCTCCTCGACCCCGAGTGCGGCCGCCTCGGCGAAGGCCTGGCCCACCAGGGTGTCGAGTTTCGTGAGCTGCCCGGCGTCGCAGGGATTCGGCGGCAGGGCGGCGAGCAAGGCCTCGCGGAGCTCTTCGGGATAAGGGACTTCCAGTCGGCCGAGCGGGGAGAGCACCACGGTGTCCCCGTCGGCGCGCAGTTCGGCGGCCGCCACGTCGATCCCGTCGATCGAGGTGCCGGAGATGAGCCCGATGATCCGGACCCCAGTGCCGGAAGAAACCGTCATTCGGAGTGGTCTAGCCGTCTGTCCGGAGATCGCGCAAGCCAGGCCGTTTCTTCTTGTCCGAAATGAGTCCTATCCAGTGGATGCTTGACAAGATCGGCTTCCTACCCGTGGGGCGTCTGAGCGCGACGGGATGCGGATGCGAGGATGGCGCCGTGTCGAGTAGCCCCTGGTTCTGGATCGTTGTCGTTGCCGTCGTGGTCCTGGTCGCCGTCCTGGTGTCCGGATTGCTCATCGCGCGCCGCCGCCGGATCAGCCTGGACGAGTCCAAGGCTGCCGACGCCGTCGAGAAGCCGAAGGGCGGCGGTTACGCCGCGACCGGCGGGATCGCTCTCGCCCCCGGCGGCGAGAAGACCGAGGAACCGGAACACCCGGTCGAGGATCGCCCGGAGACCGACGGGCAGCCCGCCGTCGGGGACGACGCGGCGGTGCCGAGGGATTCCGCGCAGCGCACGGTGCGGGACGTCGAACTTCCCGAACCGACCGAGGATGTGGCGCCCGCCCCCGCCTCCGCCTCCGCCGAGGAGATCGCCCCGGCGACCGGCCGCCTGGAGCGGCTGCGCGGCAGGCTGGGCAAGTCCCGTTCGGTGTTCGGGCAGAGCCTGCTCGGCCTGCTGGGCGCCGGTGACCTGGACGAGGACTCCTGGCAGGACGTCGAAGACACGCTGCTCATGGCGGACCTGGGGGCCGCGACGACCACTGAGATCGTCGAGCGCCTTCGTGACGAGCTGAAGCGCCGCGCGGTGCGGACCTCCGAGGAGGCGCGCGCGGTGTTGCAGGAGGTCCTGACCGCCGCCCTGTCGACCGACGCGGTCCGGGCCGTCCGCGCGCTGCCGCACACCGTCGACGGGGTGAAGCAGCCCGCCGTGGTGCTGGTCGCCGGGGTCAACGGCACCGGCAAGACCACCACCACCGGCAAACTCGCCCGGGTGCTCGTCGCGCAGGGGAGCACCGTGGTGCTCGGCGCGGCCGACACCTTCCGCGCCGCCGCGGCGGACCAGCTCCAGACGTGGGCCGAGCGGGTCGGCGCGGAGGTCGTACGCGGCAAGGAAGGCGCGGACCCGGCGGCGGTCGCCTTCGACGCCGTCAAACGCGGCACCGAGGCGGGCGTGGACGCGGTCCTGGTCGACACGGCAGGCCGTCTGCACACCAAGACCGGCCTGATGGACGAGCTGGGCAAGGTCAAGCGAGTCGTCGAGAAGCAGGCGAAGGTCGACGAGGTGCTGCTGGTGCTCGACGCCACCACCGGGCAGAACGGGCTGATGCAGGCTCGCGTGTTCTCGGAGGTCATCGACGTCACCGGCATCGTCCTGACCAAACTGGACGGCACCGCGAAGGGCGGCATCGTCTTCCAGGTGCAGCGCGAACTCGGGGTGCCGGTCAAGCTGGTCGGTCTTGGTGAAGGACCGGACGATCTGGCTCCGTTCGAGCCGGGCGCGTTCGTCGAGGCTCTGCTCAGCAGCTAGCGGACTGCAATGAAAGGCCCCTTCATTGCAAATTTGCCATGAAGGGGCCTTTCATATCACTTGTCAGGTCATATCACTTGTCAGGCCGTGACTGGGACGTTCTCGCCGGCCGGAACCGGTGCGGTCTTCTTGTCCCGCATCACCAGGAAAGCGACCACCGCCGCGGCCAGTACGCCCACCGCGCTCACCAGGAACGTGGTCGACATCGCCGAGGTGAACGACTCGCGGGCCGCGGTGATGAGGCCGCCGTCACCGGTCGCGAAGGCGTCACCGATCGAAAGCCGTGCCTGCGCCGGGGCGGACTCGGGCATGTTCGCGGTGAACAGGCCCGACACGACGCTGCCCAGGATCGCGATGCCGAGCGCGGCGCCCAGCTGCTGGATGGTGTCGTTGAGCGCGGAGCCGACACCGGCCTGCTCTTCCGGCACCTCGCCCATCAGTGCCGCGATCGCCGCCGGCATCGCCAGCCCGCCGCCGGCACCGAGCAGGAACAGCGCGATCGCGGGCAGCAGGAAACCTTCGCTCGCCGACATCGTCGCGAGCAGTCCGAAGCCGCCGGCCATCACGGTCATCCCGACCGTGGCCAGTGCGCGGTTGCCGATCTTCTGGCCCAGTGTGGCGCCGAGGGTGTTGAACAGCAGCGACGCGACGGCCATCGGGATGAACGCGAGACCCGCCTCGGTCGGGGTGTAGCCGAGCACGAACTGCAGGTACTGGGTCAGAAGCAGCAGCAGCCCGCCGTTGCCGATCTGCACCAGCGTGAGCGACAGGCTGCCGCCGCTGAAGTTACGCTTGCGGAACAGCTTGAGCGGGACCATCGGCGACGGCGTGTGCCGCTCCCAGAACACGAAACCGGTCAGGCACACCACCGCGACCGCCAGCGGGATCAAGGTGCCGGCTTCGGCGAGGCCGTGCTTGGGCAGTTCGATGATCGTCCAGACCAGCGCGACCATGCCGGCCGCGGACAGGATCGCGCCGAGCGGGTCGGGCTTCTGCCACGGGCCCTCGGACTCCGGCATCAGGGTGAGCGCGGCGAGCACGGCGATGACGACGATCGGCACGTTGATCAGGAATACCGCGCCCCACCAGAACCACGCGATCAGCACACCGCCCAGCACCGGGCCGCCGATCAGGCCGATCATCGCGACCGCGCTCCAGGCCGCCATCGCCTTGCGGCGTTCTTCGTCGTCGAAGACGGTGATCAGGATCGACAGGGTGCTCGGCATGATCAGCGCGCCGCCGACGCCCATCACCGCGCGGGACACGATCAGTTCGAGCGGATTCGCGGCGAACGCCGCGACGAGTGAGGCCACTCCGAACAGGAGGAGACCGATGAGCATCACCTTCCGGCGCCCGAACCGGTCCCCGAGGCTTCCCGACGTGAGCAGCAGGCCGGCGAACACGAGGATGTAGGAGTCCAGGATCCACTGCGTGTCCTGGGCGCTGGCCCCGAGATCTTCGGCCAGCGGCGGGACGGCGACCGTCAGCACCATGTTGTCGACGACCAGTACGAGCGTGCTCAGGCACAGCACGATCAGGATCCACCAGCGGCGTGGATCGCGGACGGGTTCGTTCATCGGGATACCCCCAGTAGTGTTTGCGTACGTTGTTCGACTGATGCGCACACTGTACGCAAGATGAAACGGTGTACGCAAGGGGGTACCTCGTGCGCTAAGGTGGGGGCATGTCGATCGAGGAGCAGCCGATCCAGTCGGTATGGACCCGTCCTCGCCGGAAGCGGGACCAACCGGCGTTGAGCCAGGCGCAGATCGTGGCCGAGGCCGTCCGGCTCCTGGACGTCGAAGGTGTCGACGCGCTGAGCATGCGCAGGCTCGGCACCGCGCTGAACGCGGGCGCGACGTCGCTCTACCGGCATGTGGCGAACCGAGACGAGCTGATCGAACTGGTCGTCGACGAGGTCTACGGCGAGATCACCGTGCCGGACGGCGACGATCCGGCAGGGTGGCGTGAAGCGGCCGTCGTGGGAGCGGAAAGCGTCCGCGCGATGATCCTGCGGCACCCGTGGGTCGCTTCACTGCTCGGCTCGGTCGGCCTGTCGTACCTGGGGCCGAACGTCATGCGGCTCAACGAGCGGCTGCTGGGCGTCTTCGTGGGCGCGGGCTTCCCTGGTGACGAGGCCGATCAGGCGATCAGCGCGGTCATCTCCTACGTCATCGGCATGGGGACGACCGAGGCGGCCTGGCTCACGACGGTCGCCAAGAGCGGCCGGAGCGAAAGTGACTGGGCGGAGCGGTTGCGACCCGCCGTCGAGGAGGCGGTGCAGGGGCATCCGCATCAGCGGGAAATGCTCGCCAGGGCCGCCGCCGAAACCGATCCGGTGCGGCTCCGTGACGAGAAGTTCCGCTACGGGCTGGACCGGATGCTCGACGGTTTGGAGGCCAGGCTCAAACGGTGACCCCGTCCTGCGAAAGGGTCGAACCGAGCGAGTTCGCGATCCGCTGGACGACGGGCGCGATCCGCTCGACGGCTTCCATCGTGAGCCGTCCCGAAGGCCCGGACACCGAGACGGCCGCCGGCACCGGCGCGCCCGGCACCGCGACGGCGACGCAACGGACGCCCAGCTCCTGCTCCGCTTCGTCGAGCGCGTAACCCTGCTGGGCGATTTTCGCCAGCTCGCGCAGGAGCGCGTCCTGGTCGGTGAAGGTGTGCTCGGTGTAGGAGGGCATGCCCGTCCTGGCGAGCAGCGCCGTGACGTCGTCGGACGGCAGATGCGCCAGCATCGCCTTCCCCACGCCGGTGCCGTGCGGCAGGAGACGCCGCCCGACCTCGGTGAACATCCGCATCGAGTGCTTCGAGGGCACCTGGGCGACGTACACGACCTCGTCGCGTTCCAGGACGGCGAGGTTCGCGGTCTCGCCGACCTCGTCGACCAGTTCCGCGAGCAGCGGCCGCGCCCACGAGCCGAACTGCATGCTGGCGTTCTCGCCCAGCCGGATGAGGCGGGCGCCCAGCGCGTACCGGCGGTTGGTGTTCTGCCGGACGTAACCCAGGTCCACCAGTGTCCTGATCAGCCGGTGGATGGTCGGCATCGGCAACCCGGACAGGGTCGCCAGCTCCGAAAGACTGGCCTCCCCGCCGGTGTCCGCGAGATGCTCGAGGAGCTCGAAGGCCCGCTGAAGGGACTGGACGCCGCCATCGCGCCCGTTCTTCTCCGCTGCCACCGTGGTACTCCTTACGTCGGCGTTGATGTTCCGCTATGCAGAAACTATAGTCCGTCATGTAAAACCGTAGGGACGTTATTTATCCGAACTCGGGGTGTTACTCATGTCTGAAGCTCAGGTGCTCGGCGATCCGGTCGAGCGCGGGGACGAAATCCTCACGCCGGAGGCCCTCGCCTTCCTCGCCGGCCTGCACGAGGCCTTCGCCGCCCGCCGCGACGAGCTGCTGCAGGCCAGGAGCAAGCGCCGCGAGGAGGCCAGGACCACCGGCAAACTCGACTTCCTGCCCGAGACCAAGGAGATCCGCGAGGGCGACTGGAAGGTCGCCGAGGCCCCGCCCGCGCTGCGCGACCGCCGCGTCGAGATCACCGGCCCTACCGACCGCAAGATGACCATCAACGCGCTGAACTCCGGCGCCAAGGTCTGGCTCGCCGACCTCGAGGACGCCAACACGCCGCACTGGGCGAACGTCGTCTCGGGTCAGGTCAACCTGTACGACGCGGTCCGCGAGACCATCACGCTGGAAAGCGGCGGCAAGAGCTACGCCCTGCGTGACGACGTCGAGCACGCGACCATCGTCGTCCGCCCGCGCGGCTGGCACCTCGACGAGCGTGGCCTGTCCTTCGGCGGGCGCCAGGCCGTGGGCGCGCTGGTCGACTTCGGCCTGCACTTCTTCCACAACGCGCAGGAACTGCTCAACCGCGGCAAGGGCCCGTACTTCTACCTGCCGAAGATGGAGAGCCACCTCGAAGCCCGGCTCTGGAACGACGTCTTCACCCACGCGGAGAAGGCGCTCGGCATCGAGCACGGCACCGTCCGCGCGACCGTGCTGATCGAGACCATCCCGGCCGCGTTCGAGATGGAGGAAATCCTCTACGAACTGCGCGAGCACGCCTCCGGCCTCAACGCCGGCCGCTGGGACTACCTGTTCAGCGTCATCAAGTACTTCCGCGACGCGGGCGAGAAGTTCGTCCTGCCGGACCGCAACTCGGTCACCATGACCGCGCCGTTCATGCGCGCGTACACCGAGCTGCTGGTGCGCACCTGCCACAAGCGCGGCGCGTTCGCGATCGGCGGCATGGCCGCGTTCATCCCGAACCGCAAGGACCCGGAGGTCACCGCCGCGGCGCTCGACAAGGTCCGCGCCGACAAGAGTCGTGAGGCCGGCGACGGCTTCGACGGCTCCTGGGTCGCGCACCCCGGCATGGTGGACATCTGCCGCGAGGAGTTCGACAAGGTCCTCGGCGACAAGCCGAACCAGCTCGACCGCACCCGCGACGAGGTGTCCGTCACCGCCGATCAGCTGCTCGACGCGGCTTCTACGCCGGGCAGCGCCACCGCGGCCGGGCTGCGTGCCGCCGTCGACGTCGGCATCCGCTACATCGCCTCCTGGCTGGGCGGCAACGGCGCGGCGGCCATCCACAACCTGATGGAGGACGCCGCCACCGCGGAGATCTCGCGTTCGCAGGTGTGGCAGTGGGTGCGCAACGGCACGCAGCTCGACACCGGCGACAAGGTCACCGAGGAGCTGGTGCGCGGCGTGCTGGCCGAGGTCCGCGGCGAGCTCGCCGCCGAGATCAAGCCGGAGCTGCTGGAGCCCGCAGTCGAGCTGTTCGAGCAGGTCGCGCTCGCCGACGAGTTCCCGGACTTCCTGACCCTGCCCGCCTACGAACGGATCAAGTAGACAGATGGGGAACGGGCGGCTCACCGAGGACGTTTACACCGCCGCTGACGCGCGTCTGGCAGAAGCCGACGCGCGCGTCGTGGCCAAGTACCCCGGCGAGCCGCCCGGCCGCCAGCCCGTGCACACCGTGTACGTGCCCGCGTCGCGGTACAAGACGCGGCTCGTGGCGGACTGGGGCAAGCAGGCGCTGCGGGTCTTCGGTGAGCACGCCGATCAGCTGGGCCTGGACGCGGACATCGCCGACCGGGTCCGGACCAAACTGCTGACCGAGCCGATCGAGGATCTGCGGATCGACTTCGAGGACGGCCTCGGCAGGCCGGGCGACGACGAAGAGGACGCCATCGCGCTCGCCGCCGGACGGACTCTCGCCGTCACGGGCGGCACACCGTTCGTCGGCATCCGGTTCAAGAGCTTCGAGCGGGCGACCCGCCGTCGCGGCATCCGCACGCTCGATCTCTTCCTGGCCGGGTTGCTGGAAAGCGGTCCGCTGCCGGATGGTTTCGTCGTCACGCTGCCGAAGGTGACCGCCGTCGAACAGGTCGAAGTGGCGGCGGATGTCCTGGAGCGTCTCGAATCCGCGTACGGGCTGCCCGAGGGCGCGCTGCGGTTCGAAGTCCAGATCGAGACCGCCCAGTCCATTGTGGACATTGACGGGACGGTGGCGGTCCCGCGGATCATCGAAGCCGCGCGCGGCCGGTGTTCGGGTCTGCACTACGGAACCTACGACTACAGCGCCGGGCTCGGGATCGGCGCCGAGTACCAGAGCATGGAACATCCGGCTGCGGACTTCGCCAAGGAGCTCATGCAGGTTTCGGCCGCGGGCACCGGCGTCCGGCTTTCGGACGGCTCGACGAACAAGCTGCCCGTCGGCGACGCGATCCTCCCGGCCTGGCGCGAACATCTGCGGCTGGTGCGGCGATCCTTCGAACGCGGCTTCTATCAGGGCTGGGATCTGCACCCGCACCAGCTGCCGACCCGGTTCGCCGCCACGTACGCGTTCTTCCGCGAGGGTTTCCCGGCGGCGCTGGGCCGATTGCGGGACTACGCGGACCAGACCGGGCGCGGGGTGCTCGACGAACCGGCGACCGCTCAGGCCTTGGCGAGTTTCTTGGTGCGCGGGCTGGATTGCGGGGCCGTGGACGTGGGGGAGCTTTCGTTCTCCCGGGCGGAGTTGGACGGCTACGCGCGACGGACGGTGTGAGGAGCGGCTGAGCGAGCGCCTTTCGTGGCAGGCGTTCGCTAAGCCGCTCCTCGCCCGGGCGGCGTCAGACGGATGAACCGCGGCCGGGCGTCTCCTTCGGGTGCGCGGACTTCGCGACGAGCACCAGCATGGCGAGCTGGGCTGCGATCGTTCCCGCCGTCGCCCACACCGGAAAGGCGGCCGGAACCACCTGCAACGTGAGCGCCGGGCCGAGTACGGCTCCGAGCACCAACAACGTGTTCAGGATCGTCGCGAGGAGCCGGCGGGTTTCGGTGGCGGGCACCGCCGCTTCGGCCTTCAGCTCGGTCGTTTCGATCCTGATCCTGGCGAGCGGGGTCGGTGTCTCGTCCCAGCCCGGTACTGCTTCCACGGGCGCGGTCTCTCCCGGGCCCTCGATTTCGGCAGCCATGCGCATGCCCTTTCCGACCCAGTCAGGCGAGCCGGGATTGGCGCGTCAAGCTGGGGACCACTTTCTTCCGGAGGCGACTCCCCAGCTGCCTCCGTTTCCCCTCACATCTGCGGCTCGCGAGCTTCCTCCCAGCTCGCGCGCCGCGTTCCTCCTGTCAGGCCGACGAAGTGAGTGGTCGCACTTGCCGTCCGTCGCATGGGACGGATGTCGGTCTGGCCCGGCCCCGGAGGGCCGAGACCCACTGTAGGACCGCCCTGAGGTAAGTCGCAACCCATCTCACACATTTTTACTGTGGAAAATGTGGTTAAAGCGCACCTTCTGTGTCAGCATGGGGCGGCGGCCCTTACGGTCGCAGGGAAGGGAGCGGGTATGCCATCGGTCGAGGAGACCGCGACCGGCCGCCCCGCGGTGGTCGATCGCGTCAATGTCGCGCTGATCGCCGAGGCGGTCGACGCGCTGGGCAAACTGCAGGAGCGCACCGGGTTGAAGAAGGTTGACCTGGTCAACCGCGCGCTGCTGGTCTACGAGTTCGTCGACGCGGAACTCCGCGCGGGCAAGCAGGTCGTGCTGCGGGACCCGGACGGCCAGGATCAACTGGTCAAGATCTTTCTCTGAATCAGCCGTGATAGGTCGCGAGTACTTCGTCGAGTGAGCCGCGCGCCCGGATCCGTCCTTCGTCCATCCAAAGGGCGGTGGTGCACAGTTCGCGCAGTAGTTCGTCGGAGTGGGAGGCGAACACCAGCAGTCCGGAGCGGCGGGCGAGGTCGACCAGGCGTTCGCGGGCCTTGGTGAGGAACGCGGCGTCGATCGCGCCGAGCCCCTCGTCGAGGATGAGGATCTCCGGGTCGATGGTGGTGACCACGCCGAGCGCGAGCCGCACCCGCATGCCCGCGGGGTAGGTGCGCAAGGGCAGGTGAAGGTAGTCACCGAGTTCGGTGAACTCCGCGATGTCGTCGACCCGTTTCGCCATCTGCTTGCGGCTCATGCCGAGGAACAGGCCTCGGATCAGGATGTTCTCGTGGCCGGAGACCTCGGGATTTGGCCGGGCACAACGGCGCCGGGAAGTCCACGCTCCTGCGGTTACTGTCTGGCATCTACGATGCCGACCAGAGGCAGCGCACGGGTGGTCGGCCGGATCGCGCCGGTGTTCGACCTCGGCGTGGGGCCAGGCCGACGCGATCGCCCTCGCTCAGGGAGAGGGAGATGTCCCGCAACGCCTCGAAGATCGGGAAATCGACGTAGGGGCCGCCGCCACCGGCTACAAGTCCGGGCTGTGGGTTCCAGTGGATGATGTGGCTCATCGGCGGCGGGTCCTGATGGCTCAGGGTTATGAACGCGTGTATGTCGAGAATGATTACTGGGATGGTCCAGTGTCGGGCGTGGCCGACGTGGTTGGTGTGCCCTGTTACTTTCAGAGCGCGTACTTCGCGGCGCGGATGAGACCGATTCGGGCGAGTTCCTGATCTGGCCTATCACCCGCTCCGCGCTCGAGGCGGAGATCGAGCATTATCTGATCTTCGCGGAGTTGCTGGGCAACGGCCAGGTCGGTCCCCATTCTGGTAGTCCACCGAAGAATGTTCGGTACGGCGAACTCGAGGAGGTTTTGGCGCCGCTGCGCCGAGTTCCGCGGAGTGTCGCGGCCGGCTTGTCAGACTTCTTCACGATTCCGCGCCACTGTTTGAGCTTGGGGAAACGCCGCGCGAGTAGGCTGGTGTCCGCCGCCTGCCCGGGAGTCAGGACGAACGCCACCGCGCGGCCACGCCCAGCACAGGCGCACGATCCGCCGAACGACCCGACCCGCTGCCTTCGCCGACAGGGACAACGGCCGATTACCGACCACACGTCATCCGGGATCGCATCCCGCGACATCACTGGGACCCGCCCACGAGTCGCCAAAACACATTGAGCCACAAGGCCTAGCTCGGTCCTGTGGTTCCAGTGGGCATGCCGAGGGGCCCGTCGCCGGTGTGGCCGACGGGCTTCTCGGTGGTCAGCGGTGGTGGAGGGTGTTGCGCCGGGGTTGTCGGAGCGGATCCCGGTATTGGGGTGGGATGAATTCCGGTAGCCCGTCGGCGGCCATGTGGACTTCCCAGTCGCCGTGGTGGATCAGCCGGTGATGAAAACCGCACAGCAGCACCAGATTCCGGGAATTCGTGGGGCCACCGTCTGCCCAATGGTGACTGTGATGAGCGTGGCAGTGCTTCGGTTTCCGATGACAGCCGGGGAACGCACAGCCACCATCGCGGATGTTCAACGCACGCCTCTGGCCCGGGGTGACGAATCGTCGTAGCCGCCCCACGTCGAGGGGTTCGCCCGCGGCGCTCATCACGACCGGCAGCATCAGGCAGTCGCAGGCGGCGAGGCGGGCTTCGCGGGCGGTCATCGTCCCGACGAAATCCAGGCACGCGGTGCCGAGGCCGGTTTTGAGTTCGTCGAGCCCGATGGTGACATTGACGAGGGTGCGGTAGCCGCTGGTGCCGGGCTGGTCGGGGCACGCGATGGCCAGGTCGAGGAGGTCGACCCAGGCGTCGCCCATGCGCTCGCATTTCATTCGCAGATCGGCTTGGCCGAACTCGTCCACTGGCCGTGGCTGGGCGTAGGCTTCCAGCGCGGCGGCGGTGCGGGCACCGGTCTCGTCGTCCAGGAGACCGGTGAGTTTCCAGAATCCGTCTTTGCGGCGCTCCAGGGTGATTTCCCGGCGCGGCTCCTTCGGTTCAGGATCCTTCGGCTCGGTGCCGTCCTGGTCCAGCAACGCCAGGAGGTTCGCTTCAGCTTCCGCCAACTGGCGAGGACCGGCATCGCGGGCAAGATTGGCGAGAATCTTCTCGGCGCTGGCGCGGTCCTCGGAGGAGGTCTCGGCGGGGAGCTTCTTCAAGATCTCCAGGATCTGCTCGATCCGCTCGTCACCGACCAAGCCTTCGGCGGCGACAGCGGCAGTAGCCGGTGCCACGGCGGGAACCTCGGTGCCGTCCAACGTACGCGTGGGATTCAGTGCGATGGCCCGGTTCACCACCGAACGTGCTTCGCCGAGCGACAACCCCGCCACATCCGCGAACCAACCAGCCGTACGGCCATAGCCGTACAAGTCCTTGACGCCCCGAGACTCGATCTCCGCCAGGAATTGCCCCAACCCGGCGGTAGCCATCCTGATCACCCGCAGGGACTGTTGCGCGCCGTGGGCAAGCTCCAGCTTGCCGGCGCGCCACAGTTCCTGCGGCAACTCGGGAAGGAAGGTCTCGGACACCTCTCAACAATACCGCAAAATAGTCGAACACGTGTTCGTAATTTTAAGTCACCGCGAACGAGTGCATTTACCACTGAAGGGTGATCCGCTCGTTGTGGTGTGAACACGCTGAGGCAATGAAACCGGAGGCTCATTTCCCGGGCTTCCCATCGTCAACGCGCCTGCGGTGCCCGTAAGGTCGATTACGTAAGGGTGATGTGGTGGCCCGAAACCCCGCCGCAATTGGTCACCTGATTGCGAAGGTTCAGGCAACCGTCTTCACATAACGCCGGCAAGGCACCGAAACCATCCCCTCCGGACCGGTGACCCGATTGTCGAACTCTCCATTGTCAACCCACCCGCACCGTTCGTAAAACCGCCGCGCCCGCGCGTTCCCCGGTGCCACCGCGAGCCAAGCGCGTGAATGCCCGTCTGCGCTCACCAGCCGTTCGGCTTCCGAGAGCAGCACGCCGGCCACGCCGCTTCCGCGATGATCCGAAGAAACGTAGACCTGTTCGACCTCATCGCCGACGACCATCACGAAACCCGCCACCTCGCCGTCCAGTACGGCGACTGTCGTGTCGCCGACGCGCTCCGCGGCTCGCTCCCAGAACGACTCGCGGGTGCGGATACGGACGAGCGAGTCGGGCACGTTGCCGAGATGGCCGTCCTGCCAGCCGTGGAACCAGATTTTCGCGATGGCACCTGCGTCCGCGGACGTCGCCGCCCGGACCACTGTGGAGGTAGGCATGACGCCAGCTTAAGTGGCGAGAGCCGACTTTGTGGTGTGCCCGGAATCGGGCAGTATCGGCTTATGGGAATCAGCCGTGGCATCGACCCCTTGGACCCCGACGCGGCGGCCGGTCCACTGCTCTTCCTCGAAGTGGACCTCGGCCCGGTGCCTACGCTGGAGGACTATCAGCGGAACGTTACCGCGCTGCTGATCCTGGCGGGCCACGCCAGTTTGCTCCCGCCCGTCGGGTCGCGATGGCTCGATCCCTCGGCGCGGGTTCTGCCGAGGTCTCCTGGAATCGTCCGGACCACCATGGCCAGTCCGTGGGTGAGCGTGTTGTCGGGGCTCGCCGAGCGTTCGGCGCCGGTCGCCTATGGCGCGGCAGCCCTGTACGGGTTGCACCGGCTGCTGGAGATGGTGATGACCTGGCAGCGTCATCGGCTGGAGATCGAGGAGGGAGAGGTGCGCCTGGAGCAGCTTCGGGGGCAACTGCGGGACACTGGCGTTCAGTTGCGCCAAGAGTTCGATCCGCGACTGGTGGCGCCCGGCGAAGACCGGGGCGAGCCGGGTCGGCAGGACGAACTGGCGGAGCGGGCAGCGAACCCGCCCGCCGAGGTCGTGCGGGCGGCCGACCAGATCGGCACGATCATCGGCGCGGAAATGATCGATCCGGGCGATCCTCGCGCCGGATAGAACGCAGCTCAGGAAACCAGCGAGCCGATCCGCCGCTCCACCTCGTCCGCGCTCGCGTTTCCGGAGACCAGCGTGACGACCCGTTCTCCATCGTCGGCGAGCAGGGTGGGGTATCCGGTGACACCCAATTCCCGCGCCCGCCGGAAGTCGTCCGCGGCGGAAACCCGGTCCAGCGCGGCCTCGACGGCGTCCCCGTCCAGGCCTGCCCGCTGCGCGACCACGCGATAGGTCGAGACCTCGGACAGGCTCAGCCCGTCGAGGTAGAAGGCCTCCTGCAGCAGCGCCGCGAGCCGTACCGCGCGGTCCGGCTCGACCTCGCGCAACGCCGCCATCCCGCAGGCGGCGGCTTCGGAGTCCATGACGAACTCCCCGTCCGCGATGAGCCGTTCGTAGCTCTCCCCGAACGGCACGCCGGTCCGGCGGGTGATCTCGGCGTTGGCTCCTTGGACGTAGCCGAACCGCCGGATCGGGACCCGGCGCCCGCCGAGGAACAGGCCGCCGGACACCACTTCGACCGGCAGGTCCGGATGCCGGTCCGCGACGTCGGCCATGGTGCGGGCGAACCCGTACGACCAGCCGCAGTACGCGTCGAAGACGTAGATGAGCTTCATGACGGGACTCAACGATGTCTGACTGGTCAGATATTCCTACCGGAGTTTGGGGAGTGCGTCACGGGCCGAGTGGCTCAGCGTCCGGAGGTCCTGCGCGAACCGTTCACGGTGGTCGGCGGGCAGCGGGTCGAGGAAGAGCCGCTGGATGTTCTCGACGTGCACCCGCGCGGCCCGCACGGTCGTCTCCTCGCCTTGCGCGGTCAGCCTGACGAGTTGCACGCGGCGGTCGTCGGGGGCGCTGGAACGGACGACAAGGCCGAGGGTGGTCATCCGGTCGACCAGCCTGGTCGCGCCGCCGGTGGTCAGCACCTGCTCCTGCGCGATCGCGCGCATGCTCATCCCGGCTTCACCCGACCTGCCGACGATGAGCAGGACCTCGAACATCAGGTGCGAGATCCCACATTCGGTCTCCAGCGCGCGGCCGAGCAGGTATTCGAGCCGGTTCGCGGCGCCCATCATCCGGCCGAAAGCGACCACGCGCGGGTCGTAGGCGGCTTCTTTCGCCGTGGTGATGCCCATTTCAGCTCCCTGCCGACAAGGCCAAATAGACGTCGAGCTGTTCGGTGAACTCGGTCAGGTCGGTGCCGAGCAGTTCGCTCGCGCGCCCGATCCGGTAGCGCAAGGTGTTGACGTGGACGTGCAGCGCCCGGGCGGCTCGCGTCGGCGAGCCGGAGCATTCGAGGAAGACGCGCACGGTGTGCACCAGATCGGTGCCCTGTTCTGCGTCGTAGTTCAGCAGCGGTCCCAGCACTCGTCGCCGCAACGCCGCCCGCAGATCGTCGGGAGCGCCCGCCAGCAGGAGCCGGTGCATGCCGATCTCGCCGCCGGGGACGACTTCGATCGTGCCGGGCCGTTCCGCCGCCGCGGCCAGCGCATAATGCGCGACCTCTTTCGCGCCCCGCAGCACGGAGACCGGGGAACGGTCGCTGACGCCGATCAGCACCCGGCGGCACGGCAACAAGGATTCCACTCCGGTCAGTGTGTCGGTCACCGTGGCGGGCCAGTCCTCCGGCCATTCGCCGTCGTCCTCGGCCAGCGCCCAGGTGGTTTCGCCGGCGGGGCCGACGAGCGCGCCCGGCGGCATGAGTTCGGTCAGGATGCCGCGCGCCGCTTCGGAGCCCTCGGTGCGCGCGACGACGACCCGGAGATCGCCGCGCAGCCCGGTCGCGGTCAGCGCCGCGTGCGGATCGCTTCCCTCGTCGAGCGCGGCGAGCAAAGGTTCGAGCACCCTGTCGGTGACGGCGCGGACCTCGTCCGCCCGCGTGCGCGCGAGCCCGATCAGCCCGGCGAGTTCCTCGGCGATCTCCGCCTGTGCGGCGGTCAGCCTGCCGCCGATCGCGAGCAGCCACGGCAGCGCGTGCCTGCCGCCGACCGGCCGGAGCGAGACGTCGTCGGCTTCCAGGGAACGCCCGCCCGCGGCGACGAACCGGCGCACGAGATCCGACGGCGTGCCGACGGGCACCACCCAGCAGGGCAGGCCGATCTCGCCGCGCGCTCGCTCCAGGAGGGCCTCGACCGACGAGTCTTCCGTGGCCGCTGAAAGCAAACGTTTGCGAGCGCCTTCCGCGGCCGCGGCCAGTGCCAGGACGACGCGTTCGGTGACGACCGAGAACGACAGGTCCGCCGGCACCTCGAGCAACGGGATCCCCTGTCGCGTACAGGCTTCGACGAGGTCTTCGGGAATCCCGTCGGAGTCGGCTCCGGACGCCGCCAGAGCCGCCGCCCCGGCCTTCGCGAGCGCCGCGACGAACGCCTCCGAATCACCCGGCCCGCGCCACCACAGCAACCCGCTCAGGACGAGTTCGCCCGCAGACACGTACCGCCCGGGATCGGACAGTTCCGTGACGTAGATCCGGGACACCGGACGGTCGAGCAAGGCCGTCCCGGCACGTACGCGCAAGCGCAGCCCGGGCAGCGCGAGCAGAGTTTTCACGGTCGTCATCAGGTTTGTAGGAAAGCACAAAACGACCCGGTCGTGCAGGGGAGATTTCATGCTTCGGCACCGTTGCCGCCATACGGGCACAGGGCGTCTACTGAGTCAGCCGTCACACATCGCCGCCGAACCGAGGAGCCCGAGAGTGGATTTCCTGCGCCCCAGCTCGCTGACCGAGGCGCTCGCCGTCAAGGCCGAGCGGCCCGACGCGGTGCCCATCGCGGGCGGCACGGACGTCATGGTGGAGCTCAACTTCGACCACCGCCGCCCCGGTGCGCTGCTCGATCTCAACCGGGTCGCCGAACTCGCCGAATGGACCGAGACCGACGGCAGGATCCGGCTCGGTGCCTCGGTGCCCTACGTCCGGGTGATCGCTGAGCTGGGTGAAGTTCTGCCCGCGCTGGCCATGGCCTCGCGCACCGTCGGGTCACCGCAGATCCGCAACCGGGGCACCGTCGGCGGCAACCTCGGCGCAGCCTCACCCGCCGGGGACACGCATCCCGTCCTGCTCGTGCTCGGCGCCGAGGTGGAAGCCGCGTCCGTCCGCGGCACCCGGTTGATCCCGGCCGAGGAGTTCTACCTCGGCGTCAAACGCAACGCCCTCGAACCCGACGAGCTGATCACCGCGGTGCACCTGCCAGCCGAGGTCGGCCCGCAGCAGTTCGCCAAGGTCGGGACGCGCAACGCGATGGTCATCGCGGTCTGCTCGTTCGCGCTGGCGCTGCACCTGGACGCTCGCGAGATCCGCGCGGCCGTCGGTTCGGCGGCGCCGACCCCGCGCCGCGCGACCGCCGCCGAAGAGTTTCTCGGCGACGAACTTCCCTGGGCCACCAAGGCTTCGATCACGGATTCCGTCAAACGCCGGTTCGGCGAGCTGGTGTCGGAGGCGGCGTCGCCGATCGACGACGTCCGCGGCAGCGCCGACTACCGCAGGCACGCGCTGTCCGTCCTGGCGCGGCGGACGCTGACCTGGGCGTGGAACGACTTCCAGAAGGGTGAACGCGAGTGCGCGTGAACGTGACGATCAACGGCGAGTCCCGTCAGGCCGACGACGTCTGGGAGGGTGAAAGCCTGCTTTACGTCCTCCGCGAGCGGCTCGGCCTCCCGGGCTCCAAGAACGCCTGTGAACAGGGCGAATGCGGCTCCTGCACGGTGTACCTCGACGACGTCCCGGTGTGTTCGTGCCTGGTCGCGGCCGGTCAGGTCGAAGGCCGCGAGGTCCGCACGGTCGAAGGGCTCGCCGAGGGCGACAAGCTGGATCGCGTCCAGCAGTCCTTTGTGGACGCAGGTGCCGTCCAATGTGGCTTCTGCACCCCCGGCCTCGTGGTCGCGGCGCACGACCTGCTCAACCGCGTCGAAAACCCCGCCGACGAGGAGATTCGGGAGGCTTTGGCGGGGAACCTCTGCCGGTGTACCGGATACGAGAAGATCCTCGACGCCGTCCGGCTGGCCGCGACAAGGGGAGAGACCACGTGAAGACCGTCATCGAGAACGCCGCGATCGCCACCGTCGACGGGGCGGGCACCGAACACGCTTCGGGCCACGTCGTCATCGAGAACGACCGGATCGCGGCGGTCGGCGCGGGGAAGGCGCCCGACGGCGAGTACGACGACCGCGTCGACGGCTCCGGCTGCCTGGTCACGCCAGGTCTGGTCAACACCCACCACCACCTCTACCAGTGGGCCACGCGCGGCCTCGCCGCCGACCACACGCTTTTCGAATGGCTGGTCGCGCTGTACCCGATTTGGGGCAGGCTCGACGCCGAGATCACGCACGCGGCGGCCAC
The DNA here is from genome assembly GCF_037997115.1 of Amycolatopsis coloradensis. Classification (NCBI taxonomy): domain Bacteria; kingdom Bacillati; phylum Actinomycetota; class Actinomycetes; order Pseudonocardiales; family Pseudonocardiaceae; genus Amycolatopsis; species Amycolatopsis coloradensis. Next base: position 3,052,188 of record NZ_CP150484.1, read on the forward strand.
GGCCGGGCTCACCCGGCTCGCGACCACCGGCTGCACCACGGTCGCCGACCACCACTACGTCTTCCCGCGTGACGGCGGCGACCAGGTCGAAGCCCTGGCCGCCGCCCGGATCCGCGTCGGTGTGCGGCTGCACGTAGTGCGCGGCTCGATGGACCGGGGCGAGTCGCAGGGCGGGCTGCCGCCGGACAACCTCGTCGAGGAGACCGAGGCCGCGCTGCTGGGCACCGAGGCCGCGATCGACCGGTTCCACGACGCGTCCGCCGGCGCGCATCTGCAGATCGCGGCCGGTCCGTGCTCGCCGTTCTCGGTAAGCGAGCGGTTGATGACCGGCGCGGCGGAATTGGCGCGCCGCAAGGGCGTCCGGCTCCACACGCACCTCGCCGAGACGGACGACGAGGAGAAGCAGTGCCTCGCCGAAGCCGGCTGCACCCCGGCCGAGTACGCCGACAAACTCGGCTGGCTCGCCGACGACGTCTGGCTCGCGCACTCGATCCATCTCGCCCCGGAGGCGATCCGGCGGATGGGCGCCACCGGCACCGGTGCCGCGCATTGCCCGACGTCGAACGGGCGCATCGGCGCCGGGATCGCCCCGGTCCGGCAGCTGCTCGACGCCGGGGTGCCGGTCGGCCTCGGCGCCGATGGCGCGGCGTCCAACGAGTCCGGTGGCCTCGGCGAGGAACTGCACCAGTCGCTGCTGCAGGCCCGGCAGCGCGGCGGACCGCGTGGGCTGACCACGCGCGAGGCCCTGTGGATGGGCACGATGGGCGGCGCGCGCTGCCTCGGCCGTCAGAAGGACCTGGGTTCGATCGAGGTGGGCAAGCTCGCCGACCTCGCGGTCTGGAACCTGAACGGCCTGAACTACGCCGGGATCACGGACCCGGTCGCCGCCTTGGTGCTCGGCACGACCCCGCCGGTCGAGCGGCTGTACGTCGGCGGCGCGACCGTCGTCGAAGGCGGCGCGCTACGCGAGGAATCCGAAGACGAGATCGCCCGTGAGCTGGCCGTGGCCAGTGCACGGCTGAGGGAGACGGTATGACCACCACCGAAGTCTCCAAGCAGACCACCGGGAACGGGGTCGGGACGAGCCCGCGGCGGCCCGACGGCACGGTCAAGGTCCGTGGCGAATTCGCCTACTCCTCGGATCTGTGGCACGAGGACATGCTGTGGGGCGCGACGCTGCGCAGCCCGCATCCCTACGCGCGGATCACCGGTATCGACATCACCGAAGCCCTTGCGGTGCAAGGGGTGTACGCGGTGCTGACCCACGACGACGTGCCCGGCGTGAACAGGTACGGCCTGGAGCACGCGGATCAGCCGGTGCTCGCCGTCGACGTCGTGCGCTACCAGGGCGAGCCCGTCGCGCTCGTCGCCGCGGACCACCCCGAGACCGCGCGCCGCGCGATGAAGCGGATCAAGGTCTCCTACGAGGTCCTCGAACCGGTGACGGATTCCGAGAAGGCCGCCGCCGGCGAGGGAGCCGAGCTGCACCCCGGCGGGAACGTCGTGCGGTACGCGAAGATCCGGCACGGTGACCAGTCGGTGAAGGCCGACGTCGTGGTGTCCGGGGTCTACGAAGTCGGCATGCAGGATCAGGCCTTCCTCGGGCCGGAGTCCGGCATGGCGATCCCGGACACCGAAGGCGGTGTCGACCTTTACGTGGCCACGCAGTGGCTTCACGTCGACCAGCAGCAGATCGTGGCCGCGCTGGGGTTGCCCAAGGAGAAGGTGCGGCTGACGCTGGGTGGCGTCGGCGGCGCGTTCGGCGGCCGCGAGGATCTCTCGATCCAGGTCCACGCGTGTTTGCTGGCGCTGCACACCGGCAAGCCGGTGAAGATGGTCTACAACCGCGAGGAATCCTTCTACGGTCACGTGCACCGCCACCCGGCGAAGATGTACTACGAGCACGGGGCCGACAAGGACGGCCGCCTCGTCTATGTCCGGGCGAAGCTGTACCTGGACGGCGGCGCGTACGCGTCGTCCACCGGCGCGGTCGTCGCGAACGCGGCCACGCTCGGTGTTGGTCCGTACAATGTGGACAGTGCTTCGGTTGACTGCTGGGGCGTGTACACCAACAACCCGCCTTGTGGCGCGATGCGCGGCTTCGGCGCGGTGCAGGCGGGCTTCGCCTACGAGTCCCAAATGGACAAGCTCGCCGAAGCCTGCGGCCTCGACCCGGTCGACATCCGGATCCGCAACGCCATGGCCGAAGGCAGCGTCATGCCGACGGGTCAGATCGTCGACTCGGCCGCCCCGGTCGCCGAACTGCTGGAACGCCTGCGCGCCAAGCCGTTGCCCGTGACGCACGAGGAACTCGACCTGCGCCGTATGCCCGGCGGCGTCTCCAACACCACGCACGGCGAAGGCGTCGTCCGTGGTGTCGGCTACGCGGTCGGCATCAAGAACATCTGTTTCTCCGAGGGTTTCGACGACTACTCGACCGCCCGCGTGCGGCTGCAACTCGTCGGCGGCGAACCCGCGGCGACCGTGCACACCGCGGCCTGCGAGGTCGGACAGGGCCTGGTCACGATCATGCAGCAGATCGTGCGGACCGAACTCGGCATCGAGCAGGTGACGATCCTGCCGATGGACACCAATATCGGCAACGGCGGTTCGACGTCGGCCTCCCGGCAGAGTTACGTCACCGGTGGCGCCGTCCAGGCGGCGTGCGTCGCGGTGCGTTCGGGGCTGCACAAGCATCTGGCGGGCAAGCTCGCCACGGACGGGAAGCTGAACGTCGTCGGGAACAAGGTCGTCTCCGCCGACGGCAGCGTGCTCGCGGACCTCGCCGACGTCCTCGGCGACGAGGTGTTCGACGAGACCGTGGAATGGCGGCACCGGCCGACCGTGCCCATCGATCCCGAGACCGGACAGGGGAACGCGCACGTCCAGTACGGTTTCGCGGCACACCGCGCGGTCGTGGACGTCGACACCGAACTCGGCCTGATCAAGGTCGTCGCGCTCGACTGCGCGCAGGACGTCGGCAAGGCGCTCAACCCGCAGGCGGTGCTCGGGCAGATCCAGGGCGGTTCCGCGCAGGGACTCGGGCTCGCGGTGATGGAGGAGATCCAGACCGACGGCGGGAAGATCCGCAACCCGTCGTTCACCGACTACCTGATCCCGACGGTACTGGACATGCCGCCGATGGACATCGACGTCCTGGAACGGCCCGACCCCAACGCCCCGTATGGTCTGCGCGGGGTCGGGGAACCGCCGACGATCTCGTCCACCCCGGCGATCGTCGCGGCCATCCGCGCGGCCACCGGGTTCGCGCTGTCCCGCGTCCCGGTGCGCCCGGAGCACCTCACCGGCACCTGATATCCGTACTTTTTCGAGCTAGGAGCACATCCGTGGGTACCCGTCTGTCCATTTCGGAATCCGACGAGCGGAAATGGCTTGCCGAAGCCGTCCAGCTGGCCACCGCGAACGTCGAAAGCGGCGGCGGCCCGTTCGGCGCGATGATCGTCCGTGACGGCTCGGTGCTGGCCACCGGGACCAACCAGGTGACCCCGACGCTGGACCCGACGGCGCACGCCGAGGTGGTCGCGATCCGCGCGGCCTGCCAGGCGATCGGCGACCACAAACTCGACGGCTGCGTCCTCGTGACCTCCTGCGAGCCTTGCCCGCTCTGTCTTTCCGCCGCGCTCTGGGCGCGTGTCGGCAAGGTCGTCTACGCCGCGGACCGTCACGACGCGGCCGAGGCGGGCTTCGACGACCGCGAGTTCTACGACCTCTTTTCCCGCCCGCGCGAGACCTGGTCACTACCCGTCGGCCAACTGTCCCTTCCGGACTCTTTCGCGCCTTTCCAGGCCTGGCTGTCGAAACCCGACAAGAAGGCTTACTGATCCAGGTGAACCCGCGACCGCTATCGCGTCGCCAGGGCGCTCGTTCTCGAATCGACGTGCGCCAGGTGTGAAGAGGCGCCCTGCCGCCGCGATAACGGGGTCTTCGACCGGGCGGGTTCACGACGTAGTCGGCTGGTTCGGCTGCCACAACTGCTCCGCCGACCGTTGGCTTACTGATTCTCTTCCCGCCCCACAACGTTGTGGAGTAGGCATGACCCAATTAGGTACCGAGCGTCCCCACCTGCCCTCACCCGAGCCGGGGCGGCTGTCCGGGCTCGACCGCTGGTTCAAGATCTCCCACCGCGGCAGCACGATCGGCCGCGAGGTGCGCGGCGGGATCACCACGTTCGTCGCGATGTGTTACATCGTGCTGCTCAACCCGCTCATCCTCGGGGCGTCGGCCGACATCACCGGAGCCCGGCTGAGCACCGAGGCGATCACCACCGCGACCGCGCTGGCGGCGGGGGTCACCACGATCCTGATGGGACTGGTCGGCAACGCGCCGCTGGCGCTCGCGGCCGGTCTCGGCGTCAACGGTGTCGTCGCCTTCCAGATGGCTCCGGCCATGACGTGGGCGCAGGCCTTCGGGCTCGTCGTCCTCGAAGGCTTCTGCATCTTGTTGATGGCCGTTTCCGGCATCCGCGAGCGGATCATCAACGCGATCCCGATGGCGCTCAAGGTCGCGATCACCGTCGGCATCGGGCTCTACATCGCGCTGGTCGGCCTGGTCAGCGCCGGATTCGTGACCAGGACACCGGACTCCGCCCAGTCGACGGTGCCGGTGCGGATGGGGATCGCCGGCCATCTCGAAGGCTGGCCGATCGCGATCTTCTGCCTCGGGCTGTTGCTGATGATCGTGCTCGTGAGCCGCGGGGTGCCGGGTGCGGTGCTGATCAGCATCGCGGTCGCGACCGGGCTCGCGATGCTGGTCAACAGCGTGTTCCACGTCGAGGGCTGGGGGCTGGTGGAACCCAAGGTGCCCGACCAGGTCGTGGCGCATCCCGATTTCAGCCTGCTGGGCGACATCGACCTCTTCGGCGGATTCGGTTCGGCGGGCGCGGTGACGGCCGCGGTGTTCCTGTTCACGCTGGTGCTGTCCGGGTTCTTCGACGCGATGGGCACGATCACGTCCGTCTCGGAGGAGGCGGGGCTGGTCAAGAACGGCAAGGTCGAGGGGATGGGCCGCATCCTGCTGGTCGACGGCGCGGGCGCGCTGGCGGGCGGCGTCACCGGATCGGCGCCGAACACCGTGTTCCTCGAATCGGCCGCCGGCGTCGGTGAGGGCGCGCGGACGGGGCTGGCGAGCATCGTCACCGGCGGGTTGTTCACCGCCACCCTGTTCCTGACGCCGATCGCGGCCGTCGTCCCGGCGCAGGCCGCGGCGCCCGCGCTGGTGGTCATCGGCGGGATGATGATGGCGCAGTGCCGCCGGATCCCATGGCAGGACCTGGATTTCGCGATCCCGGTATTCCTGACCATCGCGCTGATCCCGTTCACCTACTCGATCACCAACGGGATCGGCGCCGGGCTGGTCGCCTACGTGCTGATCAAGATCTGCAAGGGCAAGATCCGCGAGATCGGCTGGATCCTCGGGATCCTGGCCGCGGTGTTCGGGGTGTACTTCGGGATCGAAGGGATCATGTCGTGGTTCTGATGTTCCTCAACGGCGGCGGGATGCGCGGCGGACCGCTGCACGAACAGTTGCAGGGCGCGCCCTTGTGCTGCGTGGCCCGATCCGCGCCCAAGTACCACTACTTCTCCGTGGGCGACCGGTTCCCGGCGATGCGCGAAGGCGGCTCCGCGTCCGTCGTGGGCGAGGTCTACGACCTGCCGCTCACGGTACTGCGGGACCACCTCGTCCCCGCCGAACCGCCGGAACTGGAGCTGGGCGTCATCGAACTGGAGGACGGCGCCGCCTGCCTCGCCACCGTCCTCCGTTTGTCCTATGTGGACTCTCCGGAGCTGACCGACATCTCCTCCGTCGGCGATTGGCGTGCCTACCTCGCGTCCCGCTAGTGGTCCGTGAAGGCCTCCTTCCCTACCCTGAGAGTAGGGAAGG
>NZ_CP150484.1:3058095-3147067 GCF_037997115.1 Amycolatopsis coloradensis
CCTACCCTGAGAGTAGGGAAGGAGGCCTTCACGGAACGTCAGAGCACGAAGACGAGGTCGCTCGCCGCCGCGTGGAACATCTCGGGCGCGCCGGCGTAGAAGACCCGCCAGGCGCCGGGCTTACGGTGCTCGGCCGAAGCCGCGAAGGCCCAGGTGGTGCCGTTCCAGGTGGCGGTGACCGTCGCCGCCGTGGTCCAGCGGTAGGTGCTGAACGAGAAGTACTGGAGCTCGACCGGGATCGGGTTCGCGGTGTACCGGCCGGGGAACTCGATCGTGCCGGAGCCGGTCACCGCCCTGGCCGCGTCCCGGCCCGCCGCGAACGACGTGATCTTCGCCGGGTGGAGCACGACGATCTTCGCGGTGTCGGCGCCCGAGTTCGCGATCGACGGGTCGGTGGAGAAGAAGTCGGCGCGGTAGTTGCCGGTGCGGATCGGGGTCAGCGTCGCGCTGTACGCACCGGCGGCGTCGGTGACCGGCTTGGCCTGCGCTTCACCGCAGAAGCCGTTGAAGCAGAACGAGATGCCCACCTCGGCGCCCGCGATCGGGGTGGCGTCGGCCTTGGTGAGCTTCCCGGAGATCGTGACGGTCTGCCCGGCGTCGATCTTGGTGCTGCTGGTCGTCGTGGTGAGGGTGGACGGCTGGGCCTCGGCGGCGGTCGCGGGTACCGCGCCCGCGGTGAGCAGCGCGGCCGCGGCGATGGTGCCGATCACGAGCTTCCTGATGATCATGGGCTCCCCAAAAGGATTTCGGTGTTGGCGACCGCTAGGTCGGCCGGAAGCCGTTGTCCGTTGCGGGGAAATCCCGGTGTTCAGAAGCCTGCCGTCGGTGCTTCACGCAGCAGGGAGCAATGTGCGCGCGAAAGCCACCGACGAGGCCCCCGCGACCTCGAGCGCTTCGGTGTTACGCAGCGAACGGCTCAACACGAACGCTCCTTCGAGACTGTTCACCAAAGCGATCGTGAGACGCCGCGCGGCCTCGGGGGCGAGGCCGTACTTGCCCAGCTTCTCGGAGCCGGTCTCGATCCACGCCGTGAACACGTCGGCGGTCGCGATCCGCAGCTTCTCATTGGTGCTGGCGACCTCCAGCGCGACCGTGGCGATGGGGCACGCGTCGGCGTAGTCGGTCGCCTTCAGCGTCTCGGCGGCGCTGGCGAAGCACGCCTCGATACCGTGGAGCAGGTCCGGCTCGTCGGCGAAGAAGATCTCGAACAACGCGAGGTACATCATCCCCGAGGTGCGGATGACCTCCTCGCCGAGCTGTTCCTTGCCGCCGGGGAAGAAGTGGTACAGCGAGCCGAACGGCGCGTTCGCCGCCTCGACGATCTGCTTCACCCCGGTGCCGGTGTACCCGTTGCGCCGGAGCAGCTCGGCGCCGGCGTTCACGATGCGTTCCCGCGTTCCAGTCACTCCTCCATGATAGAGCGTTCTATCAAACGCGTCCGTGGATCTAGCCGCTCCTTGAACCTTGGTTCACCCTCCGGCGCTACCTGCGGTCGATGTCCGCGTGGTGTACCCGGCCCTAGCGTCGGCAGCCGTTGGGAAACCGAGGAAAAGGGGGCAGCAGATGAAGCGGCTACTGACCGCCGGGATCATCCCGGTGGTCCTGGGCGGGCTGCTCGCCGGAGCCGGGCAGGCTTCGGCGAGCACGCTGAACACCACGAACATCCCCGGCCACTACGCCGGTCAGACCCTGGATTGGCATCCTTGCGCGGCGGAGGAGCTGGTCACGTTGCCGCCGGGCACCGACATCAATGGCCTCGAATGCGCGACGTTCCGCACGCCTCGCGACTGGGACAGGGCGGGGGAGCGACAGGACCTGACCATCGCGATCAGCAGGCTGAAGTCCACCGGGACATCGACGGCCTCGCTGCTCACCAACCCGGGTGGGCCGGGCGGCCCCGGCCGCTGGTTCCCGGTGACGTTCCGCGGGCAGGAGAAGCTGCGCGAGCATCAGGACATCATCGGCATCGACGTGCGCGGGACCGGCAAGAGCACGAACGTCACCTGCCGGGGCACGGCCGACCTCATCCGGCAGCTGGATCCGCGCGACCGGGATCCGCGCAATCTGGACCAGATCCTGGCCAACGCCGAGCACGTGGCCAGGTCCTGCCAGAGCGCCGGCGGCGAACTCGGGCCGCTGATCACCACCCACCAGACGATCAGGGACTTCGACCTGCTCCGTGTCCTGCTCGGCCGGGAGAAGATCAACTGGGTCGGGTATTCGGGCGGCACGTGGCTGGGCGCGCATTACGCGCAGCAGTTCCCGCAGCGGACGGGACGGTTCGTGCTGGACTCCTCGACGGAATTCACCACGGACTGGCAGAAGACGTTCGACCGGCAGCCGGTCGGCTTCGAACGGCGCTGGCGGCAGGACTTCCTGCCGTGGATGGCGCGCTACGACGCGAAGTACCACTTCGGCACGAACGGTGAAGAGGTCCGGCAGACCTACGAGCGGGTCCGCTACGCCTTGTCCCGCAACCCGATGGACGGGAACGGGCCGATGGAGCTCGATACCGCCATCATCTACATGCTCTACAAGAAGGCGACCTTCCCGGCGCTGGCCGAACTGCTGGTCAAGGTCCGGGGCGCCATGGAGAATCCGGAGGCGAAGGCCGAGGCCAAGGCCGCCGTCGAGGCGGCGGGTGATCACTCCGACGCGGCGGATGCCACGTTCTGGAACACCGTCTGTGGCGAAGGGCGTTTCATCGGCACCCGCGAGTCGCTGATCCGCGCCTCACAGCGGAACCTGGACCGCGGTCTGCTCCTGGCGGGCGGCGGCACGCTGAACGCCTCGGTCTGCCTGTTCTGGGACAAGGAACCGCGCCCGCTGCCGAAGCTGGACGGCAAGGGCGTCCCGCCGGTGCTGATCGTCCACTCCGAGCACGACCCGGCCACGGCGATCGAGGGTGCCAGGCGGGCACACGCGGGGTTCGCGAACTCGCGCATGCTGACCGTGACCGGTGAGGGCGACCACGGGCTCTACGCGGACGGGAACCCCAAGGTGGACGAGATCGTGAACGCCTACCTGGTCGACGGGGTCGTTCCCGCCGACCAGAGCGTCCCGGGCATGCCGCTGCCTGTGCCCTAGAAGGCGGCGAGGGTGTGCCAGGCGAGACCGGCGTCCTCGGCGTCGTCTCGGAGGACGACACCCTCGAGCAGGCCGTACGGGCGGTCGGCGGCGTAGAAGACCTCGTTGTCGTTCTTCAGCCCGAACGGTGACAGGTCCACCAGGAAGTGGTGCTTGTTCGGCAGTGAGAGCCGGACTTCGGCGACCTCTTCGCGTTCGTTGAGCACAGCCTCTCCCATGGCGTACAGCGTCTGCTGCAGGGAGAGGCTGTGCTTGTCCGCGAAGGTCTCCAGCATGATCCGCCGGATCTCGGCGTGGCTCGCGGTCCAGTCGATCCCATCGCCCTGGTAGCGCCAGCGCGCGGTCACGGCGGTCGCGAGGATCCGGTCGTTCGTCTCGGCCAGTGTCGTGTACTTGTCGCGAGGGAAGCCGTGGAACTCCGAGCCGGTCGACTTGAGCACCACGAGATCGTCCAAACCGGACACCACCCAGGCCTGGTCGCCCTGCACGGTCACGGCGGTCGTCCGCTTCTCGCTGCCCGCCTGCGAGAACGCGTGGTCGTGGCCCGAGATGCGGTTCCAGCCGTGTTCGTCGATCAGGATCCGGGCGCCGGTGATGTGCTCGAACGAGCCGACGAAATGGCGCCCGAGCCGCAGCGCGAAGTCCTCGATCTCGCCGACCGGGGCTTCCTTGGCGAAGGCGTAGACGGTGTTCTTCTGGGTGTCGGTCGCGACGACGTCGGCGTTGTCACCGGTGAGGTGCGTCGCCGCGAGGTCGCCACGAAGCGACGTCGAAACGGTGAGGTCCTTGAGGTGATGAACGGTGCCTTCGCGCTGGACGGTGACGAGCCGGACTTCGGCCTTGCCGTACTGGTTGGGGCCCAGGGTGATGGCCACGGGCGATCAGCTCCCTCGATAGGTGGAATAGGCGAACGGGCTCAGCAGCAACGGCACGTGGTGGTGCTCGGTCCCGTCGGCGATGCGGAAGGTCAAGGTGACTTCGGGGAAGAAGGAGTCGGGGCCGAGGTAGGCGCCGGTGTCGAAGACCAGCCGGTAGACCCCGGGTTCCAAGGTGTCCGGGCCGAGGTCGCGGATCCGGCCGTCGGTGTCGGTCCGCCCGTCGGCGACGGGTTCGCCCGCGCCGGTTTCGAGCCGGACCCCGACGCCGGCCGCCGGCCGTCCCGCGGCGGTGTCGAGGATGTGCGTGGTCACGAGGCTCATGCCGTCACCGCCTTCTCCAGCCGCAACGCGGCGATCCTGGCCAGCTCTTGACCGGCCACTTCGAGTTCCTTCTCGGGGTCGTTCGAGAGCCTCGAACGCAGGTTTTCCAGCAGTTCGGCGCCGCTCCGGCCGCTCGCGCAGACCAGGAAGACGTGCCCGAACGTCGCTTCGTACTCGGCGTTGGCCGCGGCGAACTCGCGTGCCGCGTCACCGTCCACACCGGACTGTTCCGAGCGCGACCAGCTCGCTTCGGTGCTCTTCCCGCCCGCTTTCTCCCCGATCCGGGGATGGGCGGCCATGGCGCGCCGGACCTCTTCGGGACGCAACGGGGTGAGCGCCTCGGAAGCGGCGAGCAGTGCGGCGAGATCGGCGTACGGGCGCCTGGCCAGCAGGGTCTCCACCCAGCGCGGGACGTCGAGGCAGGCGGTCAGCGCCGGCCGGATGTCCTGTGCGGGGGCCTCGTTGAACTCTCGGATGGTGAGCGGCACGGGAACTGACGGTACGGCGGCGATTCCGCCGTCGTCAACATTTTGTTGAAACGGCTCTTCAGTCTTGGTCGCGGTTGAGGTAGTTGTAGACCGTGAACCTCGTGACCCCCAGCGCCTCGGCGACGGTCGACACTGACTTGCGGAGGCCGAACGCGCCGCGTTCCTTGAGTAGTCGCACCGCGCGCTGCTTGGCGGCGCGGTCGAGGGTGTCGAGTTTGCCGCCGAGTTCGCGTTCGACGTCGCCGATGAGCCGGGCCAGCGCGCTGTGCAGTTCGACTGCGGGTTCGCCCGCGTCGTCACCGACCTGCCGGAGCTGGAGGGTCACGCGCGTGGCGCCGCCGTGCAGTGCCGCCCTGGCGATGGCGGGAAGCGCGTCGAGGAGGGTGTCGGCGTCGCCGCGGACGAGGGTGCCGAGCGGGCCGAAGTCGGCGGACAGGCCCGCGCCTTCCGCGGTGTCGCGGGCTTTGACGGCGTGTTCGGGTGGCGGACCCTCGCCGTGGAACGGTTCGCTGGTGAACTCGGCTTCTAACTGCACGAAGCGAAGGTAGCGCCGCCTGGGCTCGTTGACGAGCAGGGTGGCCGGAGTTAATGTCGGAGTGCGAAACCTCGATTCCACTCAGTGGAAGTTGGAGGCTTGTAGATGGACTTGGTGATCAAAGCCGCCCGAGCCGTGACGGCCGCCGGAGAGGTACCCGCGACCATCGGTGTCGACGGCGGCCGCATCGTCGCGGTGGAGCCCGCCGAAGCCGATCTGGACGGCGATCGGGTACTCGGACTCGGCGAGGACGTCGTCCTGCTGCCGGGTCTGGTGGACACGCACGTGCACGTCAACGATCCGGGCCGCACCGAATGGGAGGGTTTCGCCTCGGCGACCCGCGCGGCCGCGGCCGGCGGGGTCACCACGATCGTGGACATGCCGCTGAACAGTCTGCCGCCGACGGTCGACGTCGCGTCGCTGGAAGTGAAGCGCAAGACCGCCGAAGGGCGGGTGCACGTCGACGTCGGGTTCTGGGGCGGGGCGATTCCCGGCAACCTCGCGGACCTGCGCGGCCTTCACGAGGCCGGCGTGTTCGGCTTCAAATCGTTCCTGCTGCATTCCGGTGTCGACGAGTTCCCGCCGCTGGACGCGCGCGGGCTCGAAGAGGCGATGGCCGAACTGCGGACCTTCGACGGCATGATCATCGTGCACGCGGAGGACTCCGACGCGATCGACCACGCGCCCGACCCGCACGGCGAGAAGTACGAAGACTTCCTGCACTCGCGGCCGCGCGGCGCGGAGAACGTGGCGATCGCGCAGGTCATCGAGCTGGCCAGGAAGACCGGCGTCCGCGCGCACATCCTGCACCTGTCCTCCTCGGACGCGCTGCCGATGGTCGAGAGCGCGCGGCGCGACGGCGTCCGGCTGACCGCCGAGACCTGCCCGCATTATCTGAGCTTCACCGCCGAGGAGATCGGCGACGGCGCCACGCAGTTCAAATGCTGCCCGCCGATCCGCGAGGCCGGGAACCGCGAGCTGCTGTGGAAGGGCCTCGCGGACGGCGTCATCGACTGTGTGGTGACCGACCATTCGCCGTGCACCCCCGAGCTGAAACGCTTCGACAGCGGCGATTTCGGGCTCGCCTGGGGCGGGATCGCCGGCCTGCAACTAGGCCTGCCCGCCGTCTGGACCCAGGCGCGGCAGCGCGGGTTCGCCCTCACCGACGTCGTCCGCTGGATGGCCGAACATCCGGCCGCGCAGGCGGGGATGCGGCGCAAGGGGCATCTCGCGCCGGGCTACGACGCCGACTTCAGCGTGTTCGCGCCCGACGAGGCCTTCGTCGTCGACGTCGCGAAATTGAAGCACCGCAACCCGGTCAGCGCCTACCACGGACGGCCGCTCGCCGGTGTCGTCCGGAGCACGTGGTTGCGCGGCGAGGAGATCACCGGCGAAGACCCGGCAGGCGTTCTGCTGACCCGGGGTGACTGCTGAGATGGAGGATGCCGTGAACGACCGTCCTGAGTGGACAGCCCTGCCCGATCTGGCCTCGCGCAAGTTCGGCGGGACCGTGATGTGGGCGACGGACGAGTTGTTCGCCGAGAAGGAGAACCTGGTCAACCCCTGGGTGCCCGCGCATCAGACGGAGACCTTCGGCCCCAAGGGTCAGGTCTACGACGGCTGGGAGACCCGGCGGCACCGCGAACCCGGCGACGACCAGGCGGTGATCCGGCTCGGCCTGGCGGGCGCGATCACCGGTGTCATCGTGGACACCGCCTTCTTCAAGGGCAATTACCCGCCGTTCGTCTCGGTCGAGGCGTGTGCCGTCGACGGCTATCCCAACGCCGCCGAACTGGCCGAAGCGGACTGGGACGTGCTGGTGAAACGCGGCGCGGCGGCGGGGCACACGGAGAACTCCTTCGAGGTCGGCGGGAGCAAGCGCTACACGCACGTCCGGCTGACCATGCACCCGGACGGCGGCGTGGCCCGGCTGCGGGTGCACGGCACGCCGATCCCGGATCCGCGGCTGCTCGACCTCGGCGCGCTCGATCTCGCCGCGCTGGAGAACGGCGCGGTGGTCACCGGGTGCAGCGACATGTTCTATTCCTCGCCCAACAACCTCTTCTCGCCAGGGCTCGCCGCGCATCAGGCCGAGGGCTGGGAGACCGCGCGGCGCCGGGACGGCGGGAACGACTGGGTCACGGTGCGCCTCGCCGGCGCGGGCGTCGTCCGGTTCGCCGAACTGGACAACAGCAACCTCAAGGGCAACGCGCCGGGCTGGGCGTCGCTGAGCGGCCGGGACGGCGACGGCGAATGGATCGAACTGCTGCCGAAGACCCGCTTGCAGCCCGATACACGGCACCGCTTCGCCCTCGCCGAGGGACCTGAGGTGACCGAGGTCCGTCTCGACATCTATCCCGACGGCGGGATGGCGCGCCTACGGCTCTTCGGGGCGCTTTCGGAGCGCGGCCGCGCCGATCTCGCGTCGCGTTTCGAGGCCGCTCAGGGCTGAGCGCCGGGCCGGTTCAGATACGCGGAGAACAACGAGAGGACGGTGCCGATCGAGAAGATCGCGGTGAGCCACCAAGCGCCGCCGATGGACAGGTTCCACACCAGGGCACCCACCATCAGCACCGCCATGACGATGTTCCTGATCTGCAGCGGCGTCGGTTTGGCCATGCCGTCACCCTCTCACGGGCGGCGGTCGCGCTGGTCAGGGGGCGGACTGGCGACGGGAGCTGATCACTCCGGTGTCGAATCCGGCGAGGTGGAGCCCGCCCGCGAACCGGGCGTGCTCGATCTTGACGCAGCGGTTCATCACCACGTCCAGGCCGGCCTCCTTCGCGCGGTCGGCGACGGGCTCGTGCCACAGGCCCAATTGCAGCCAGAGCGTGCGCGCTCCTGCCTTGACGACCTCCTCGGCGACGCCGGGGAGGTCGTCGTGCTTGCGGAAGACGCTGACCAGGTCGACCTCGCCGGGCACATCGGCCAGTGACGGGTACACCGGCCGCCCGAGGAGCTCGTCCAGCCGCGGGTTCACGAAGTTGACCTCGTACTTGCTGGAGGAGAGCAGGTACGTCGCGACGAAGAAGCTCGGCCGCGCCGGGTTGTTCGAGGCGCCGACGATGGTCACCGACCTCGTCCGCGAAAGGATGCGGCGCCGCTCGACCGCGCCGACGTCGTAGGTCATCCCGCCACCGCCTTGCCGAGTGCCTGATCGAGATCCCACAGGATGTCGTCGACGTCCTCCAGCCCGACCGACAGGCGGATCAGATCCGCTCCCACGCCCGCCGCGCGCAACTGGTCTTCGGAGAGCTGCTGGTGGGTGGTGGACGCCGGATGGATGACGAGCGTGCGCGCGTCCCCGACGTTGGCCAGATGCGACAGCAGCTCGACCGAGTTCACGAACGTCTCCCCGGCCGCGCGGCCGCCGTCGACGCCGAAGGAGAACACGGCACCCGGCCCGGCGGGCAGGTACTTCTTCGCGCGGTCGTGGTGCGGGTGATCCGGCAGGCCCGCGTAGTTCACCCAAGCCACCCGGCTGTCGTTCGCGAGGTACTCCGCGACGGCTCGCGCGTTGGCGACGTGGGCGTCCATCCGCTGCGGCAGCGTCTCGACCCCTTGCAGCAGCAGGAAGGCCGAGTGCGGCGAGAGGACGGCACCGATGTCGCGCAACTGCTCGGCGCGAAGCCGGGTGCAGAAGGCGTACTCGCCGAAGTTCTCCCAGTACTTCAGGCCGCCGTAGCTCTCGACGGTCTCGGTCATCCGCGGGAACTTCCCGTTGCCCCAGTCGAACTTCCCGGACTCGACGACCACCCCGCCCAGCGTGGTCCCGTGCCCGCCGAGGAACTTCGTCGCCGAATGCAGCACGATGTCCGCGCCGTGCTCGATCGGGCGGCACAGGTACGGCGTCGCCAAGGTGGCGTCGACGACCAGCGGGATGTCGTGCGCGTGCGCGAGTTCCGCCAGCCCGGCGATGTCGGCGATCCCGCCGCCGGGATTGCCGATGACCTCG
This sequence comes from Amycolatopsis coloradensis, assembly GCF_037997115.1. Taxonomy (NCBI): domain Bacteria; kingdom Bacillati; phylum Actinomycetota; class Actinomycetes; order Pseudonocardiales; family Pseudonocardiaceae; genus Amycolatopsis; species Amycolatopsis coloradensis. The sequence goes on from NZ_CP150484.1 coordinate 3,067,360, forward strand.
GTGAAGATCAGCTTCGTCCGGTCGGTGATCGCGGCCGCGTAGTCCTCGACGCGGTCTCCGCTGACGAAGGTGGTCTCGATACCGAAGCGGCGCAGCGTCCCGGTGAGTTGCGTGACCGTGCCGCCGTAGAGCCCGCCCGCCGAGACGACGTGGTCGCCCGCCTCGGCGAGGGCGGAGAACGTCAGGAACTCCGCCGCCTGACCACTGCCGGTCGCGACTCCGCCGATCGCGCCTTCGAGGCTGGCCAAGCGCTCCTCGAAGGCCGCGACCGTCGGGTTGCCGATGCGGCTGTAGATGTTGCCGTACTTCTGCAGCGCGAACAGGTTCGCCGCGTCGGCCGCGTCCTCGAAAACGAAGCTCGTGGTCTGGTAGATGGGCACGGCGCGGGCGCCGGTCGCCGGGTCGGGCGTCCCGCCCGCGTGCAGGGCGCGGGTGCGGAAGCCCCAGGTGCGTTCACTCATCGCGCCCGACGCTACCTCGCGTCCCACCCCGTGGCCATCGTTCCCAGTCCGTGGCTACTTGCGGTCCAAAGTGATCACGGTGCCGGGACGGTGGCCGTTACGGCGCGGGGTGACCGGACGCGGCTCACGCGAGACCGCGACCCCGGCCGGACGCTGCCGATCGACCGGCAGGACCTCTCGCGAGTTCGTCCGGTCGGCCAGCCGCAGGGACTGCGCCGAGGTCAGCCACTCTTCGGCGGGCTCCGCGATTTCGAGCAGCAGGGCCTCGAACTCCGATCGGGTGGTCTCGAGGATGTGCGGCGCCGCGAGCCAGCGCAGCACCTGACGTCCGGTGACCGCCATCCGCTGGCGCGGCGAGGACACCAGCCGCTGATCGAAGTAGCGGATCAGCACCTCGTCCACGGTGTCCCACGCGTTGGCCGCGCCGAACAGGTCCAGTACGTCCTCCGAACCGAGGATCTTGAACGCCTCGGTCAGCAGCTGCATGACCTCCACCCGCAGCACGTTCAGATGGCCGTACGACGTGAACTTCAGGTTGTTCCGCAGGTCCAGACCGCTGCGCCGGACGACCGCGACACTGCCGAAGCTCGGGTCGTACGCGCGTTCGCGGACGACGTCCGAGATCCGCTTGTCCCGCCAGAACAACGCGACCTGGTTGCTGAACTGCGTGAACAGTTGGTGGAAATCGGTGTTCGGCCGCGAGTTGGCCGAGCCGAGCCCCTTGCCGTAGCCGAGCACTCGCCGGTACGCGCTGACGCGGTCCCGCCGGGTGTAGCGCAGGACGTCCCGCCGGTCGAACCGGTACAGGCCGAACGCGCCGGGACCGTCCGAGAGCCGGATGGCGCCACCCTGGAACAGCTCCTGCAGCTTCTGCACCACGCGGAAGACGCCGATCCGCTCGTGCTGGTACAGGTAGTACAGGTCGCCGACCGCGATGACCCGCTCCGAAGCGACCGTCTCGTCGTAGGCGTCGACACCCGGCGGCATCGCCGTCGCGCCGAGATCCGCGGCCGAACCGTCGCCGAGACCGACGAGCTGCGCGATCCCGCCGTCCGCGGGCCCCGGTTTGCCCCGCTGTTCGGCCTCGACCGCGGTGAGCATGTCGTCCAGCTGCTTGAGGACCGCGTCGCCGAGTTTCGGATCGCTGCCCAGTTCGTTCGCGAGCTTCCCGGCGACCTGGCCGCGCAGAGCCGCGACCCGGTCGAAGAGTTCCCGGTATTCCTTTTCCGTGCCCATCGTCTTCCTCCCGTACGGGTCCGGCTACTGCCCGGTCCGCTTGCGCGTGGTCCGGGGTTTCGGCGGTTCCTCCGCCTCGGGTGGTGTCCGTACTTCTCCGGCGCCGTGCCCCTCGCGGAGTTCGGCGACCGAAGGCACCGCCGGCGTCCGGCCGGGCGGTGGCGTGAGCTGCGGCGTGGGCGGCGCGGGCGGGTTCGGCTCGGCCGACGACGGCGAGCCGTCCCGCCCGATCGGCTCGGCGATCCGGACGACCTCCTGGAGGTGGTCGTCGAGTTCGTCGATGGCCCGCTGCACACGGGAGCTGAAGAACCCCGGGGGAAGCGACGCGCGGAAGTTGCCCGGCACGTCCCCGTTGGAACCGCCGGTGCTCTGCCGGGGAAGGTTCGTCACGATCCGCTGCAGCCGCTTCGCGATCTGCAGGAACGATGTCCCGACGCCTTCCTTGCCCGCCGACTCGATCAGCTTGCCGCCCTCGAAGGTGGCGAACTCGCGGATCCAGCGCAGCAGCCCGCCGAGCGACATCGTCCCGCCCTGCGGATCGGGGACACGGAGCACTTCGAGGTCCTCCTGCTGGACGAACACCGACCGCAGCATCGCGACGACCTCGTCGACCTGCGACGCCGTCGCGGACAGCAGCCGCGAGAGAGCGACCACGGCGGGACCGAAGAACGGCTGACCGCCGACCGGCTGCGAGAACGGGTCGATCTTGTCGCGTGCGTCCTGCCAGCCCCTGAACAACGAGACGACCCAATCCGTCAGCGTGATGAAGGAGGTCTGGATCCGTTCCTCCTCGATCGTGTTGACCTTGCCCGAGACCAGGCCGAACTCGTCCCGCAGCTGGCCGAGGTGCCCTTGCGTACGGTCTCCGGCGCCGACCGCGAGGCCGCCGTTCCCGAGCAGCAGCAGGAAGAGCTGATCGACCCGCGCCACACGGATCAGCGGGCTCTCCAGCTCCTGCCGGATCTGTTCGAGATCGTGCCGGACGAGCGCGCGGAAACCCTCCGCGTTCTCGGGATCCGCGTCCGTCCTCAGTGGACGGAGCGAATCGAGCAGCGCCAGCGAGTCCTTGACCGCGCTCCTGGCCCTCGCCGCGAGCGAGGCCTGGCCGCCGGTGACGGCGCCGAGGTCGGCCTGAATGGCATATCCGCGCGGAGTCCACTTCGCCTCGGTGCGTCCCTGGACCTCTTTCAGCTCGAAACTGCCGGTCAGCGCGGCCACGAACCCCTTGGTGTCGCCTTCACGCCATTTCCAGCCGAGCATGTCGCTGATCGTCTGTTCGGCGAGTTTGCCGGGTGGCGCCGCCTGCGGTGGGTACTGCCCGGTCGACAGCGGATACGCGCTGTCGATGTCCTGTGCGCGCGGCAAGGTCGCGCCGCGGTCGTCGTTGATCGTCATCGGGTCGCCCCATATCCCTTGAATTCGGCCAGTTCCACTGCTTCACGCCAGCACCGCACCATCACGTCCTCCGCCGAGGACAGGGCGGCGGCGCAGTGGTCCACCCCGGCGTGGAAGCTTTTCGCCCAGCCCCGCCATTCCTGTTCCCGTCCGTGCACCGCGCGCACCAGCCCGGAGACCGCGTGGTGCGAACGGCACTGCCCGTCCACGCGCCGCCGCAGCTTCAGCAGCGACGACGCCGTGGTGTGCAACGATTCGGCGCTCACCGGGCCCTGTGTCGCCCGCGTGGCCGCCTCGACCTCTCCTGTGCCGTCCAGGACGACCTCGGCGAGGTGATCCGCCGCGGCGAGCCCGACACCGGCGGGCCGGTCTTCGGCGACGCTGATCTCCAAGGCCCGCCAGCACGCGGCCACCTGGTTCACTTCCTTGCCCAGCCGGGAGAATTCGGTGTGGAGCGTCATCTCGCCCTCCTGCCGAGCTCTTCCATGAAGAAACCGAAAAGCCGTTTCGGTGGCGCCATCCGTTCGTCGAGCGCGAACCGGACCGCCCCGATGAGGAACCGTTCCGGGACCACACCCGGGGACACCCCGTCGGCCAGTCTTCTCGCGGCTTCTTCGATCATCGCCTGTTCCTTGGCTTCGAACCGCAGCACCTTCGCCAGGGGACGGTGCCCCAGCGAGGGGAACGAGGTGAAGCACATCGCGTCCACCACCTCGGGGATCGCCTTGTCCGCCGTCCTCAGCAGCGCCGGCGGTGCGTTGATCAGCTTCGCCCTCGGGTACAGCTTGTGCCACATCGCCGCGTACGACTCCGCGTGCCGGGTGAAACCCATGCGGCGCAACAGCTCCACCGAGATCTTCGCGCGGAGGTACGGCACCGGGTGCACCGCGCGCGGGGTGAATCCCGTCGTTTCGAGTTCGGTGCGCCCGATGACGTCGAACAGCGAACCGACGACCGCCGGGCCGCCCAGCAGCAGCGCGGACAGGTCGGCGAACGTCTCCCGGTTCCACCTGACCCAGACGCCGGTCACCTCCCGCGGCACCCCCGCTTCGACGAGCCTCGCCGCCACCTGCAACGGGATCGCCCTGGCGAGACCCAGATCGTTCTGCAGGTTGTGACTCACCTCGTGCAGGACCGCGCCGAGCGTCCACGGGTTCACCAGCCGGTGGTACGGAAGCTGGATCAGCGGAAAGGGATTGAGCCGGTTCCCCAGCCGCCGCAAGGGGATCCCACGGCGCGAGGTAGCCGGGCCGGATCCGGTGCGCAGGTAGCAGAACGGTGGCGGGGTCGGGATCGACCGCCAGCGCCCGATCCCGAGGTAGGCGTACTGATAGCAGTCGAGTGCCACCCGGTCGCACGCCACCAGCCACGGGGCGAACGCGCCTTGCCGCTGGTTGAACAGATCGAGGTAGAAGTCCCAGACCCCTTCGGTGGTCTTGACCCAGCGCTGTGCCCGGGACTTCGCCCGCAGCAGACGCGCGAGCTCGGCCTGCCCTGGCCGCGCCACCGCCTCGTCCGCGGCGCGGCGAGCCGAACGGGTCGCAGAGTACAACGGCTTCCGCAAGGTCGCCATCGTCCGGTTGACCGCCGCGAGATGTGCCCGGCTCGGACCGGTGGCCGGGTCACCGAACTCCGACCAGCGGAACGGCCGCAGCGCCTCCAGATGCCGTTCCACGTTGGTGGCCTGGGACAGCAGCCAAGCGGTCAGCTCGTCTTCCCCGGACGGCCTCGCCCGCCGGAACCCGGTGGACGAGGCCGATTCACCGGATGCCGCGGGCAGCGCCTCAACGGCGGCGCGCACGGCCGCGCGCCTTGCCACGACGGGCGGCGCCCGCCCGGGCCCGGGGCTGCGTCCTGCGCCCGCCGCGGGCGGCGGGGCGACGGCGGCGCTGCTGGGGACGGCCGCGACGGCGCGGCTGGCTCCGGCGGTTCGCGGGCGCGTTCTGCGCGCTGTTCACGGTGTGGCCGACCAGCCTGCGCGTGATGTACCTGGCGTTGATCGGGCGGCCGTCGGCGTACCGGCGCCCCACGTCGCGAGCGGTGCGCCCGATGATCTTCGGGATGTGCCGGACGGCGCGACGTGTCGCCGGGTTCCGCCACAGCTTGCGCCCGAGGTTGATCGCGCCGCGGATCAGCTGCGGACCGTGTTTGACGATCTTCGGCGCCGCCCATTTCGCCGCCTGGAACGCCAGCGGAGCGAGCGCGCCGAGGAAGGCCTCCGCCTCGTCCTCGGTCTCGGCGTTCTCCGCCTGGAAAGCCAGTTGCGCCATCATTTCGGCGTCGGGGTAGACGCGCCGCGCCGGATGCGTGAAGTCCTCGTCCTCGGACTCCAGCTCGAACTCGTCCTCGAGTTCGCGGACGACGGCCTCGAACTCGGACTCGAATTCGTCTTCGTCCTCGTACTCGCCGTAGACCTCGTCCTCCAGCTCGTCTTCGAGCTCCCGGACCAGGCCGCCGAGCTCGTCTTCGAACTCGTCCTCGTCCTCGAATTCGCCTTCCAGTTCGTCCTCGAGTTCGTTTTCGAACTCGGCCTCGAGTTCACGGCTCAGCTCGTCTTCCAGCTCGCCGTCCACTGCCGCATAGCCACGGCTCATAACCGTTCTCCTCTGCTCCGGTGAAAATCCGCGATCGCCGGCGCGGTGCGTCGGTGAGCACGGATCCGACACTGCCCGTGCACCGTGAGCACCGGTAGTCACACGTTCCTGCGTGACATGAATCGACTAGTTCGTACTTGTCACACAAATCGACGATGCGCTTTTCCTGTCGGAGGGGTTTGCTAGAGAGGGAGGGAGACCTAGAGGGGGGAGGCCGGTCTGTGTCCACGAGCCCGGTGATGGGATTTCCTGCTTCATCGATACACGACCTCGCGCGGCAGAAGGCGATGGTCGTCACGGAGGACGAAGCCGTACGAAACTTGGCGAGATCACTCGTCAGACGTGTCATGGAACTGAACGACGGTGCCACCGTGCAGCGGAAGCCACTGCTCGACGTCACCGAGTACGGCGTCCGATGCCTGCTCGTGCCGGTGGCGCCGGAGCCGCACGACCTGCTCAGCCCGCGCGAGCACGAAGTGGCGCGCATGGTCGGCAGGGGCTATACGAACAAGCAGATCGCCGGTGTCCTGGAAATCAGCCTGAACACCGTTTCCGCGCATATGCGCCGGATCTTCACCAAACTGGGGGTCGGTTCCCGTGCGGCGATGGTGGCCGCGCTGACCGGTGAGAATCTCGCCGCCGGATGAGGCGACCACTCACGACCAACCCGACCGATCGCCAGGCCCGCTCGCCTTGTCGCGCAAGGAAATCGCGCACTAGCCGAGCGCGGCGCGCAGCCGCCGGTCCCGTTCCTCCGGGGTCTGCCGGGGGCAACTGGTGCACTTCGGGTTGCCCGCTTCGTAGATCAGGCAACAGGAAGCACGGCGCACCACGGTGTTCCGCCCGATCCGGGAGAACCGCGGCTCCGGCATCCCGAGCCCGATCGCGGCCACGAGCGGTGCCGCCAGCTCGATCGCTCGCGCGGTGTCGCCGGTCCACAGCAGGCGGTTGCCGATCGAATCCGTCGCGATCGCGCCCAGCGCGCGCGGATTCGCCCCCGTGACGGCCGAAATGGTGCCGATCGCCGTGCTCAGCGTCCCGGCGAACGCGGCGCCGAGTTCGGCCAGCCCACCGTCGAGGAGCCGTGCCGACCGGGCGCCGGCGAAACGGCCGTCCGGGACGAGGTCGATCGTGACGGCGTCGAGTGACGGGTCCAGCGGCTCACCACGTACGAGCGACTCGACAGAGGGCGCGACGAGGACGGAGGACAGCGAGTACCACCAGATCGTGCCGAGCACTTCGGGTCGCGAGCAGCCGTAGAGTTTCGCGGCCCCGCCGATGCGGGCGCTGACCCAGGTCGCGTCGGCGAGCAGCGTCGCGGATACGTCCATCAGGGCACCGGCCGGTACAGCGTGACGCTGAACGAGGTGGTGACGTCCACCGGCGCGGTGATCGCGTCGAGGCGTTCACGGCGGCCGTCGCGGTGCAGGTGGTGTGCGCTCGGCCCCATCTCGATCACCTGGCGGATCCGGGCGGGCGCCAGCGTCACCCGCTGGGTGACCTCGTGCCGGTCCACCCGGGTGAAGCGTTCACCGAGGGTGTCCTCCAGTCGCGCGTCCTTGCCGCCGTCGACGGAGATCACCAGGTCGCCCAGTTCCCGGAGGTGTCCCGGGTTCGGTGTCGCGACGACCAGCAGCCCGTCCGCGCTCAGGACGCGGTGGAACTGCGGGGCGTTGCGGGGCGCGAAGACGTTGAGGATGAGTGACGCGCTCGAGTCGGCCACCGGCCAGGGTTCCCACAGATTCCACACGGCCGCGCCCGCGCGCGCGTGTGCGCGAGCGGCCCGGCGCAGGGCGACGGCGGAGACGTCGAGCGCCAGTCCGTACGCGGCGGGGACGGCGTCGAGCACGTGCGCGAGGTAGTACCCCGTGCCCGCGCCGGCGTCGATGACCATCCCGTCCTCGACGTGGTCCGCGGCCACCTTCGCGAGGGCGTGGGCGAGAGGCAGATAAGCACCGGAAGAAAGGAGGTCGACGCGGGCCGCGACCATCGGCGCGGTGTCCGCCGTGCCCGCCGGGATGCGCGCGTGCAGAAGATTGACGTAACCCTGCTTCGCTACGTCGAACGAGTGGCCTCTCCCGCAACGCACCGTGCGATCGGTTACCCCGACCGGGTCACCGCAGACCGAACACCGCAGCGACCGGACGATCTCCGGTGGCAGTGGGTCATGGCCGGATACACGTGCGTTCATGGACCTATTCGACCATGAGGTTTCGCAACCGGACAGAACGCACCAGGTCTCCGGAAACCTGGCCGTAACAACGCCGCACCGACAGTTCACGTGGGTGAAACCTGAATCGCCGCCCGAGGAAACACCGCGGTCCAAAGATTCCTGCGCAGTACACCCCAGGCACGGGAGGAAGATTGTGCTGAACGCAGGAGACACCGCATGGGTGTTGATCAGCGCCGCGCTGGTCATGCTCATGACACCGGGATTGGCGTTCTTCTACGGCGGCATGGTCCGCGCGAAGAGCGTCCTGAACATGTTGATGATGAACTTCATCGCGCTCGCCGTAGTCGGTGTCCTCTGGACGCTGTACGGCTTCACGATGGCGTTCGGCAACGATATCGGCGGAGGATTGCTCGGTAACTTCGACTTCGCCGGGCTCTCGAACATCTCCGGCAAACTCGCCGGGTTCGCGACCGCCGCCACCGACACCGCGCCCGAGGTCGCCTGGCCCGGTGCGGACGCGCTGCCGTTGTTCGCCTTCGTGATGTTCCAGCTGATGTTCGCGATCATCACGCCCGCGCTGATCTCCGGTGCCATCGCCGACCGCGCCAAGTTCTGGGGCTGGACGCTGTTCGTCGCGGTGTGGGTGACCGTCGTGTACTTCCCGGTCGCGCACTGGGTGTTCTCGTTCAACGGCTTCATCAGCGCCGATTCGGTCGGCGGCTGGATCGCCAACCAGCTCAAGGCGCTCGACTTCGCGGGCGGTACCGCGGTCCACATCAACGCCGGTGCGGCGGGCCTGGCGCTCGCGATCGTGCTCGGCAAGCGCAAGGGCTGGCCGAAGGGCACCGGACGCCCGCACAACGTTCCGTTCGTGCTGCTGGGTGCCGCGCTCCTGTGGTTCGGCTGGTACGGCTTCAACGCCGGTTCGTCGCTGGCCGCCAACGACCTCGCCGCCGTCGCGTTCACCAACACCACCGTCGCGACCGCCGCCGCCATCCTCGGCTGGCTGATCATCGAGCAGATCAAGGTCGGCAAGCCGACCACCCTCGGCGCCGCCTCCGGTGCCGTCGCGGGTCTCGTCGCGATCACCCCGGCGGCCGGTTTCGTCAGCCCGCTGGGTGCCATCGCCATCGGCCTCATCGCCGGTGCCCTGTGCGCGCTGGCGATCAGCCTCAAGTTCCGCTTCGGATTCGACGACTCCCTCGACGTCGTCGGTGTCCACCTCGTGGGTGGTCTCGTCGGCACACTGCTCATCGGTTTCTTCGGCACCACCAGCGTCAACTCGCTCGGCGTCGACGGCCTGTTCTACGGCGGCGGCCTCGGCCAGCTGGGCAAGCAGGCGCTCGCGGCGGCCGTCGTCCTCGGCTACTCGTTCGTGCTCACCTTCGTCATCGGCTGGGTGATCAAGAAGCTCGGCGGGTTCCGCGTCAGCGCGGAGGACGAGGTCAGTGGTATCGATGAGGCCCAGCACGCGGAGAGCGCGTACGACTTCACCGGATCGGGCGGCGGCCTCGGCCAGCCGAGCTCCATCCCGGTCAAGTCGTCCACCGGAAGCGCGGCCACGAAACTCGAGGAGAGCAAGGCATGAAGCTGATCACCGCGATCGTGAAGCCGTTCACGCTCGACGACGTCCGCTCCGCGCTGGAGCAGCTGGGCGTGCTCGGCATGACGGTCAGCGAGGTGCAGGGCTACGGCAGGCAGAAGGGCCACACCGAGGTCTACCGGGGTGCCGAGTACTCCGTGGACTTCGTGGCGAAGCTGCGGGTCGAGGTCGTCACCGACGATTCCAACGTCGAGAAGGTGCTCGACGCGATCACCACGGCCGCCCACACCGGCAAGATCGGTGACGGCAAGATCTGGGTGACGCCGGTGGAGACGGTCATCCGGGTACGCACCGGCGAGCGCGGCTCGGACGCTCTATAGGCGTCACGGATGGCCGACGGGGGTGAACTGGTCAAGGCCACCGAGCGGTTGCTCGAGGGCAGGCACGGGAGGCTGGGGGCGACCGCGTTGCGGGCGGCCCTGGTCGACCTCTACGAATTCTGGTTGGGCAAGGGCGCTTCGGCGGCCGGCGTCGACACCGCTGAACCCGGTGTCGCGCTGGCCGCCGTCGGCGGCCTGGGGCGCAGCGAGCTGGTGCCCTTCTCCGATCTCGATCTCTTGTTGCTGCACAACGGGAACTCGCGGGTCGGCGAGATCGCCGACGCGATCTGGTACCCGTTGTGGGACGCCAAGATCGGTCTCGATCACTCGGTGCGCACTCCGGGTGAGGCGCTGAAGGTGGCGTCCGAGGACCTGCGGACCGCGATGGGGCTGCTCGACATCCGCCACCTCTCCGGGGACGCCGAGATCACCGCCAGGCTGGCGGCCGCGGCACGGGACCAGTGGCGGCGGACCGCGAGGAGACGGATGGGCGAGCTGGCTGACGCGGTGCGTCAGCGCTGGGCCCGCAGTGGCGAGATCGCGCAGTCCGCCGAGCCGGATCTCAAGCACGGCAGGGGTGGGCTTCGCGACTTCGCCGTCTTGGAAGCGCTGGCGGCGGCACAGCTGACGGCGAGACCCGGCGAGGAACTCTTGGCCGCGAAGAGCCTGCTGCTCGACGTCCGGACGGAACTGCGCCGGGAGCTGCGCCGTGAGCGGGACATCCTCAGCGCGCCGGAGGCCGAGACGGTCGCGGGCGAGCTCGGGTTCGGCGACCGGTTCACCTTGGCGCGCAAGCTTTCCGGTGTCGGCAGGACGATCGCGTACGCGGTGGACGTCGCGCTCCGGTCCACTGTGGAACCGCCAAAGGCGCGGTTCGGGCGGCGGCCGGTGCGGACGCCGCTCGACGAGGGTGTCGTCCTGCACGGGAACGAAGTCGCGCTGGCGCGGGACGCGGTGCCCGCCAAGGATCCGGCCCTGCTGCTGCGGGTCGCCGCGGCGTCGGCCCGGATCCGGAAGCCCATCGCGCACGGGACCCTGCGGGCCCTCGCCGAAACCGCGCCGGAACTGCGCGCACCGTGGCCCGCCGACGCCCTCAAAGCGCTGGTGGAATTGCTCGGCGCGGGCGAGGGACTCGTCGACGCCGTGGAGGCGCTGGACCGCACCGGCCTGTGGGCGCGCCTGTTCCCCGAATGGGGGGCGGTGCGGGATCTCCCGCCGAGATCGCCGGTGCACTCCTGGACCGTCGACAGGCATCTCGTGCGTGCCGCGGTCGAGGCGTCGAAACTGACGACCACCGTTTCGCGGCCGGATCTGCTGCTGATCGGCGCGCTGCTGCACGACATCGGCAAGGGCCGCGACGCGGACCACTCCGAACTCGGCGCGAAGATCAGCGCCCAGGTCGCGGCCCGGCTCGGGCTGACGGACGCCGATTCGGCGCTGGTCGCGGCGATGGTCCGGCATCACCTGCTGCTGCCGCACACCGCGACGCGGCGGGACATCAGCGATCCCGCGACGATCCAGCGGGTGACGAAGACGCTCGACGAGAACCTCGTCCTGCTGGAACTGCTGCACGCCCTGACGACGGCCGATTCGCTGGCCACCGGGCCTGGCGTATGGACCGACTGGAAGGCACGCCTGCTCGCCGAACTCGTCTCCGGTTGCGAAGAAGCCTTGCACGGCAAGGGTTTCGTGCCGCCGGAGCCGATGGGTGCCGAACAGCGGGAGCTCGTCGCCGAAGCCGTCGCGTCCGGCCGTGGCGAGGTGCGCATCACCGCCGCCGGCAAGGTCGTGACCGTGGTGCTGGCGGTCCCGGCCCGCGCGGAACTGCTGGCTCCCGCGGCCGGGGTGCTCGCGCTGAACTCGCTCGAGGTCCACGCGGCGGTGCTGCGCGGGCACGACGGGGGACGGGCCGGCGTGTTCACGGCGTCGCCGAAGTTCGGCTCGCTGCCCGACGTCACCCTGCTGCGTGAGCAGTTCGCGCGGGCGGTGGCCGGGACGCTGCCGCTCACCCAGCGGCTCGCGGCCAAGGAACGGGACTACGGCGGAGGGGAGACGCCGTCGGCCGGAGCGAAGGTGATCTGGTTCGACGACGAGACCAGCGGGCACGACACGGTCGTGGTCGAACTACGGGCCGCGAACCGGATCGGGCTGCTGTACCGGGTCGCGGGCGCGCTGCGCCGGTGCGAGGCCGAGGTGCGCTGGGCGAAGGTGGCCACGCTCGGTGGCGCCGTCGTCGACTCGTTCGCCGTCGCGCCGCGGGCGGGCCGCGTCGACCAGGAGTGGCGGTCGAAGATCGAAGCCGCGCTGCTGGCCGCCGCTTCCTGACGCCGGTGCCTTGATCGTTTGGGGACGCCGTCCACCGGGTAGGCGAGCGCCATGCCCGATCCCACTCTGCTCGCGCTGGGATCCGCCCTCTGTTACGGATTCGTCGACTTCGCGGGCGGGCTCCTGGCCAGGCGGGCCGACTTCGCCGCCGTCGCGTTCGCCGGCCAGGCGGGCGGTTTCGTGTTCATGCTCGGTGCCGTACCGCTGCTCACGCCGGCGGATCCGTCGATGCCGGACCTCGTATGGGGCGCGGCCTCCGGCTTCGGCACGGCCGTCGGCATGGTCTTCCTCTATCGCGGTCTGATCGGCGGGGCGATGAGCATCGTGGTGCCGATCAGCGCGGTGGGCAGCGTGACGCTGCCCGTGCTCGTCGGCGTGACCCTGCTGGGCGAGCGGCCCTCGGTGCCGGGGTTCGCCGGGATCGGGCTGGCGGTCATCGCGCTGGGGGCCGTTTCGCGTTCCGGCGCGGGCGACTCGGAAGGCGCGAAGTCCGCGGCCCGGGACGCGCTGATCGCCAGCGCCGGATTCGCCGTCCAGTATCTCGCGCTGGCGCAGTCGGCACCGGAAGGCGGTCTCTGGCCGGTCGTGGCGAGCAGGCTGGCGGCGACTTCGGCGATCCTCCCGATCGTCATCCGACGAGGGAACGGTGTGCGGTTGCCGTGGCGCTTCGCCGTCGGCTCGGCGGCGAATGGCTGCTTCGCCGCGTTGTCTCTGGTGCTGTATCTCCTCGCCACCCGTCAGGGACTGACCACGATCGCGGTGGTGCTGGCGTCGTTCTATCCGGTCGTGCCGGTCGTCCTCGGCATCGTGGCACTCCGTGAGCGGCCGGGACCTGTGCGATCCGCGGGGTTGGTCCTGGCGGCGGCCGCGGTGGTCCTGCTCGGTCACGGCTGACCCGGACCGGGGTGTCGCGCGAATCGCGGAGGGTAGCGGTGGCAGGATGTGCGCGGTCGAGACCCGAAGGAGCCGGAGGGGCGGTGAGCACGTGCTCGACCACGAGAGGGACTCGCCCGGACCGCGGCGGATCACGCTTCCGCCGACGGTCGTGGCCTCCCACCTCCGCGCGTGCGCGGACGACCTCGCCGTCTCCCTCACCGCGTCCGGTACCGCCGCGACCGTGCCCGAACTGCTCAAGGTGGTCCGGCACCTCGTCGCGGGGCAGCAGGCCCTCGCCATCGCGCTCGAAGGCATGGCGGGCCGGGTCGAAGGGGGAGGCGAAGGCGCGCTGGCCACCGCCCCGATGGTCGACGTCGAGGTCGTCGCCGAAGTGCTCCGTGCGGCGGCCACCGCTGTCGACTGTTCGGCCGAGGCACTCGCCGAATCCCGTCCCTCGTTCGAATGTGTGAGCGAATCGGTCGCCCCTGACACCCGTTTGTAGCTGTCCCGCCCCTTCGGCGCGTCGATACGCTGACCAGGCGGAGGTGGGCATGCGAGCGGTGTGGAAAGGCACGATCGGATTCGGGACCTACGCCATTCCGGTGAAGGCGTACAGCGCGACCGAAGAGCACAACGTCCCCCTCCACCAGGTGCACGAGCCCGACGGCGGCCGGGTGCGGGTGAAGTGGGTCTGCGAGGTCGACGGCGCCGAGGTGCCCGCGGCCGAGATCGGCAAGGGGTATCCCGTCCCCAACGGCGACGTCGTCCTGCTGACCGCCGGGGATTTCGCGTCCCTGCTCCCGCCCACCACCCAGTCGATGGACGTCGTCGGCTTCACCCCCGCCGAGCAGGTCGACCCGATGTACTTCGCGCGCAGCTACTACCTCGAGCCGGAGCCGGCCGGTACGAAGCCGTACGTGCTGTTGAGCGAGGCGCTGCAGCAGTCCGGGCGGATCGCGATCGTGAAGGTGACCTTGCGGCAGCGCGAAACGCTGGGTGCGCTGCGCGTGCGGGACCAGGTGATCCTGCTCGAGACGATGCTGTGGCCCGACGAGATCCGGCGGCCCGCCTTCCCGTTCCTGCACGAGGACGTCGACCTGCGGCGCGGGGAACTGCGGAACGCGGTTTCGCTGATCGAGGACCTCACGCGGGATTTCGACCCCGGCCGGTACACCGATCACTACCGTGAAGCGCTCGAAGCGCTCATCCAGGCCAAGCTGGACGGCGACGACGTCCTCCAGCCGACCGCCGCCGAACAGGCCGAAGGCGTGACGCGGCTGCTGGCGGCCTTGCAGCAGGGGCCGGTCGAGAAAGCCAAGGAAGCGGCGGACAAGGCGCGCCAGGCGCGGACGCGGGCGGAGCGGGCTTCGTCGTCGGCCAAGACCAGTTGAGTAGATCTACTCAGGGGGAGTTGGGGGTCTTCACGCTGCCGTGACCCCAGGGTGACCAGGCATGGTTATGTCATCGCGCGGAGAGAGCGCGGGCAGCGAATCGCCTGGTACTGGGGGTCCGGCGATACCGAGTCCCGCGAAGCTCGCCGAGTGTGCTTACGGTCGGCTCGCGGGGAGGCGAGCCTTCCGTAGGGGCTCCGGTACCGATCTGCGAGGGGCGATCGGTCCCGGAGCCCTGTTTTGTGCGCTAGTAATGACGCATGGGCGAGGCCTGGCCGGTATGCGGACTCGAACACTGCTGCGGCGTCCGCATTCCCGACTTCGATCATTGTCTCCGGCACCTCGAACCCGGGCAGCGGGACGAATACTTCGACGGTCTCTCGCTCGGCGCTGAGGTCGACCTGCGGGGAACCGAGCTTTCCGGCGAACTGATCGAGAAGCTCGTCGACGCCGTCGGGAGTATCGACGGCCGTCGCGCGGAGTTCGGCCGAGCGGAGTTCGCCGGAGCGCGCTTTCCCGGGCCCGTGGCTTTCGAAGACGTGACGTTCTTCGACGCGGACTTCACGAATGCCAGGTTCGAGGGCGGCGCGCGATTCGACAAAGCCGGGTTCCGGGACAGCACCACTTTTCACCGGGCCTGGTTCGGTGGCCCGGTCTCGTTCCGGGACTGTGCCTTCGAGGAGGTCGGGTTCACTACCGCGACCTTCTCCGGCGACACCGCGTTCGACCGGGCGAAGTTCACGAGCGACGTGTCGTTCTCCCGCCAGACTTTCGGCGCTGTTTCCTTCGGCGAAACGGAATTCGCGGGCGAGGCGGGATTCGGGTCGTCGCGGTTCACCGGCCGTGCCACGTTCACCGGGGCGAAGTTCGCCGCGGCCGCGATGTTCGACGGTGCCGTGTTCGATGACGACGCGCGGTTCGACGATGCCGCCTTCGACGGGGAAGCGACCTTCGATGGCGTGAGATTCCATGCGGAAGCCCGTTTTCAGGGAGCCGTCTTCACCGCCGCCGAGCGCTTCGGGCCGGTCAGCGCCGAGCGGCTGGACTTCGGCCGCGCGACCTTCCGAAGACGGATCACCCTCTTCGCCGCGTCGCCGTCGATGGACTGTTTCGAGACCAGGTTCGAGGAAGGGGTCACGCTCAGGCTGGTCCGTCAGTCGATGCTCGGCTTGGAAAGGTCGGTGTTCGGCAAGGCTTCGACGGTCACGGGAGCCGCGTCCGTGACGTCTGTCGAGGGAGTGGATGTCGCCGACCTCGTGTTCACCGACGTCGACTTGGCGGACTGCTGCTTCGCCGGTGCGCATCACCTGGACAAACTGAGGTTGGAAGGCGACTGCACCTTCGGCTCGTACGGCAATCGCCAGGTCCTCGCCGAGGAACGCGCCTGGCGAAGTCGCAGAGACGCACCGGTCGGCCCGCGCCGCATCGCCGACCTCTACCGCCAGCTCCGCAAGGCGCAGGAAGACAGCAAGAACGAACCCGGTGCCGCCGACTTCTACTACGGCGAGATGGAGATGCGCCGCCACAGCCCGGCCACCCCTTGGTCCGAGCGCGTCATTCTCCATCTCTACTGGCTCGTCTCCGGCTACGGACTCCGTGCCCTCAGAGCCCTCGCGACCCTGGCGGTCCTCATAGCCGTCGTGAGCACGAGCATCTGGCTGGGCGGCTTCAAGACCACGCCCGCCTTCGGTGACACGTTGGTCTACGTCGCCCAAAGCACCGTTTCGCTGGAAACGAAACTGGCGTCGCTGCCGAAGGACCTGACGCCGCTCGGAGAGGTCTTGCGGCTGGTCACGCGCGTCTTCGGGCCGCTGCTGCTCGGCCTGACCCTCCTGGCCGTGCGCAACCGCGTCAAACGCTGACCTCGGACACCGACTACCCTGGGAAGCCGCCGGTTGGTACCGGCGAGCCACAACGACCCAGCTGGAGCGTGCACACCCGTGTTCGACACCCTCTCCGATCGGCTCACGTCCGCCCTGCAGACGCTGTCTCGCAAGGGCAGGCTCTCCGACGCCGACATCGACGCCACCGCGCGCGAGATCCGTATCGCGCTGCTCGAGGCGGATGTCGCGCTGTCTGTGGTCAAGGACTTCATCGCCCGGATCAAGGAGCGCGCCAAGGGCGCCGAGGTGCACGGCGCGCTGAACCCGGCGCAGCAGGTCATCAAGATCGTCAACGAGGAACTCGTCACCATCCTCGGCGGCGAGACCAGGCGGCTCACGTTCGCGAAGAACCCGCCGACGGTCATCATGCTCGCGGGTCTGCAGGGTGCCGGTAAGACGACGCTCGCGGGCAAGCTCGCGATGTGGCTGAAGAAGCAGGGTCACGCGCCGATGCTGGTCGCGTGTGACCTCCAGCGTCCCAACGCGGTCACGCAGCTGCAGGTCGTCGGCGAGCGGGCCGGGGTCGCGGTCTTCGCGCCCGAGCCCGGGAACGGCGTCGGCGACCCGGTCGACGTCGCCCGCCGCGCCATCGACGAGGCCAAGCGCGCCCAGCACGACATCGTCCTGGTCGACACCGCCGGCCGTCTCGGCGTCGACGAAGAGCTGATGAAGCAGGCCGCGGACATCCGCGACGCCGTTTCGCCGGACGAGACGCTGTTCGTCGTCGACGCGATGATCGGTCAGGACGCGGTCACCACGGCCGAGGCGTTCCGCGACGGCGTCGGCTTCACCGGTGTCGTGCTCACCAAGCTCGACGGTGACGCCCGCGGTGGTGCCGCGCTGTCCGTCCGCCAGGTCACCGGCCAGCCGATCCTGTTCGCCTCCAACGGTGAGAAGCTCGAGGACTTCGACCTCTTCCACCCGGACCGGATGGCCAGCCGCATCCTCGGCATGGGCGACGTGCTCAGCCTCATCGAACAGGCCGAGCAGCACTTCGACCAGGAGAAGGCCGAGCAGACGGCGGCCAAACTCGGCAGCGGCCAGCTCACCCTCGAAGACTTCCTCGAGCAGATGCTCGCGGTCCGCAAGATGGGCCCGATCGGCAACCTGCTCGGCATGCTGCCCGGCGCCGGACAGATGAAGGACCAGCTCGCGCAGGTCGACGACAAGCAGCTCGACAAGCTGCAGGCGATCATCCGCGGCATGACCCCCGCCGAGCGGGCCGACCCGAAGATCATCAACGCCTCGCGCCGCGTCCGGATCTCGAAGGGCTCCGGTGTCGCCGTCCGCGACGTCAACGACCTGGTCAACCGGTTCTTCGAAGCGCGCAAGATGATGGCGCAGATGGCGGGCCGGTTCGGCTTCGGCGGCGGAGGCGGCGGCAGCAAGAACCGCAAGGGCAAGAAGGGGAAGAAGGGCAAGGGGCGCGGCCCGACGCAGCCCAAGGTCCGCGGCGGCTTCCCCGGCGGCATGCCGATGCTGCCCCCGGGCGGCGGTATGCCCGGTGGAATGCCCGATCTCTCGCAGCTCGGCGGCATGAACGACGTACCAGGGTTCGACCCGAAGAAGTTCAAGCTGCCGAAGGACAAGTAGCCCGTGGAAGCGCTGCACCTGGCCGGCGTCGTCCTGCCGGACGGCGAGCACCGCGAGCTGTGGGTCACCGGCGGCCGGATCACCACCGAACCGGTCGCCGGAGCGGAAACCGTGGTCCGGGAAGGCTTTCTGGTTCCCGGGCTGGTCGACGCGCACTGTCACCCCGGGATCGGCGTCGGCGGCGCGACCACGCTGGAAGAGGCCGCCGGACAGGCGATCACCGATCGCGACGCCGGGACGCTGCTGATCCGCGACTGCGGGCTGCCGATCGACGTCCGGTCGTTGCAGGAGCGGGCCGATCTGCCGCGGATCATCCGCGCCGGACGGCATCTCGCCCTGCGCAAGCGCTACATCCCCGGCCTGGGCATCGAACTCGAAGACCCTTCCGAACTGCCGAAGGCGGTCGCCGAACAAGCGCGTGACGGTGACGGCTGGGTCAAACTCGTCGGCGACTGGATCGACCGCGGTGCCGGCGATCTCGCGCCGCTCTGGCCCGACGACGTCCTCGCCGAAGCCATCGCCGCCGCGCACGCCGAGGGCGCCAAGGTGACGGCGCACGTGTTCGGCCAGGCCGCGTTGCCGGGCCTGATCGACGCGGGGATCGACTGCCTCGAACACGGCACGGAGCTTTCGGCGGACCAGCTGGGCGTCCTCGCCGAACGCGGGATCGCGCTCGTGCCGACCCTGATCAACATCGAGAACTTCCCGGGTATCGCGGACAAGGCCGGCAAATACCCGGTGTACGCCGACCACATGCGGGCACTGCACGCCGGCGTGGGGGAGATGGTCTCGACGGCGATCGAGGCGGGCGTCGCGGTGTACGCCGGAAGCGACGCGGGCGGCATGGTCGAGCACGGCAGGCTCGTCGACGAGATCGAGGCGCTGCACAAGGCGGGCATGTCCGAGGAGCAGGCGCTGGCTTCGGCTTCGTGGGCGGCCCGCGAATGGCTCGGCGTACCGGGAATCGTCGACGGCGCGTCGGCCGATCTGCTCGTCTACCCGTCCGATCCGCGCGAGGATCTCGCGGTGCTGCGGCATCCGAGCCATATCGTCCTGCGTGGCAAGATCTACGCCTAGCCGAAGGGGACTTTCCCCTCATTTCATGAGGTGAAGGACGCTTTCGTCGCGTCGCACGCGGGTAAAGCGTCCTTCAGCTCCTGACCCGACTCCACCGGTGACCGGAGCGGCACTTAGCGTGGAGGCGTGGTGGACGACGGGCAGGCTCGCGAGCGTTTGGTGCTCGGAGCGCACTGGGGCTTCGTAGCTTTCTTCGCGGGCATCGCCGGATACCACCTCGTCACGCTCGTCATGAGCTTCCTGATGTCAGGCCGCTTCGGCGGCTACGACCCGCTCGAACTCCGTGACGTCGGCCCGCTGCTGATCCTCGCGTTCCTGCCGACCCTCGTGCTCGGTCTCGGCCCGGCGGTCGGCTCACGCGTTTGGGGGCAGGGGCTCCGCGCGGACTTCGGGCTCAAACCCACCTGGCGCGACGTCCGGATCGGGCTCGCTTGCGGGGCCGCCGCGCTCGCCGCCGGCTACCTCCTCAACCTGCTCCTGCTCGCCGTGTACGGGACCGACAGCGACGACAGGACCTTCTCCGACGTCTCGCCCGGCCCGATCACCGAGCTGTCGGGCACCACCGACGGCGACACGATCTGGCTGGTGCTGGCCGCGGTCATCGTCGTCCTCGCCGCTCCGGTCACCGAAGAACTGCTGTTCCGCGGCACGCTGTGGAACGCCATGGGCTTCCACCGCCTGCCCTCGTGGGTGATCCTGCTGGTCACCGCACTGGTGTTCGCCCAGCTGCACGGCGAGGCCGCGCGCACGATCGCGTTGTTCGGCCAGGGCATCGCCATCGGTCTCGCCCGCTACCTCTCCGGCAGGGTGAGCGCGTCCGTCATCGCGCACGCCGCCAACAACCTCCCGCCGGCTGTATTGCTCTTCGCGGCGAGGTGATCGCCGGTCCAGGCGGTTAGAGTCTTTGAGTAACCGAACGATCACCGGAGGATCGGCGTGACCGTATCTCAGCCCAGGGAGCCGATCCCCGAGGCCGCGCCGGACGAGCTCATTGCCGGAGGTGAGGTGGCCGCGCCCGACACGCCACCGCCGCATCGCTGGGGATTCGGGGCCTTCCTCCTGGTGGAAGCCGTCCTGCTGGCGTCGGCGGCGTTCATCAGCGTCCTGCTCGGCGACGTCCAGCCCGGTCAGCCCCTGCCGATGCGCATGGTGCTGCTGGGCACCATGCTGCCGACGATGATCGCCGCCGGGGTCGCGCTGCTGATCACCCGCCTGCGTGGCAACGGTCCGTTCACCGACCTGCGGATCGGCTGGAGCTGGGCCGACGTCAAGGTCGGGCTCAAGCTCGGTGTGCTCGGGCTCGGGTTCACCTCGCTCGCCGCCTACATCTGGACGCAGGTCGTCGGCAACGAGAACGCGACCTCGGCGATCAGCGCGCTCGTGGAGGACCGGCGGATGTCGGTCTCGGCGGCCGTGGTCATGTTCATCTACCTGTGGCTGGTCGGGCCGATCTGCGAGGAGATCATCTACCGCGGCCTCTTGTGGGGCGCGGTGGAACGGTTGACCTGGCGCACCGAACGCTGGGGGAGGATCGTGGCGTTCCTGGTCTCCACGGCCGTTTTCGCGGCGAGCCACCTCGAACCGCTGCGCACCACGTTGCTGCTGGTGATCGCGATCCCGATCGGGCTGGCCAGGGTGTTCACCGGGCGGCTGCTCGGCAGCGTGGTCGCCCATCAGGTGAACAACTTCCTCCCGGCCGTGACGATCCTGCTCGCCTCGCTCGGGATAGCCGCGTTCTGACAGTCAGTTGGCGTCTGGCAGAATGTACGCTTGCCTGCTTTGGCCGGACCCTCTCACCGCGCCCGAGCTCACCCTTCGGGTGTGCGCAGCCGTGTCCCCACTCGGCTGGCGTGCGCCTTCCACATGCATCAGAGAGAACTGAGGAGTACCCACACCCGTGGCCGTCAAGATCAAGCTGCAGCGTCTCGGCAAGATCCGTGCGCCGTACTACCGCATCATCGTCGCCGACGCGCGCACCCGCCGTGATGGCAAGGCCATCGAGACGATCGGCAAGTACCACCCCAAGGAAGAGCCGAGCTTCATCGAGGTCGACACCGAGCGGGCCCAGCACTGGCTGTCCGTCGGTGCCCAGCCGACCGAGCCGGTCCAGCGCATCCTCGAGATCACCGGTGACTGGCAGAAGTTCAAGGGCCTGCCGGGCGCCGAGGGCACCCTGAAGGTCGCCGAGCCGAAGCCGTCGAAGCAGGACCTGTTCAACGCCGCGCTCGCCGCCGCCGGTGACTCGGCCTCCGCCGAGGCCACCACGCCGAAGAAGAAGTCCGCTCCGAAGAAGGCCGAAGCCGACAAGGCCGAAGCCGCCGAGGGTGACAAGGCCGAGGCGTGAGCTTCCTCGCTGACTCCCTCGAGCACCTGGTGCGCGGGATCGTCGACAACCCGGACGAGGTCCGGGTCGAGCTGCTGACCACGCGTCGTGGCCGCACGCTCGAGGTGCACGTGCACCCCGACGATCTCGGCAAGGTGATCGGCCGGGGCGGTCGTACCGCGACCGCCCTGCGCACCGTCATGGGCGGCATCGGTGGCCGCGGCGTCCGCGTGGACGTCGTCGACACCGATCGCTGACCAAGGACACAACGGGATGGACGTCGTAGTCGGCCGGATCGCCAAGGCGCACGGAATCCGCGGGGAGCTCGCGGTGGACGTGCGCACGGACTCGCCGGAACAGCGGTTCGCGGTCGGTTCGGCCGTCACGACGAAGCTGCGTGACGGCAGCAGCAGAGACCTCACCATCGCAGCCGCCCGCGAGCACAGCGGGCGGCTGCTGGTGCGTTTCGAAGAGGTGCTGACCAGGGACGTCGCGGAGACCCTCCGCGGCGCGCTGCTGATCGCCGACACCTCGACGCTGCCGCCGACCGAAGACCCCGACGAGTTCTACGACCACGAACTCGAAGGCCTGCGGGCCGAACTCGCCGACGGCACGGTCGTCGGCAAGGTGCTCGAAATCGTGCACTCGCCCGCCGGCGAGCTGCTGTCGATCGAGCACGACGGACGCGAGGTGCTGGTGCCGTTCGTGAAGGCGATCGTCCCGGCGGTCGACGTCCCGGGCGGCCGCGTGGTCATCGACCCGCCGGAAGGCCTGCTGGACGCCTGATGCGCCTCGACGTAGTCACGATCTTCCCCGAATACCTCGATCCGCTCCGCGCCGCGCTGCTCGGGCGTGCGATCGACCGCGGCCTCATCGAGGTCGGCGTGCACGACCTGCGGGACTGGACGCACGACGTCCACCGCGCCGTCGACGACGCGCCGTACGGCGGCGGGCCCGGCATGGTGATGAAACCCCAGATCTGGGGCCCCGCCCTGGACGACGTCTGCGGCGAGAACACCCGCCTCGTGGTCCCGACCCCCGCCGGGCGGCCGTTCACCCAGGCCATGGCCCACCAGTACGCCACCGAGGAGCACCTGGTGTTCGCGTGCGGCCGCTACGAGGGCATCGACCAGCGGGTGATCGACGACGCCGCGAGGCGGATGCCCGTCGATGAGGTCTCCATCGGCGACTACGTGCTGGTCGGCGGCGAGGCCGCGGTACTGGTGATGGTCGAGGCCGTCGTCCGGCTGCTGCCCGGAGTCCTCGGCAACGCCCGCTCCGCCGAGGAGGACTCGTTCTCCGACGGGCTGCTCGAAGGCCCCAGCTACACCCGGCCGGAGGTCTGGCGCGACCTGGCCGTACCGGACGTCCTGCGTTCGGGAAACCACGCGCTGATCGACCGCTGGCGCCGCGACCAGGCGCTGGAACGCACCGTGCGGCGCAGGCCCGAACTGATCGGGCAACTGCCGGAAGGTAGTCTCGACAAGCACGATCTCGCCGTCCTCGAGCGGTTGGACGAGGACAGCGACCAGGCCGGGTCGAACACCTGATTCCTGGTCTGCAATACTTGACAGGTTGGCGTGAGCGGACGCGCGAGTTTTGACTTCTGCCATTGGTTGAAGTCGGAGGCGCGAGGTCGGCCGGAACGCCATCAGCCCCCGGGTAGGTCGCAGTGCCCGACACTGCGCGCCCAAGCTGCACGTAAGCCATACGAAGACGAGGACGGACCACCGATGAACACCCTGGACGCGCTGGACGCGCAGTCACTGCGTTCCGACATCCCGGACTTCCGACCGGGCGACACGCTCAAGGTTCACGTCCGCGTCATCGAGGGCAACCGCGAGCGCAACCAGATCTTCCAGGGCGTCGTGCTGCGTCGCCAGGGCGGCGGCATCCGCGAGACCTTCACGGTCCGCAAGGTGTCGTTCGGCATCGGCGTGGAGCGCACCTTCCCGGTGCACTCGCCGAACATCGCCGAGGTCGAGGTCTTCAAGCGCGGTGACGTCCGCCGGGCGAAGCTCTACTACCTCCGCGAGCTGCGCGGCAAGGCCGCCAAGATCAAGGAACGCCGCGAAAACCGCGAGACGACCTCCGCCAAGTAGGTAGCCGCACGGTTACAGGTAACCTGGCGTCGTGGTCGAACCCGTGTCCCAGAACACTTCCGAAGACGAGCCCGATCGCCCCGAAGAGGAGCGCCCCACCAGGGCCTCCCGACGGGGCCGATCCGACTCCAAGAAATTCGGCAAGGTCAACAAGAAGCGGTCGTTCTGGAAGGAACTGCCGATCCTGATCGTCGTGGCACTCGTGCTGACGATCTTGATCCAGCAGTTCCTCGCCAAGGTCTACATGATCCCCTCGGGGTCGATGGAGACCACGCTGCACGGCTGCGCGGGGTGCAGGGGCGACCGAATCCTGGTCGACCGGATCACGTACGACTTCACCGATCCCGGCCCGGGCGACGTGGTGGTCTTCAAGGGACCGCCCACCTGGGTCGGTGAGATCGACACGCCGGAGTCCAGCAACATCTTCGTCACCGCTTTCTACGGACTGGGTTCCCTGATCGGCTTCGCGCCGCCGGACGAGCGTGACTTCGTCAAGCGGATCATCGCGACCGCCGGGCAGACGGTGCAGTGCTGCGATCCGCAGAACCGGGTGATCGTGGACGGCAAGGCGCTCGACGAGCCGTACATCCACTGGGAACCGGGTTCCAACGTGGACGAGAGCGGCAAGCCCGTCCAGGACACGTTCGAACCGGTCAAGGTGCCTGCCGGCTATGTCTGGGTGATGGGCGACAACCGCAACAATTCGAGCGACTCACGGCGCCAGGGCCCGATTCCGGTCGACAACATCATCGGTAAGGCGCGGGTCATCGTGCTTCCGCCCGGCCGCTGGGGTGGCGTTTCGGACCACAACCCGCAGGCGAACGCCCAGCCGCTGGCGCTCAGTGCGCCCGCCTGGCAGCAGGGGCTTCCCCTCGGCGTCGGTGTCGCCGCGGCGTGGCCCGTGCTCTTCCTCGGCAGGCGGATGTCGGCCGGAGTGCGCAAGGCGGTCGACCGGAGGCGGTAAGGCCTTGAGATTTCCTGTACCGCTCACACCGGCCGAGCCGCTTCGGCCGCCGCGGGCAGTGGTGCGTGGTGACCTCTTCTGGGGGTTGCAGGGTGCGCTGGACCGGCGGGGCCTCGGGCCCGTCGCCGGAGTCGACGAGGCAGGGCGC
This sequence comes from Amycolatopsis coloradensis, assembly GCF_037997115.1. NCBI lineage: Bacteria > Bacillati > Actinomycetota > Actinomycetes > Pseudonocardiales > Pseudonocardiaceae > Amycolatopsis > Amycolatopsis coloradensis. The sequence goes on from NZ_CP150484.1 coordinate 3,091,824, forward strand.
GGCGCTTGCGCCGGCCCGCTCGTCGTGGCCGCCTGTGTCCTGCGCCCAGGGGACGCCGCCCGCCTGCCCGAGCTCACCGACTCGAAGGTGCTCACGGCCAAGGCGCGCGACCGGGTGTACGACCGGGTCGTCCAGCGTGCCGTCGACTACTCGGTCATCGTCATCCCGGCCGCCGAGATCGACCTGTTCGGCATCCATGTCATGAACCTCGAAGGCATGCGGCGCGCCGTCTCGGCGCTGCGGAACACGCCTGGCTACGTCCTGACCGACGGATTCCGCGTGTCCGGGCTGCCCGCCCCGAGCATCCCGGTGCTCAAAGGGGACAAGGCCGTCGCGTGCGTGGCGGCGGCGTCCGTGCTGGCCAAGGTCACCCGGGACCGCATCATGGGCGACCTGCACGACGTCCACCCGCATTACGGTTTCGACGTGCACAAGGGGTACAGCACCACCGACCACGGCGCGGCGCTGGACACTCACGGTCCGAGCCCGGTCCATCGCTGGTCGTACACGAACGTGGCCACCGCGGCCGCCGCGCACCGCATGCCACCACCTCACCCGGTGGTGCTGACCGTCGCGGCACTGGAAAACCCGAGCGTGCCGATACGTGCCCTCGGCCCGTACGTGGGTAACAATGAACGCTCCGCCGCTGGAACAGCAGCAAAATCGCGAGGAGGGGCGCGGATTTCATGAGCGCAGAGGATCTCGAGAAGTACGAGACCGAGATGGAGCTCTCGCTTTACCGCGAGTATCGCGACATAGTCGGCCAGTTCTCGTACGTGGTGGAGACCGAGCGGCGGTTCTATCTGGCCAACGCCGTCGACGTGCAGGTGCGCGACGGCGGCGGTGAGGTGTACTTCGAGGTCCGCATGTCCGACGCGTGGGTCTGGGACATGTACCGGCCGGCACGGTTCGTCAAGCACGTCCGGGTCATCACGTTCAAGGACGTCAACGTCGAGGAACTCGATAAACCGGATCTCCGGTTGCCGGAGGACGGGCCGTTCTCCGGCTGATCTTTCGGAACGTCCGTGAAGGCCCCCTTCATCGTGTGAAGGGGGCCTTCACGTATCTCCGGGGCGCCTAGCACAGCCCACCGACGATTCCGCCCGGTGAGCTTCCGCGGCGGCCGAACCATCCACAACACCCCGGTTGTCCACAGGCGACGAAATCAGACCTGTCCGCCGCCCCTTCACCCTGGCAGCGTTGATCACATACGCACCGTGACGATCGCTGAGGGGGATCGAGATGACGAGCACGGCCGAACAGCCGTCCGCCGGGGCACCACATATCGAACTGGGCCGATGGGGCGAGGAGCTCGCGGTCCGGCATCTGGAAAAGACGGGCTATGTCGTCTTGTGCCGCAATTGGCGTTGCCGTGACGGCGAACTGGACCTCATAGCGACCGACACCAAACGCCTCGTCTTCTGCGAAGTGAAGACGAGGACCGGGGTGGGTTTCGGCACGCCCGCCGAGGCGGTGACCCCGGACAAGGCGGACCGCATCCGCCGTCTCGCGTACCAGTGGCAGCGCCAGTTCATGCTCCGCTGGTGCCCCGTCCGCTACGACATCATCGCGATCGTCGCCCGGCCAGACGCCCAGCCCAAGGTGCGGCATATCAAGGCGGCGTTCTGAATGGCACTGGCGAGAGCCTGGTCCGTCGCGTTGCTCGGTGTCGAAGGCAGGATGATCGAGATCGAGGCCGATATCGGTGGTGGCTCGCCGAAGGTCACGATGGTCGGGCTGCCCGACACCGGTCTGAAGGAGGCCAAGGACAGGGTCCGCTCCGCCGTCCGCAATTCGGGGCGGACCTGGCCGGACGAGCGGGTGATCCTCGGCCTCTCACCGGCGAATCTGCCGAAGGTGGGGTCCGGCTACGACCTGGGGATCGCGGCGGCGGTCATGGCCGCGACCGGGTCGGTTCCCGCCACGAAACTGCTGAACACCGTGCTACTCGGCGAACTCGCTCTGGACGGCCGGGTGCGGACGGTCCGCGGGGTCCTGCCGGGACTGCTGGCGGCACGCAACGCGGGGTACCGGAGGGCCGTCGTACCCGCCGAGTCGCTGTTCGAAGCCGCACTAGTGGACGGCTTGGAGGTCGGCGGGGTAGCGCGGCTGAGCGAATTCGTGGACTGGCTCAAGGGCGAAGGGGAACTCACCCGTCCCGGGCCGTCCGTCGTCCAGGAGCCGCCGCGGGTACCCGACCTCGCCGACGTCGTGGGACAGCCGGAAGCGCGGTGGGCACTGGAGGTGGCCGCGGCGGGCGGGCATCACCTGCTCATGACCGGACCGCCCGGGGTCGGGAAGACAATGCTCGCTCGGCGTCTCCCAGGCCTTCTCCCGCGACTGACCGCTGAAGAGTCGTTGCAGGTGACAGCGGTCCATTCGATCGACGGTTCGCTTTCGCGGTCCGCGCCGCTCGTCACCGTGCCGCCGTTCGTCGCGCCTCATCACTCGATCAGCGTGCCCGCCCTGATCGGCGGTGGAAGCGGCCTTGCCGTGCCCGGCGCGATCAGCCGGGCGCACCGGGGAATCCTGTTCCTCGACGAGGTGTGCGAATTCGGCCCGGAGCGGCTGGAGTCGCTGCGCACGGTGCTCGAAGAGGGCGAAGTGCGGATCGCGAGGGTCAAGGGTGCCGTGCGGTACCCGGCACGGTTCCAACTGGTACTGGCGACCAATCCCTGCCCTTGCGCTCCGGCGAAGGACGCCGACTGCACGTGCTCCGCGACCGTGCGGAGGCGCTACTTGAGCCGACTCTCCGGGCCATTACTCGATCGGGTGGATTTGCGGGTTCGGCTGCGCCCGCTTTCCGCGCTCAGCGCGCACCTGAGTGAGCCGCCCGAAGCGTCGGCGGCCGTCCGGGAGCGAGTGCTGGAGGCGCGCGAACGGGCCGGAAAACGCTGGGCGGAGCAGGGCTGGCTCACGAACGCGGAGGTGCCCGGCCCGGCGCTGCGCCGTGAGTTCGCGCTGCCGCCGCAGGTCACGGCCTTGCTGGACCGAGCGTTGGAGCGGGGCGCGATCACCGCGCGCGGCGCCGACCGCTGCCTTCGCATCGCTTGGACGCTCGCCGATTTGAAGGGCGCCGACAAGCCGGAGGCGGACGAGGTCGCGGCTGCCCTGAACTTCCGAGAGAGGTCATCCGGATGAGTGAACTCGACGCCGAGCGCATCGCCCGGTCGTATCTCCTGCGCGTGGCCGAGCCGCCGGCACCGGCCTTGGCCGATTTCGTCGGTGAGTTCGGCCCCGTCGCCGCCGCGGAACGAGTGCGAAGTGCCGAATGCCCGCCGAAGGTGCGCGACGAGACCGCCGCGCGGCGAGCACACGACTACGCCGAGCGGGATCTGGAGCGAGCCGAGGCGGGCGAGGCCCGTCTCGTCATCCCGGAAGACGACGAATGGCCGGCCTGGCCGTTGCTTTCGCTGGCCGTGGCCCAAAGCAGGGGCGTTTCCGGCGTGGCGCCACCGCTGGCGCTGTGGGTACGCGGCCCCGCGAGGCTCGACGAGGCCGTGGACCAGGCGATCGCGATCGTCGGTGCCCGCGCGGCGACCGGGTACGGCGAGCACAACGCGGCCGAGGTGGGCTACCACCTCGCGAGCCGTGGCATTCCGGTGTTCTCCGGGGCGGCGTACGGCATCGACGGCGCGGCCCACCGCGGGGCGTTGAGCGCGGACGGTACGACGGTCGCCTTGCTCGGCTGCGGTGTCGACGTCGGCTATCCGGCCCAGCACGCGACCTTGTTGCGCTCCATCGGTAAGACCGGCGCGGTGGTCAGCGAGTACCCGCCGGGCACCACACCCGCGAGGCATCGCTTCCTCGTCCGGAACAGGCTCATCGCGGCGCTCACGGGAGGGACCGTCGTGGTCGAGGCGGGCAGGCGAAGCGGCGCGCGGAACACCGCGGGGACGGCCGGAGCGCTCGGCAAGGTCGTGATGGCCATGCCAGGACCGGTGTCTTCGGCGATGTCCGCCGGCTGTCACGCGCTGATCCGCGAAGGCGAGGCCACGCTGGTGACTTCGGTCGACGAGATCCTCGAAACGGCGGGACGGTTCGGGGCGACGGGAGCGGATCCGTCGAAACCGCGCCGTCGCACCGATCGGCTCGGTCCGGAGGCGCTGCGAGTGCACGACGCGCTCTCCGATCGGTCGGCGAGGCAGGTGGAACGGATCGCCGCCGAGTCCGGCATCCCGGTCGAACGTGTCCGTTCGCTGCTTCCGGCGCTCGAACTCGACGGCTTCGCGGAAAGGGGTGACGCAGGGTGGCGAAGACGGACCGCCAAGACCTGACCGGCCTACACGCGAGGCGCCATCCCGGCACGATCCGACCACGGACACCGCAACAGGGTGCGGCGATACTTGACCATCCGCCGTACATCGCGCAGCGTGATCGGCATGCCGTCGACCGAAGGTCCCCACGGCACGGGGAAACGCGCCCGCAGACCCGATCTGCGCGCCGCCCGTGCCGCGCTGCCGGAGCCTGTCCGGAAGCTGATCGACGACTACGAGCGGCACCTTTCCCTCGAACGCGGGCTGTCCGCGCATACGGTACGTGCCTACCTCGGCGACGTGGTGTCGCTGATGGGTTTCGTGGACGGGAACGGTGGCCGGTTCTCCGACCTCGACATCGGGACGCTGCGCGGCTGGCTCGCCCGGCAACGCGAGGAAGGGGCGAGCCGGACGACGTTGGCCAGGCGAGCCGCGGCAGCCCGCACCTTCACCGCGTGGGCCCACCGAGTCGGGGCGCTCGCGTCGGATCCGGGTGGGCGGCTGGTGGCGCCGCGCGCGCATCGCAAGCTTCCCGGGGTTCTCCGCGCGGAGCAGGCCAGTGACGTCATGCGCTTCTCAGCCGCCGGTGCCGAACAGCGCGACCCGGTGGCTTTGAGGGACAGTGCCATCGTGGAACTGCTCTACGCGACCGGTGTGCGGGTCTCGGAACTGTGCGGGCTGGATGTGGGCGACGTCGATTTCTCCCGCCGGGTCGTGCTCGTGCTGGGCAAGGGCGGCAAGGAACGTGTCGTGCCGTTCGGCGTCCCCGCCGAAGCGGCCTTGCGGGCGTGGCTGGACGAGGGCAGGGGAAGGCTCGCCGTCGAAGCGAAGGGGCCCGCGGAGGCGGCGCTCTTTTTGGGAGCGCGGGGAGGCAGGCTCGATCCGCGGGCGGCCCGCCGGGTCGTCCACGAAGCCGTCGGTTCGGTGCCGGGCGCGAACGACATGGGACCGCACGGCCTGAGGCATTCCGCGGCCACCCATCTGCTCGAAGGGGGTGCTGATCTTCGAAGCGTTCAGGAACTGCTTGGTCACGCTACGCTGGCCACAACGCAGCTCTACACTCATGTGACCGTCGATCGGCTGAAGGCGATCCACGACCGCGCGCACCCCCGGGCCCGATGATGCCGGGGAGGACTCGGCAGGTGACCCGGCGGCCCGAACCGGCGGCGCACGCGCATCCGCACGAGCACGGAGAACACGCTGAGTCGCATGCTGAGAACGGCGGTCCGATGACCGCCGACCCACATGTCACCGAAGCCGCCGGGAAACACCGCCCCGGCGGGGACGGTCCTGCCGTCGCGCCCGAAGCGCGGACCGGCTACGAAGTGGACGCCGGGATCCAGGCGCTGTGGCGTGAGTTCACCGAGTCTCCCGACCAGATCGTGCGCGACCGGCTCGTGCTGCACTACGCCCCGCTCGTCAAGTACGTCGCCGGCCGGGTCGGCACCGGGCTGCCGACCCATGTCGACGTCGGAGACCTGATCCAATCCGGGATCTTCGGCCTGGTCGACGCGATCGAGAAGTTCGAACCCGCCAGGGGCCTGCGCTTCGAGACCTACGCCATGCAGCGCATCCGGGGCGCGATCCTCGACGACCTCCGCTCCCAGGACTGGGTCCCCAGAGCGGTACGCAGCAAGGCCCGCGAAGCCGAGCGCGCCCTGGAACGCCTTGGCGCCCGGCTGAACCGCACCCCGACCGACGCCGAGCTCGCGGCCGAGCTCGAAATCAGCGTCGACGACCTTCGTGAGTTCTACGGCCAGATGCAGCTGACCAGCGTCATCGCGCTGGAAGACCTGGTCGCCGCGGGCAAGGACAGCGGCTCGCTGGTCGACACCCTGCCCGACGACGGCGCCGTCGACCCGGTGGCCGTCCTGGTCGACCAGGACAACCGCCGTCAGCTCGCGCAGGCGATCGCCCAGCTCACCGAACGCGACCGGATCGTGGTCGGTCTGTACTACTTCGAAAGCCTGACGCTCGCCGAGATCGGCAAGGTCCTCGGCGTCACCGAGTCTCGGGTCAGCCAGCTGCACACCCGCGCCGTCATGCGGTTGCGCGCCAAACTGGTCGAGCAGGCCTAGCCACCGTCCTGTTCCGCGACGATCAGCCGAGTTGCTTCGGGTGGGCCACGAAACCTTGAGGTCTGCGTCGGAACCTCGCTGCGCTACCGGAGCCCCTTTCCCTGCGTGTGTGCGTCGCATGCTCCGGGGGCGGCGGTGACGACGCGTGTGCTTGGACGGACGACACGTGTCTCCCGCCGGATCACCTGGTGCGGAGTCCGGTCCCGGCGTGTTCGCTCCCCATCACGCGCGTCCCGTGCCTGGACACGCGAATCGCGCCATCCACCGAAACAGCAGCAAGGGCGAGCAGGACCACGCCAGGAACCAAAGCCAGGACCACGCGACCCACCCTGCCGCTCCGCGGGCAACGCCTGCGCCCCATCCGTCCTCGAGACCCGCAGGCCATGGGCACCGGCCTTTCCGAAGCGCTCACTCAGTCTCCTTCCCAGGGTTTGAGGCGGATCACGGACAGCTCACCGATCACCGCGAGCGGATCGACGTACTCCTCGCCCCGCCGCACGCCGAAATGCAGGCATGCCGGCTCCGGGCAGCCCGGGTGGCCCGCCGCGAGCGTTCCGAGCACCTGGCCGCGGTAGACCTGATCACCTGCGGTGACCGTCGGGGCGAGCGGTTGGTAGGTGGTGCGCAGGCCTCCGTCGTGATCGATCGACACCACTCCGCGGCCCGCCACCTGCCCGGCGAACATCACCACTCCCTCGGCGGCCGCGAGCACGTTCGCACCCGGTGGCGCGGCGAGGTCGACGCCCCGATGACCGGGGCCGTACGGCGTCGAGGGCGGCTCGAAGTACCTGGTGACGCTCGGTGCCGGCGAGAGCGGCCAGGAGAGGCGCCCCTGGGGGGAGGGCGTCCCTCTCGCCGTCCCGGGCATCGCCGCGGACGTGAGGATCGCGAGCACGGTCGCGAGGATCGCGAGGCGGGGAAGGCGCCGGGCGTGCCCTGGGCGGCGGTGCCTGCCGCCGGTGCGGTCGATCGCGAAGGAATGCCTGGTGACAGGGCGGGAAGAGGTCGTCGAGGTCATGTGTTCAAGGTTGGGGGTACGGCGTGGCGTGCGGGGCGCGCCGGGGGAATCTGTGGATAACCGAGGCGGTTGTGGACAACCCCTCTCATCCGGGGCTGCCGGTGCGGTACCCGGTGGCGACAGGGAGTAGACTCTTTTGCGCGGTCCGCGGCAGCGGACTGACTTCGCGTGCACGTGCGCGCTCCCGATGGCCGATCTCCTCACGGAGGGTCAGGACAGCCGGGGGCACACGGCCCGGCGGTCCCTGGGGTACTTCGCTCCCGGGTCCGGGCCCGAGCATCGGCACCAGGGCGATCGGCCACCCGGCCGAGAGCGACGAACCGAGCAAGCGCGTTCCGGCGGAGCCGGGCGCGCACGACACAGAAGAGGTTGATTCCGGCAATGGCCGTCGTCACCATGAAGCAGCTGCTCGACAGCGGCGTGCACTTCGGGCACCAGACCCGTCGGTGGAACCCGAAGATGAAGCGCTACATCTTCACCGAGCGCAACGGCATCTACATCATCGACCTGCAGCAGACGCTGACCTACATCGACCGTGCGTACGAGTTCATCAAGGAAACCGTCGCGCACGGCGGCACCATCATGTTCGTCGGCACGAAGAAGCAGGCTCAGGAAGCGATCGCCGCCGAGGCTTCGCGCGTGGGCATGCCCTACGTGAACCAGCGCTGGCTCGGTGGCATGCTGACCAACTTCCAGACGGTGCACAAGCGTCTCCTCCGCCTGAAGGAGCTCGAGTCGCAGGAGCAGACCGGTGGTTTCGCCGGCCTGACCAAGCGCGAAATCCTCACGCTCACCCGTGAGAAGGACAAGCTCGAGAAGACCCTCGGCGGTATCCGCGACATGGCCAAGGTGCCGAGCATCGTGTGGATCGTCGACACGAAGAAGGAGCACATCGCCGTCGGCGAGGCTCGCAAGCTGAACATCCCGGTCGTCGCGATCCTGGACACCAACTGCGACCCGGACGAGGTCGACTACCCGATTCCGGGTAACGACGACGCCATCCGTTCGGCCGCGCTGCTGACCAAGGTCGTGGCCGAGGCCGCCGCCGCCGGTCTGATGGCCCGCTCCAGCCGCAACGGTTCCTCCGCCGACGCCAAGCCCGAGGCGGGCGTCGCCACGGACGAGCCGCTGGCCGAGTGGGAGAAGGAGCTGCTCGCCGGCTCCGAGACCGCCGCCGCGGACGCCAAGGAAGCCGCCGCCGCGACCGAGGCCGCCACCGAGGCGCCGGCCGAGCAGGCCACCGCCTCCTCCTGATCCACCCCGCTCGTGGGGCCGCTTCCGGGCGGCCCCACGGGTGACTTCCCCAAAAGACTTTCTCGTACCTGAAAAAGGACGGACACACCCACGATGGCGAACTACACCGCCGCAGACGTGAAGCGTCTCCGGGAGCTGACCGGCTCCGGAATGATGAACTGCAAGAAAGCGCTGGAGGAGAACGACGGCGACTTCGACAAGGCCGTCGAGTTCCTGCGCATCAAGGGCGCCAAGGACGTTGGCAAGCGCGCCGAGCGCGCCACCGCCGAGGGCCTCGTCGCCGGTGACGGCGGCGTGCTGATCGAGCTCGACTCCGAGACCGACTTCGTCGCGAAGAACGAGGACTTCCAGGCCCTCGCCGCGAAGATCGTCGAGGTCGCGAAGGCCGAGAAGACCAGCGACGTCGAGAAGCTGAAGGCCGCCTCGCTCGACGGCAAGACCGTCGAGGAGCAGGTCCAGGAGCTCGCCGCCCGCATCGGTGAGAAGCTCGAGCTGCGCCGTGTCGCCGCTTACGAGGGCACCACCACCACGTACCTGCACCGTCGCGGTGCGGACCTTCCGCCCGCCGTCGGCGTGCTCATCGAGTACACCGGTGAGGGCGAGGCCGCCGCGGAGGCCGCCCGTGGCGCCGCCATGCAGGTCGCCGCGCTCAAGGCCAAGTACCTCACCCGCGAAGAGGTCCCGGCCGAGATCGTCGAGAACGAGCGTCGCGTCGCCGAGGCCACCGCCCGCGAAGAGGGCAAGCCGGAGCAGGCCATGCCCAAGATCATCGAGGGCAAGGTCAACGCGTACTACAAGGACAACGTCCTGCTCGAGCAGCCGTCGGTCAAGGACAACAAGAAGACCGTCAAGGCCCTGCTCGACGAGGCCGGCGTGTCCGTGAGCCGGTTCGCCCGGTTCGAGGTCGGCCAGGCCTGATCCAGGCGCGGAACACAAGAATCCCCACTGTGCCCCGTCTCCGTCCATCGGGGACGGGGCACAGTCGGGTTCAGAGCACTAGGGAGGGCGACATGGGTGTCCGGGTCGAAGGCGGATACCGGCGGGTGCTGCTGAAGCTGGGCGGCGAGATGTTCGGCGGCGGTTCCATCGGGGTTGATCCGGATGTGGTGCACTCGGTCGCTCAGCAGATCGCCGACGTCGCGCGGACGGGCGTGCAGATCGCCGTCGTGATCGGCGGTGGCAACTACTTCCGCGGCGCGGAACTGTCGCAGCGCGGCATGGACCGCGACCGCGCGGACTACATGGCGATGCTCGGCACCGTCATGAACTGCCTGGCGTTGCAGGACTTCCTGGAGAAGGAGGGCCTGCCGACCCGCGTGCAGACCGCCATCACCATGGGGCAGGTCGCCGAGCCGTACATCCCGCGCCGCGCCGAGCGTCACCTGGAGAAGGGTCGCGTCGTCATCTTCGGCGCCGGGGTCGGCATGCCGTACTTCTCGACCGACACCGCCGCCGCGCAGCGCGCGCTCGAACTCGGTTGCGAGGCCGTCTTGATGGCGAAGGCCGTCGACGGCGTCTACACCGCGGACCCGAAGAGCGACCCGACCGCCGAGATGTTCCACGAGATCAGCCACCGCGAGGTGCTGGAACGGGATCTCAAGGTCGCCGACGCCACCGCGTTCAGCCTGTGCATGGACAACAACATGCCGATCATCGTGTTCAATCTGCTCACCGAGGGGAACATCGCCCGCGCGGTCAGTGGTGAGAGGATCGGCACCCTGGTCGACACCCCCGCCGACGGGGTGCCCGCGTAGGCCTGCTCTGATCTTCGCAATCGGTACGCATACACAACTACGGGAGTTGCCGTGATCGACGAGACCCTCCTCGACGCCGAGGAGAAGATGGAAAAAGCGGTGTCCGTCGCCAAGGAGGACCTGTCGTCGGTACGCACCGGCCGGGCCCACCCCGGGATGTTCTCGCGCATTGTCGTCGAGTACTACGGCGCGCCGACCCCGCTGAACCAGATGGCGAGCGTCAACATCCCCGAAGCCCGGATGGCGTTGATCAAGCCTTACGACCAGACCTCGCTCAACGCCATCGAGAAGGCGATCCGCGAGTCGGACCTCGGTGTGAACCCGAGCAACGACGGCAACGTGATCCGCATCGTCATTCCGCAGCTCACCGAAGAGCGCCGCAAGGAGATGGTCAAGGTCGCCAAGGCCAAGGGCGAGGACGCCCGCGTTTCGATCCGCAGCGTCCGCCGCAAGGCCAAGGAAGAGCTCGACCGGATCAAGAAGGACGGCGAGGCGGGCGAGGACGAGGTCGTCCACGCCGAGAAGGAACTCCAGAACCTCACCGACACCTACAGTCACAAGGTCGACGAGCTGGTGAAACACAAGGAAGCCGAGCTACTCGAGGTCTGATGAGCCAGGTGAGCGAGGAACGCGAGGACCGGGTGGAGAACCCGGAACCGGTTCCGGCCAAGAAGCCGGAACCGGCGAAGAAGGTTTCCCGCGCCGGCCGCAACCTGCCCGCCGCGATCGGGGTCGGGCTGCTGCTGGGGGCGGCGATCGTCACGTCCCTGCTCACCGTCCGCTTTCTGTTCATCGGCATCATCGCGATCGCCATCGCGGTCGGCACGATCGAGCTGGCTGGGGCACTGAAGCGCGCGGCGGGCATCCGGGTCGCGCTGGTCCCGGTGCTCGTCGGCGGTCAGGCGATGATCTGGCTGGCGTGGCCGTACGGCCGTGAAGGCGCGCTGACGGCGTTCGTGCTGACGGTGCTCGTCTGCCTGCTGTGGCGGTTGCCCGGCGGCGCGGACGGTTACCTGCGCGACATCAGCGCGTCGGTCTTCGCCGCCGCGTACATCCCGCTTTTCGGCGCCTTCGCCGCCATGCTTGTCCCGCCGGAGGACGGCGTCGGCCGGGTGCTGGCGTTCATGATCGGCGTCGTCGCTTCGGACACGGGCGGCTACATCGCCGGTGTCCTGGGCGGCAAACACCCGATGGCGCCCAGTATCAGCCCGAAGAAGACCTGGGAAGGGTTCGCCGGTTCGCTCGTGGCCGGTGTGGTCGCCGGCGCGCTGACCCTGAGCCTTCTCCTCGACGGCCACGCCTGGCAGGGCGTGCTGTTCGGCGCGGCGATCGTCTGCACGGCGACACTGGGCGATCTCGTCGAGTCGCTGATCAAGCGCGACCTCGGCGTCAAGGACATGGGGAACATGCTGCCGGGCCACGGCGGGCTGATGGACCGGCTCGACTCGTTGCTCCCTTCGGCCGTCGTCTCCTGGCTGCTGCTCTCCGCATTCGTCCCCGTTTAACCCGAACCCAGGTGACAAGTCCGGGGCGCCGGGCCAAGGTCGGGGTATGCGAACTCGACGGATGAGTAAGCGATTTCTGGCCATGGCACTGGGCGTGGTGACGCTCGGCGCCCTGACGACGACCGTGGCGGAGGCGGGCGGAAGCCCCGTAGTCCGCACGGATTCCGGCCCCGTTCGCGGGGTGAGTACTGCCGAATACCGGAGTTTCCAAGGCATTCCGTTCGCCGCGCCACCGGTCGGCGACCTGCGCTGGGCCCCGCCGCGGAGACCCGAGCCGTGGACCGCGGTGCGGGACGCGAGCAAACCGGGACCTCGATGCGCGCAAAGAGCCGGCCTCGGTTCGGCAGCGAGCGAGGCCGAGGATTGCCTGTACCTCAACGTGATCAGCCCGGCCAAGCCCGCGCGTAAGCCGCGTCCGGTGATGGTCTGGGTGCACGGTGGCGGCTTCACCTCCGGCGCGGGCAGCGACTACGACTTCGAGCGCATGGCCCTCGGCGGGGACGTCGTCGTGGTGACCGTGAACTACCGGCTGGGTGTGTTCGGCTTCTTCGGGCATCCGGAACTCGGCCGCGACTCCGGTTCTTTCGGCTTCCAGGACCAGCAGGCCGCCCTGCGCTGGGTGCAGCGCAACGCGCATGCCTTCGGCGGGGATCCCCGGAACGTCACGTTGTTCGGCGAATCCGCCGGAGCGATGAGCACTTGTGTCCAGTTGGTCTCCCCTTCGGCCGCAAAGCTGTTCCACCGCGCGATCCTCCAGAGCGGGCCTTGCACGCTGACCTGGCCCGACGGCGGGTTCTTCCCCGGCGTCCCCGCGGGTTCGCCGTATCTGCCCCGCGCCGACGTCGAAGCGATGGGTGCCGCAGGGGCCGAGAAACTCGGCTGCGCCGACATCGCCTGCATGCGGCGGCTTCCGGCCAAGGATTTGGTGAACCAGCCGCTCGGGACGCCCGCGTTCGGCACCGGCCTGCTGCCCGAGCATCCGGCAGACGCGCTGAAAGCGGGGCGCTTCGCCCGCGTCCCGGTGCTGACGGGGGTCACCAGGGACGAGGCGAGGCTGTTCGTGGCCCTGTTCCCCGGGCATCCGTTCACCGAGGAGCACTACCAGGGACTGTTGCGGACCGCGTTCGGGGAGAAGGCTCCGCTCGTCGCCGCCCGATACCCGTCGGCGAAGCACGGCGGCCCGGCGATGGCGTTCGCGGACGCGATGACCGACCGGATCTGGGGCTGCCCGCAGGTGGGGACCGAGCGATTGCTGCGTGAGCGCACGCGGACCTTCGGTTACGAGTTCGCCGATCGGGCGGCTCCGCCGCTTGTTCCCGCGCCACCAGGCATGAATCTCGGCGCCGCCCATGGAACCGAATTGGCTTATTTGTCTGATTTAACCGGGTTCCCGGCGAAATTGACGCCCGCTCAGCAGGAACTGGCGGGGCAAATGATTCGGTACTGGACCGCGTTCGCGCGCACCGGCGATCCCAATGGCGGCGAACTGCCGAAATGGCGTCCTTCGCCGCGGACGCAATCGCTGGCGCCGGGCGTGATCGGCCCGGTCGACCTCGCGGCAGTGCACGACTGCCGGTTCTGGGCGGGTATCTGACCGAAGAGCCGGGGCGGCCTCGTCGCCCCGACTCAGTCGTCGTAGGGGTCGTCGACTTCGGCGGTGCCCCAGCCCTCGACGGCCCGCGAGTGGTCGATCACGGCGAACACCGAACCGTCCGGGTCGGCGAGGATCGCCATCCGGCCGTACGGGGTGTCGTAGGGCTGGACCACGACGGTGCCGCCGAGCATCAGGGCCTGTCCCGCCGCGGCATCGGCGCCGCGGGCAGGGTCGAGTTCGAAGTAGACCATCCAGTGCGGGGGAGTGTCCGGCCGGTACTCCGAACCCATCACGTACCGGTACAGCACGGGTTCGTGCTCGATGAGCCATTCGGCGTAGTCGAGCGAGGCGCCGTCGCCGATCTGGTGGCTGGTGTAGTTGAAGAGGCGGCAGTAGAAGTGATCCGCCGCCGCGCCGTCGTGGGTGTTGAGATCCGCGCCGCTGAAGGTGTTCGGCACCCCTGTCGCGAACTCCCAGGTGGCGGGCGGCTCCCAGAAGACGACGTGCGCGCCGCACGCGTCGACGGCGTGGATGATGGTGCCGCGATGGGGGATCGCCACCGGCCCGAGCGTGACCTGGCCACCGAGACTGTCCACCCACTCGGCGGCCGCTGCCGCCTGGGGCACCGAGATGTGGACGCTCCAGCCGGACGGCCCGCCCGAACCCGCGCGGTACAGACCACCGGCCGGGACGCCGTTCAGCGTCGCTATCGAGTAGCGGCCGGTCGGCGTCGCCGGGTCACGCTGGACGACGTACTCCCAGTCGAAAAGCCCGCTGTAGAAGGTTTGCGTGGCCGTTTCGTCTCTGCACGCGAGCTCGATCCAGCACGGGATTCCCGAAGGTATGACGGAAGTGTGGGCGGCCGAGCCGAGCGACATGCGGTTCTCCCTTACCGGTGGGAGTAAAGTCTAGTCGCTGACCGCATTGTTTCCGTCAAAGATTTCGACCGGATGACCCCGGAACCCGGCCCGGTGTCCCTTCGTTGGAGCTTCCGTGCGCTGGTTTCCCCGAGCCCTCGCCTCCTTCCGCCGCGGCGGTGAGGAGGTGCTGCCGAGCCCGAACATCTGGTACTACCAAAAGGCCTACGAGGTCGAGAACCGCGCGCAGGACGTCGACGACGAGATCTGGCGCGCGCTCGCCGGGTATCGCGATTGGTCCGGTGCGGACGTGCTCGACATCGGCTGCGGTGACGGTTTCCATCTGCCGCGGTTCGCCGAGACGGCGCGGTCGGTGGTCGGGATCGAACCCCATGAGCCGCTCGTCCGCGACGCGCGGAAACGGGTGGGGCGGCTGGAGAACGTCGAGGTGCGGCAAGGGCGTGCGCAGCGGCTTCCCTTACCGGACGCGGCTTTCGACGTCGTCCACGCGCGCACCGCGTACTTCTTCGGCCCCGGTTGTGAACCCGGCCTTCGCGAAGCGGAGCGGGTGCTGCGTCCGGGTGGGCTGATGATGATCGTGGATCTCGATGTGGCGAGTGAGCCCTACGGACGATGGATGCGGCTGGATCTTCCGCACTACGATCCGCCCGGGGTGGAGAAGTTCTTCGCCCGTCAGGGATTCGGCTGCCGCAAGGTGATGACGCGGTGGCTGTTCGAGGACGCCGCCGCGATGGAAGCCGTGCTGAAGATCGAGTTCAGCGCTCCGGTCGCGGCGAAGGCGATCGCGGAGGTCCGGCGCCTGAACGAGGTTTCGTCAGGCTCCGGGGAGAAACGGATGACGCTGCCGGTGGGCTATCGCGTGCATACGCGCGTCAAGCCCACCGGCCTCGTCGTGCCAGGTCACTCCGTGTCCTCGTCCGGAGTCGAGTCCTCGGCCTCACCGAGGATGCCGTAGATCGTCCGGCGTGCCTCGTTGAGCACGTCGACGGTGCGGGCCTGCTGGCTTTCGGTGCCGGCGTGCATCACCTGCGCGACCGCGGCGGCCAGGGTCGCGCCCGCTTTGCGCAGGTTGACCTCGACCGGGTCGACGTCGTGGGCGATCTGCTCCCACGGCGGGACGGCGTCCTGCTGCTCGGCCGCGGCGCGGCCGGATTCGGTGAGTTCGAACAGCTTCTTGCCGTTCTCGTCCTTGCTGATCACCAGGCCTTCGTCGGCCAGCAACTGCAAGGTCGGGTAGACCGAGCCGGGGCTCGGCTTCCAGAAGCCGCCGCTGCGCTCGCCGATCTCCCGGATGATCTCGTAGCCGTGCCTCGGCTGCTCGGAAAGCAGCGCCAGGATCGCGGCGCGGACGTCACCGCGTTTGCCGCGCCGCCCGGGGCCACCGCGGCGGCCGTGCCGGTGCCGATGGCCCGGTCCGCCCGGACCCGGCGGGAAATCGCCGAAGCCGCCGCGGGCCCAAGGGCCGAAGGCCGGTCGGCCGTGTTCTGGAGGGAAGGGTCGTCGTCGCATGATGTGAATCCTCTCTACGTACTGTCCCGACATGTTCACGATATATCGGAAACAGTCGTACGACAACCCGTCTTCGGTGATCTGGGTCTCAGGAGAGGTCGAGCGCGAGCAAATCGATGCCACCGGAGTCGAACTCGCCGACCTTCCGCCAGCCCCAGCGGCGGTACAGCCGCCGAGCGGGCGCCTCGACGCGAGACGCGAGTACGGCGAACCGCTCGGGGCGCTTTTTCAGCAGGTCATCGAGCAGAGCGCGACCAAGCCCGCGACCGCGGAGTTCGGGGAGGAGCGCCAGCTCGTACACGTAGAACAGCTCTTCGCCGTCGAGCCACGAGGGCGCCGGAGCCGTCGCGCGTTCGGGCCACCAGCCGGCTTCTTGCTTGACCCCGTAGGCGAAGCCGCCGAGTGCTCCGCCTTCGCACACTGTCGTCATGGCGAACCCCGGGAGCGCGGCGTGTTCGTCGAACAGCACGCCGAACCGGGCGACGTCGTCCTCGCCTTTCGAGGTACGGCGGTTCGCGGTAGACGCGGCGGTAGACGTCGTCCAGTTCAGCGCGCACGGTTCAGTCTGCCCAGTACCAGGATCGCCACGCCACAACAGCCGATCAGCACCAGCCACGGCAAAGCCGCGCCGTGCGACAGCAACCAGGTGAACGTCGCCGGGGCGCTCACCCGCGCCGCGCTCCACACGAGTTCTTCGAGGCCGAGATAGCGGCCGCGCAGCCGCGTCGGGGCGATCGCGACGGTCAGCGCGCTGCTGGTCGGCGCCTGGAGCAGTTCAGCGCCGGTGAAGACGATCATCGCGAGGGTGAGCACGTTGCGCCGCGATGAGCGGGAACCGGCCGCGCCTGCTCGGCAGACGAGCAGGTCGGCGGCGGCCATCATGCGTGGGGGAGCGGGAAGACGTTGAGTTCGTGCTCGGCGAGCGGTCCGTCCCGCCAGCCGAGCCTCACCGCCGCGTCGGCGATCCTTCCGTTGCCCCACAACGGCGAACCGGCGGGGAAGTTCGAGACGAGCCCTGGGACCAGCGTATGCGCGGCGTGGAATCCGGCGGCCGCGACGTCGCAGGTCGTCAGGTCGACGCTGATCACCTCGAATCCCCGGGCTTCGACGCGGGCTTGGTAGGCCTTGAGCCGCCGTTCCCCGAGGGCGGGAAGGTCATCCCAGCCGCGGCTGGGCAGGTCCATGACCCAGGGGGCCACTCGCTTCACGGCCCGGGGATCGAGGTAGATCTGTTGCTGGCAAAGGAGATCCGCGACATCGGCGAAGTCTTCGCGGTACGAGTCCAGGTAGCGCCGATCGGCCCGGTGCGGCTTGAGGTTGCCCAGATGCGGCAGGTCCCGGCGCATGCCGGACAGCTCGCGTTCGTCGTCGAGGGCGCGGCAGGTGTGCTGGAGCGTGAATCCTTCGGCGAGCGCCTTCTTCGCGGCCTCCAGCGCGTCCGGCCGGGTGGCGAAGCCGATCGACAACCAGCGTCTCACACGGTCGAGTACCACCGCGGCGACCACTGGGACGTCGAACTCGTTGTCCAGGTGGATGAGCGTGACTTCGTAGTCGTCGGTGGCGTCGGCGATGAGTGACCGGATCTCGTCCGGGATCGTGAGCCTGCCGAGGCGTGGCGTGTTCGCCCACCAGAGCATGGTCGTGTCGCGCTCGAGTACCTCTTCGAGGCCGGAGGTGACGGCGTGCTCCTCGGTGGTCCCGCTCGCGAGGCCGGCGATCAGCGGATCGGCGAAATGCGCTTCCCCCGGTCGGCGTTCGTTCGAGAACAGGAACGCCGGAACCCAGACGGGCTCGTCGGTGGTGTGGGAGAAGCCTTCCACCCACGAGCATTCCGTGTCCCGGGTCAGTGGCGCGAACGGGAAACCCGGGGATCGGTACTGCGTGGCCGAGTAGAGGTTCAGCCGTTGCGGGTCGAGTGCGGGGATTCCGTAGCGGGCGAATTGCTTGTAGCTGCCGAAGCACACTTCGCGCTCCGGAGCGAGCCAGCTTCCGCAGTAGCGCTCCACCGCTTCGCCGATGGCCGACTGACGCGCGAGGTCGAAATCGTGCCACGACGTGCCGAAGGCCTGACGGTCGTTGGGCCAGTTCGTCACCCGGCGCATGTCCGCGACATCGACCGCGCAGACCCGCAGCCGGGCGGGCATCCCCGGTGCGGGCGGGATTTCGCCGACGCCGGTCACGATCCCGGTCTGGTCGTCCACCAGCAGTCCGGGATCGGTCGTGGCGGGAACGGGCCGGGCCCGGTCGGGTATGGGGAGGATCGGGCGGCGGATCTCGGTGAGGTCCGCCGGGTTCAGTTCGATCTCGCCGGTGGTCATGGCGGATCGTCCGCCGGAGAGCCAGCGTTCGAGATGGACGGCGAGAGTGGTCAGCGCCCAGCGGGCGTCGCCCGGCCGAAGCGGGGTGGAGTCCGAGGGGGCCGAAAGGAACGCCTCGACGACACGCGGGTCCTGCGCGGCGGAGCGGCGCCGCGCGACGACGTCGGCGAAATCGATGCCGTCGGGCGCGATCGCGGGTCCGGCGATCACCCGGCCGCGTTCCCGGCGCAACGGCAGCCAGCGCACCCCGCTGCCGGCGCACAACGCGTCAAGCGCGATCAATTCGGTATAGGCGGGGTGATCGAAGGCCGCGACCACGACCGCGTTCTCTATGTCCATTCCGGACAGATCGTGGAAGTAGGGAACCGTCTCGACGCTCGCGTACCCGCTGCCGTCGAGGATCTCCGCCAAGGGCTCGACGAGCGCGGGCGAGCCGGTGAGAAGGATCGAGGTGGCGGCGACGTCGTCCGCCCCGGTGTCCCGATCGTGGCGGAGGCAGCCGTCCGCTTCGAGGATCTCCATCATTTCCTCGTAGTCCGGGGTCATGCCGGCCAGCAGCTCGGCGCGGGTCCGGGTGCCGTCGCAGCGGCTCGCCCAGGCGCGGAACTCCCGGGTGGGCGCGGCGATGTAGAACTGCCCCCCACTGGGTGTGACGAGAAAGCAGAGCTCCGGTTCGAGATCGGTGATCTCGATTCCGTCGAGCCGCGGTCTGAACTCTTCGTACCCCATGGCAACCCCATCGTTTCCAGGACGCCCGCCTCGCCGCCGCGGACCAGGCGCGGGACCGCGGCGGCGGGGGCGGCTTTGTCGGCCGGTTACTTGGCGGCGGAACGGTTGTGGACGACCGCGCGGTTGTGGACCACGGCACGGTTGTGGACGACGACGGCGGCGGGGCGCTCGTAGGTCCGTGGCGCGACATGACCAAGCCTCGGTCCGGACGTGACCTCCCGACGTCTCCTGAAATGCGATCCGCACGACTCCGCGGGAAGAACACACGGTCCGGCCCGGGTGTGGTTCACGTGACCTGGGAAACAGCGATCCGGGGCGGCTCAGGCGCGTCAAAGGTGGACATGGGACACTGAGTGAGCTATGACTGCCCTCCCTCTTGTCTTCGACGCGCCCAAGCGCGGCCTCCCGCCGCGCCACCTCGCCGACCTCTCCGCCGCCGAGCGGGCCGCTGCCGTCGCCGAGCTGGGGGAGAAGCCGTTCCGCGCGAAGCAGCTTTCGAACCATTACTTCTCGCGGCTCACGGTGAACCCGGAGGAGATGACCGACATCCCGGCGGCGTCGCGGGAGAAGCTCGTCGGCGATCTGATGCCGACGCTGCTCACCGAAATCAAGGCGCTCGCGTGCGACGACGGCACCACGCGCAAGACGCTGTGGCGCGCGCACGACGGGACGCTGCTGGAGAGCGTGCTGATGCGCTACCCGGACCGCGCGACCCTGTGCATTTCGAGCCAGGCGGGCTGCGGCATGGCGTGCCCGTTCTGCGCGACCGGTCAGGGTGGTCTCGACCGGAACCTGTCGACCGCGGAGATCGTCGACCAGGTCCGCGCGGCCGCCGCGGTGATGCGCGACGGAGCGATGCCCGGCGGCCCCGGCCGTCTGTCGAACATCGTCTTCATGGGCATGGGCGAGCCGCTGGCGAACTACAAGCGCGTCGTGGCGGCGGTCCGGCGGATCACGGATCCCTCGCCCGACGGGCTCGGCATCGGTCAGCGTTCGGTGACGGTGTCGACGGTGGGTCTCGCGCCGGCGATCCGCAAGCTGGCGGACGAGAAGATGCAGGTGCGGCTGGCGGTTTCGCTGCACACGCCGGACGACGAGCTGCGCGACACGCTGGTGCCGGTGAACGAGCGCTGGTCGGTGGACGAGGTCCTGTCCGCGGCCCGGTACTACGCGGACACTTCCGGCCGCCGGGTGTCGATCGAGTACGCCCTGATCCGGGACGTCAACGATCAGCCTTGGCGTGCCGAGCTGCTGGCGAAGCGGCTTCGGCAGCACCTTGGCCAGCTGGTGCACGTGAACGTGATCCCGCTGAACCCGACGCCGGGCAGCAAGTGGGACGCCTCGCCGAAGCCGGTGGAGCGGGAGTTCGTCCGGCTGGTGAACGCGGGCGGAGTGGCGTGCACGGTCCGTGACACGCGTGGTCAGGAGATCGCGGCGGCGTGCGGTCAGCTCGCCGCCGAGAACTGAGTTCTTCCTTTCAGTGATGGAGATTTTGTCGTGATGTATGCCCCCAGCCTGCTGGACCCGGCTGCGGAGGAGCTGAAGCTCACGGACGTGATGGGCCACGGCGCGACAGGTGTCGCGCGCGAGGCCAGGACGCTGCTCGGTGACCGGTTCAGCTCGGTGACCTTCATGTACGTCCTGATGCGGGCGTTCGAGGTGGAGTACATGGCGGCGCGGGACGCTTCGCGGTGGCACGAGTTCCACGGCGGGCCGTACGCGTTGTCGGACGCCGACCTCGAAGCCCTGCTGGCGCCCTGGCTCGGTTCTCACCGCCGTCCGGCGGTCGCGTCGAGCACCGTCTAGGCAGGCTCGGCGCGACCGTTCTTTGTGGATGGTCGGCTCGATTCGTGCCGGCTCCGGTTTTCCCGGTGATCACCGGGAAAACCGTCACCTGAACGCGGTCCACGAGGCCGGCGGCCATCAGCGCCCGGTCCATCGCCAGGCTGCCGTGCGAGCGCAGCGGCACGTCGGACTCCTCCTTGAGCCGGGCAGGTGCTTCAGCCGGGACACCCACGGGTCCAGAGCCTCGCGCTCCACGATCTCCGCGTTCAGCATCTCCGTGTTTCGCGCGGAACGTGGTGGCGCCGAAGACCATCCGCTGTTCCTCGGAGTGCAGGGCGAGGCGGTGCCGGAGGAGTTCGGGGCCCTGCTTGTCCCAGTAGCCGCCCCAATGGAGGGCACTCCTCGTCCCTCACCCTGGCTACGAAAGGGCCCGGCGCCGATCGACACCGGTCCGGAAAATCCGCCACTGGGCCACGAGTGACAGGATGTGGGCGTGTATTGCCTGCAAGCTGCCCTCGTCACCGAGTCCGCACGTGGTGAATTGCTCGATTCGGTCGATGGCGCGCGGTTCGTCTCGCTCGGACATCAGCTGTCACTGATGCCGCTGAGCGAGGCACTCCTCGAAGCCGGGGAATTCTGGACAGCGCTCGCCGAGTGCTCCGAGCACGGCGCCGTGGCGTACGTCGAGGCGGAGTACTTCGGCGGCGCCGGGACGCAATCCGCGCAGGTGTGGGACGGCGGCGAGAGGGTCCTCGGCCCGCTGCACCTGGCCGAGGGCGAGGCCGCCCCGGCCGGCGGCAGTCCGATTTCCCAGGCGCTTCGGCGGCTCGGCGTGGTCAAGGGTGACCACTTCGACGAGTTCGACGCCGTCGGGCTCGGCAGGCACCGCGACACGCGCGACTGGCTCCTCGTTTAGGCGACACACCACCTCCTTCCCCGCTGGGCCGGACGGACCAGTCGCGCGGCGGTCATGGCCGTCGGCCGTGACACTCGAAGGAGACTCAGGAGGAGGTGGACCGGATGTCCGCGACCAAGGCGAGACAGGTGCGGCACAACACGGCCGTCCAGGTGCTCGGACGGATCGGGATGGGGTGCTACGGGCTGGTGTACCTGCTCATCGGGTACCTGGCGGTGCGCGTCGCCGTCGGCGGTGGCGGCCAGGAGGCCGACGGACGTGGCGCGATCGCGGAGGTCGGCTCGACCGCGATGGGCGGTGTGCTGTTGTGGGTGCTGGCGGCGGGACTGGTGGCCTACGGCCTGTGGCAGGCGTTGCTGGCCGCGGTCGGCTACACCTGGATCGACGAACGCCGGACCCGGACCGTCAAGCGGGTGACGTCCGGAGTGCGCTGCGTGGTCGGGGTTTCCTTGGGTGTCTACGCGGCCAGGGTCGCCGCGGGCGCGGGACAGCAGGGCAGCGGCGACCAGAAGCAGCAGGAGTTCACCGCGCGGCTGCTTGAGTTGCCCGCCGGACCGGTCCTGGTGACCGTGGTGGCCGTCATCGTGTTCGGCGTCGCGGTGGGTTCGGTGGTGAAGGGCGTACGCCGGACCTTCGAACAGGATCTCGACCTTTCGCGGCTCCCGTCGGGGACCCGGCGGTGGGTGGAGCGGCTCGGCAGGATCGGTTATGTGGCAAGGGGTGTCGTGTTCGGTGTGGTCGCGGTACTCGTCGGCTATGCGGCGCTGACGCACGACCCGGCCCGCTCCGGTGGGCTCGACGCCGCCCTGCGGACCTTGGCCGCTCAGCCGTTCGGCACGGTACTGCTCATCGTGGTGGCCCTCGGCGTCGCGGCCTTCGGCGTGTACTGCGTCGGGGCGGCACGGGCCCAGCGTGGCTGAGCCCGTGCCGACGATCAGGAGAACTGGATTCCCCCGTCGATCATCACCGATTGGCCGGTCATGTAATCGGAATCCGGGGAAGCGAGATACGACACGTACGCCGCCACGTCCTCGGGAACGGAGACCCGCCCGAGATGGATCAGGTTCGAGTACTTCTCGATCGCCTGTCCCTTCCGGATCCCTTCCGATTCCGCCAGTTTCTCGTCGATGAGGTCCCACATGGCCGTCCCGACGATGCCAGGGCAGTACGCGTTGACGGTGATTCCGTGGCGGGCCCATTCCATCGCGGCGGCCTGGGTCAGCCCGCGCACCGCCCATTTGGACGCGGAATAGTGGCCGAGCAACGCGAACGGCCGATGGGCGACGATGGAGGCCGCGCCGATGATCTTGCCGCCGTTCCCCTGGTGGATCATCTGCTTGGCCGCGGCCTGGTAGCAGAGGAACATGCCGCGCGCGTTGACGGCCATCATCCGGTCCCAGTCCTCCGGGGTCACTTCGAGCAGCGGCAGGACCTGCGCGATCCCCGCGTTCGCCACCATGACGTCCAGGGAACCCAGCGCGGCGGCGGTTTCGGCGACCATGGCGGTGACCGACTCTGGATCCGAAACGTCCGCCGTGATCGCCGCGGAGCGCCGTCCCGTTTCGCGGATCTCCTTGGCGACCGCCTCTAGTTCCGCTTCGTTGGCGGCGACGTCGTTGACCGCGACGTCGTGCCCGTCCGCGGCGAGCCGGAGCGCGATCCCCTTTCCGATTCCTCGTGCGGCACCGGTGACGAGTACGTTCTTGCTCATGCGCTGAACTCCCTTGTTCGCCTGGGCTTGAACGGAAGGTAGGGGCGACGGAGGCACCGTGGGAGGGGCGTCGTGTCTCACTTTGAGACAGCGGCGCGATAGTCCTTCGGCGAGGTGCCGAGAAGCCGGGTGAACATCGTGGAGAACGCGGCGGGGCTCTCGTAGCCGAGTGAGGCGGCGATCCCGGCGATGGGACGACCCTCCGACAGCAGCGAGAGGGAATGCAGGACGCAGGCCCGCTGCCGCCAGCGGGCGAAACTCAGTCCGGTTTCGGTGGCGAAGAGCCGGTTCAGCGTCCGCTCGCTCACGTGCAGCCGGGCGGCCCAGCCGGCGACCGGATCGTGGATGTCC
The DNA here is from genome assembly GCF_037997115.1 of Amycolatopsis coloradensis. Classification (NCBI taxonomy): domain Bacteria; kingdom Bacillati; phylum Actinomycetota; class Actinomycetes; order Pseudonocardiales; family Pseudonocardiaceae; genus Amycolatopsis; species Amycolatopsis coloradensis. The sequence continues at coordinate 3,115,480 of NZ_CP150484.1, forward strand.
GGATCGTCCAAAAAGGACTCGCAGAGGGTTCGCAGCCGGTCGTGCTTCGGCAGCGGGAGATCGAGCCGGATCGGGGCGGCCCGGCGGATTTCGTGCAGGGTCAGGCCGATGACCGCGGCGTCCCGCCCACGCGGGGTGTACAGATCGGGTACGCCGACGGCCTCGTTCAGGAGTTCCCGGAGCAGCGCGGAGACTTCGACGACCTGGCAGCGGCGCGGGAACCACGGCACGGCCTTCGGCTCGATGTACAGGCTCCGGGTGCTCACGGTCGTGGTGAAGACCTGATGGACGGTCTCCGGCGGCACGAGCACCGCCCGCCGCGTCGGGATGGTCCACGTGCCGTCGGCCGTTTCGACCCGCATCGATCCCGTCGCGCTGTAGAGGAACTGCGCCCGCCGGTGCCGATGCGGGAGGATCCGGTGCCCCGGCGGGTAATCGGTGCGGATCGCCACCACCGCGCGGTCGAGGTGGTCGACCTCGTCGATGGGGATGTCACGCACCTCACCGAGCCTACGCCGGGTGTCCGGTCCGCGAAAGAAACTGGCGCTCTTTCGAATGCCCGCCGCACCGCGGGCGCCTACCGTCGCAGGAGTGCTGATCGAGATCTCGGTGCTCCTCGGGTTCGGCTGCCTGAGCGGGGTCACCACCGTCCTTTTCGGATTCGGCGGCGGATTCATCACCGTTCCCGTCGTCTACGCCTTCGCGCTCGCCGAACCGGAGCACGCGCTGGGCGCGATGCACGTGGCGGTGGCCACGTCGACCGCGGTGATGGTGGTCAACGCCGGGAGCGCGACCCTCGCGCAACTGCGGACAGGACGGCTTCGCCGCGACTACCTGTGGCCGCTCATCGCGTTCATCGGCCTGGGTGCCGTGCTCGGGTCCTTCGCGGCCACCATGGCCGACGAGAGTGTCCTGCGCTGGCTCTTCGTCGCCTACCTCGCGCTGACCATCGCCGACAGCCTGGTCCGTAAGGGATTCGTGAGCAGGCGGGACGACAGCCGGCCGCGTGCGCTCGGCGGGATCACCATTACCGCGGGCGGGACCGGGATCGGTGCCGTGGCGAGCTTCCTCGGGGTCGGGGGCAGTGTCCTCACCGTCCCGCTCATGCGGCGCAAGGGCCTGCCGATGGCCGACGCGGCCGCGCTGGCGAACCCGCTGAGCCTGCCGGTGGCGGTGATCGGCACGGCCGTCTACGCCTTCGCGGCGACGGGCACGGTTCCGGGCGCCGCCCACCTCGGTTACATCGATCTGGTGGCCGCGGGCGCGCTGCTGTGCGGATCGCTGCCGACCATCGCCGTGACGCGCCGGGTGGTCGGCCGGATCCCGGATCGCGCCCACGCCATCGCGTACCTCGCCCTGCTCGTCACCGCGCTGATCGCGGTCGTCGTGCGGTAGTGATCGGATGAGTTTGGCGGATGTCAAGCCTTGACAAGGCTGTGGCAGCCTGACAAGGGGTTATCGCCAGGCAAAGATCCGACGAATCCTCTATCTCTTTTCGGGAACTTGCGCCAAGATCTCCCGCATGAAACTGAGATCGATCACCAAACGCATGTTCGTTCTCGGACTGCTGACGGCTCTCGGGACCACCGGGGCGACGTCGGTGGCCACCGCCGAACCCCAGCTGCCGCCCGCCGAGGTCAACGCGACCGGGCTGCCACACGGCGCCTGGGACCCGGTCGGCCCGAACAGCGTCGGCGGGCTGCTGGCGGTTTCGCCCGCCGGGCTCGCGATGATGGTGCCCAGCCCGCCCGCCCTGTGGCTCTCCGGCGACCGCGGCGCCTCGTGGACCGTGCGCAGGGGGATGCCGGCGGACACCGCCATCCAGGGAATCTTCGCCGATCCGGTGAACCCGGACCGGATGCTCGCGGTGGGCAACTCGCCCGGCGGGATGCCCGGCGAGTGGCACGGGATGCTGCTGCGGACCACCGACCGTGGTCAGAGCTGGGAGACCCTGCGCGAGTGGTACCCCGACGGCGCGTTCGGGATGGCCACGGACCCGACGGGCCGGGTCGTCGTGGTGCAGAACCTCGACTCGCTGAGCGTCAGCATCGACGGCGGCGAGCACTGGAACGACGTGCCGAGGACCTGGCCGCGCGAGGGGATCGCCTCGCCGGTCGGCGCGCTCAAGCTCACGATGGTCGGCGACGACGCCTACTTCACGACGGTCTACCCCGAATACGCGCTCTGGGTGGTCCGCGGGGTCAGCGGCAAGGAACGGCGGGCGGAACTCGTCTACCGGACCAACGGCGAGGTCAATCAGGTCGCCGCGGACGGCGAGCGGCTCGTGGTCACGGTCGGCCCCGAACTTCACGGTTCGGCCGACGGCGGCAAGACCTGGACGGTGCTGCGCCGCGAGCCCGGTGGGCAGACCCTGCGCGAACCGCGTTTCGTCGGCGGACGCCTGTACGTCTCGACGTATAACGACATAGACGCCAGCACGGACTTCGGCCGTACCTGGACCCGCAAACCGGCGCCCGCTCCCGGCGAGGGTGTCAGCGACATGATCGATCTTCCCGCCGTGCCGGGCAAACCCGCCACTACGCTGATCTCCTCTCTGTACCGCGGCGTGTACGCCGACGGCGGCAAGAGCGGATACCAGCAGATCGGCGTGCCCGGGGAGACCATTCGCGACCTCGTGACCACCGGGAACCTCCTGCGGGAGAGCGTCGTCGCGGCCGGTGTGCAGGAGATCTACAACACCCCGCTCCCGCGCGGCAAGGTCTCCGCGTCGGACCGGGTCTGGCAGTCCCACCCCACCGACCGGCTGCACGAGGACGCGAGCCTGTCCGTCTCGCCGAGCCGCCCGGACGTCGTCTGGCAGGTGACCAGGAACGGGTTCTCGCTCGACGTGCTGCGCAGCGGTGACGGCGGGCGGACCTGGCAGTTCGCGGCGAAGGCGAAGGAAGGACTCCCCAGGGCGATCTTCGCCCACCCCGCCGACCCGGACCGGCTCCTCGTATCGGCCTTCGCCCCCGGCGGCTACGTGCTCTACCGCAGCGACGACGCGGGCAAGACCTGGGAAAAGCTCGCGACCGACAGCGGCTTCCTCACGTTCGCCGGTGATCCGTGGAACCCGAACCGCGTCTGGGGCGGGGACTCCGGCGGTCTGTCCCGCTCGGACGACGGCGGCAAGACCTGGACCCACGTCACGAGCGAACCGGTCAGTTCGATCTCGGTCAGCCGGTGGGGTGGCGGCCGCGTGCTCATCGGCGGCGCGGGCATCCACCTGAGCGAGGACGGCGGCCGGACGTTCCGCCGGGTTCGCGACGGCGAAGACCCCCGTGAGATCAGCCGGATCCTGCCGCATCCGTTCGACTTCCGGGTGTGGTTCGCGAGTGATTCGACCGGGGGAGGCGTGCTGCGCAGCACGGACTTCGGCCGCACCTGGTCGCCCGTGCCCGGCGCGCTGCCCGATCCCAGGGTGCTCTCCCTGGCGATCAGCGCGGACGGCCGGTATCTGTTCGCCGGCACCGCGCAGTCCGGCGCGTACCGGTTGAAGCTGTACTGAGTCCTGGCGCTTCGTGGCCGGAGAAAGTTCCGGCCACGAAGCGTTTACTCGGTCCTCGCCGAATGTCAGAGTCGAGGGCATGGCCATCGACGTCGCCGCCCTCCGGCTCCATTTCCCTTCCCTCGCCGACGGAACCGCCTTCTTCGACGGACCAGCGGGTACCCAGACACCCCGGCCCGTCGCCGACGCCATCGCCCGGACACTCACCGGGCCACTGTCGAACCGGGGCAAGGTCTGTCCGTCCGAACTCAACGCGGAGAACTCCGTCGCCGCGTTCCGAGCCGCCTACGCCGACTTCCTCGGTGTGCCCGCCGAAGGTGTCGTCCACGGCCGCAGCGCCACCCAGCTGACGTACGACTTTTCCCGGCACCTGGCCAAAAGCTGGCGTGAGGGCGACGAGATCGTCGTCAGCAGGCTCGATCACGACGCCAACGTCCGGCCGTGGGTCCAGGCCGCAGAGCGAGCCGGGATGACCGTCCGCTGGCTCGACATCGATCCTCTGACCACCGAACTGGACCTCGATTCCCTGGTCCTCACCGAAAGGACGAAACTGGTCGCGGTCACGGCGGCTTCGAACGTCCTCGGCACGAAACCGCCGATCCGCCGGATCGCCGATCTCGCCCACGACGCCGGGGCGCTGGTGTTCGTGGACGGAGTGCACTACGCCGCCCACGACCTGGTGGACGTTCCCGCGCTGGGAGCGGATTTCTTCGTCTGCTCGCCGTACAAGTTCCTCGGCCCGCACTGCGGGGTGCTCGGCGCGTCGCCGTCCCTCCTCGAAACCGTCGAGCCGGACAAGCTCATGCCGTCGCCCGACACCGTGCCCGAACGGTTCGAATTCGGGACGCTGCCCTACGAAATCCTCGCGGGCGCGACGGCGGCCGTGGACTTCCTCGCCGCACTCGACCCGGGGCCGGCCGGATCGCGACGCGACCGGCTGACGAACTCGATGAACTCGTTGCACGAGCACGAAAGCCTGCTGCACACCAGGCTGGAGAAGGGATTGGGCGACGCCGTCACCGTCCACGGCAAGGCCGCCGACCGGACGCCGACCGTCCTGATGAGTCTCGGCGGGCGCGAGCGCGAGGCGCAAGAGTCTCTCGCCGAGAAGAATGTCGTCGCGCCGGCGGGGTCCTTCTACGCCTACGAAGTCTTCGCGGCCCTGAAGCTCGAGGACCCCGCGCTCCGCGTCGGGCTGGCACCATACACCAGCACGGAGGACGTCGACAGGCTGCTGGACGGGCTTTCGGCGTTCGGGTGACGACCACAGTGGACACTTCGGCGTGCCGAATGCCCGGTTTCGCGTGCCTGATGGGACGACATGCGTGATCAGACGGACGACACGCGTGACTGGATGGACGACACGCGCGTGGCCACCGCTCCACGCGAACCCCCCCCATTGCACACCGGCAGTACTGACCACTTGGCCTCACCACCCCCAGCCGCTGCGCATCCGCTTGTGGCCCTTACGGACCGGGCCCGCGACGCGTCTAAGACGCTTAACTCGAACAGGTTGGATCACCCCGTACCCGGCCAGCGAGCGACCAGAAGTCCGGCGTCGCCCGCGAAACCGTTGCGGCAGTGGGAGTTCGCCGCCGCGAGCACACGACGGACGATTTCCGGCGGTACGTGCCCGGCGCCGGCGGCCAGGCTGTCGGCGAGCGCGAACCGTCCGCCGTCGGCGGCGCGTGTTCCCGCGAGGCCTTCGGTGTGCAGGACAAGGAGATCTCCGGCCCGGAGGCGGGCGGTCGTGATGCGCCCGGGGCCTCCGTCGCCGAACGGTGGCCGCCGTTCACTGTCCACTGTGGTCGGTTCGTGCCCGGTGCCGAGCACGAGCGGTGGTTCCCCGCCCGCTTCGAGATGGCGCAGGGCTCCATGGGTGAGGTCCACTTCGGCCAGTGTGCCGCGGACCGTGGTGCCGTCACCGAACTGCGTCGAAAGCGCTTTGTCGACAGCGCGCTCCTGACCACGTAGATCCTGGCCCTCGCGGCGAGCGGATCGGTAGGCGGCGAGCGCCGCCGACACCACCAGGCCCGAGGACACGGTGTCCCGGCCCGCGTCGAAGATCGCCAGCCACGCCGTCGTTTCGGAAAGGGCGTAGTCGAAGCTCACTCCGCGAACGTCGTAAGCCGGTTCGACGCCGCCCGCCACCACGAAGTCGCCCGTCGCCGCCGTCGACGGGGGCAGGTTCTGCCAAAGCAGCTCGGCGGTGGGGCCGCGCCGTCTTCGACGCCGGGGCATGTCGAGGCCGTCGCCGTAGCGCATCGCGGCGGCGATGAGGTGGCCGGACAGCGAGGCGAGCCACTGGCACTGGGTGCGAAGGGTGTGGTCGTGCAGGTCCGCGTCCGTGGTGGCTTTGATCTCGAGCACGCCCATCCGCTCGTCGCCGTCCAGCAGGATGGCCCACAACCGCGGTCCGCTCGGCTCCTCGGTCAGCGTGGTACCGGCGTTCCGGTAGGCCCGGCCGGCGGTACTGGCCTCGATGGGCAGCGGCACCCGGCCGGGCGCCCGCTCGCCGGGCAGGGGGAACAGCAGCCGCTGCTCGTAGTCGGCGAGATAGACCGTCAGCTCCAGGTCCAGCGCCCGGCCCGCGGCGGTGACGATCTCGGGCAGCCGCTCGGGTGAGACCCGCTGGGCGCCGTCGAGAAGTCCCACCAGCGCGGCCAGGAGACCGCGGGGGCGGCTGTCCTCCCCGACGTCGCGGCTGTACGGTGCCCGTCGCGCGCCGGAGAGCTCGTCGAGTCGCTCGTTGACCGCGTGGGCCACCATGTCCCGCTGGATTCTGGGCAAGGGGAGCACTCCCCGCAGGTAGGCCTCCAAGTCGGCTTCGCTGACATCGCCGCCCAGTGCGAAGTACCTCAGCCACAGTTGTTCCAAGGTCAGCCCTGTGCGCGCGAAGCAATCGGCGATGATCCGGCGCTGCTCCGCGGCCTGGAGCGAGGACACAGTGATCACCCCCCGGCTTCTCGGCGACACCGGCCCGGGTACCACCGCGGCCCGAGGTGAAACATGAGCGGGACCCGGCGGGCCGGTGCGGAGTTACGCCAGGTGGCCGAACCCGTCATCGCCGGTGTGGCCGGAGGAGACGATCCGGGACGGGCCGAACGTGGGGCGCGGTAGGCCGGGTGATCGCATTCGGCTAAGGTCGGCTTCCGAAAGCGGTTCTGAGCGTTGAGAAGTTAGCGCCGATCCGCCGGTAACCGGGTTGGTTGCGGCGGTTGATGGTGCGCGCTCGGCGCCGGTTCCCGCCGGTGACTCCCGTGGTGCATCACGCCGATGTGCAGAAGTGGGAGAGGCGGGCCTTGGCCGATGAATTCGACTGGCAGCAGGATAAGAACCGATTCGTCGAGGATGTCGGCGACGGCGACCTGCCGGTGACCTCCGAAAGCGGCGCCCGGCTCATCGCCGGGCCACTTGTCACTCAGTTCGTAGCCCTGACCAGGGCGTTGCTGGATTCCGGTTCGATAGCGGCGGTCCTCGAACGGGTGGTCTTCGCGACGCGAGACCTGGTGCCGGGCGCGGATCTGGTCAGCGTCACCCTCCTCGATCCCGACGGAGGGTTCCACACGCCGGTGCGGACCGACGAGATCGCCGGCGAGCTGGATCAGTTGCAGTATCAGTACGGCGAGGGTGCGTGCGTCGAAGCGGCGCGGGTTTCGGGGCCGGCGGCGGCGTTCAGCGACAATCTCGCGGAAGACGCCCGGTGGCCGCGTTTCGGTCCCGCCGCCGCGGCGCTCGGGTTCCACTCGCTGGTCTCGACGGCCCTCCTGCCCGAAGCGTCGAGTTCGCAGCCTTCCGGCGCGCTGAACGTCTATTCGCGCAGTCCGCACGGCATCGCCAAGGCCGACCGTGACGTGCTGCTGCTTCTGGCGACGCACGCGTCACTGGCCTTGGCGACGACCCACGCGGTCACGCGCGGCCAGCTCCAGGAGGAGCAGCTCCAGCAGGCGCTGGACAGCCGCGACGCGATCGGGCAGGCCAAGGGCATCTTGATGGCGCGGCGCGGGATCGACGCCGCGGAGGCGTTCGAGGTGCTGCGGCACACGTCGCAGAACATGAACGTCAAACTCCGGGAGCTGGCGGAGATGCTGTCCAAACGGCATACGGAACTGCAACTGCCGGACTGAGCCGGTGGCCGCCACTACGATCGCGATCATGGGTTTCGGTGAGCTGGAGTTGTCGCGGACGTTCGAGTGGCGTGGCCGTTCGGTGGCGTGGGAACGCCTCGGCGAAGGCGCCCCGGTGGTGCTGTGCCACGGGACACCGTGGTCGGCGCAACTGTGGGCGCCGTTCGCGCGAGCGCTCAGCGCGGAGTTCGCCGTCCACGTCTGGGACATGCCGGGGTACGGCCGTTCGTCGAAGGACCCCGGCCACGCCGTCGATCTCGGGACGCAGGGCGAGCTTTTCGCCGACCTGCTCGAGTACTGGGGGTTGACGGCCCCGCACGTGATCGCCCACGACTACGGCGGGGCCGTATCTCTGCGCGCGAAGCTGCTGCACGGCGCGGAGTACGCCTCGCTCGCCCTTGTGGACGTCGTCGCGCTGCGGCCGTGGGGTTCGGAATTCTTCCGGCTCGTCGCGGAGAACGCCGAGGTCTTCCAGGCGCAGCCCCCGGCGGTGCACAGGGGAGCGCTGGAGTCCTACATCGGGACGGCCTCCCATCGCGGTCTCGCCGGCGCGCAGCTGGCCACGCTCACCGGGCCCTGGCTGGACGCGGACGGGCAACGCGCCTTCTACCGGCAGATCGCCGAGGCGGACGTCCGGTACACCGACGAGATCCAGGACCGCTATCCGGAACTGGCGTTGCCGGTGAAGGTGATCTGGGGCGCGGACGACACGTGGATCCCGGTGGACCGGGCGAAACGGCTCGCCGACGCGATTCCCGGTGCCCTCCTGGACGTCATTCCCGGGGCCGGGCATCTGATCCAGTACGACGCGCCGGTGGAACTGGCCTTCTCCCTGCATCGGTGGCTGACCGCGGAAGTGGGCCGGTGGGGACCAGCCGGGAGCGGACGCTGAACCGCGCCGTCAAGATCGACATCGTGTCATTCGGATATTAGAAGTCGTCTACGTGATATCCCGCCACGTACGCGCTCGAAAGCAGGGCGCCGTGACATTCCGCCGTCGACGGGCCGAAACCGATCGGGACCCAATGCCCGACGGTGTACCAATAGGAGGATCCGGACGCGCAGTGGGCGACCACCCGGTAGGTCTCCGAGTGTCTCGGCAGGTCGAAACAGGTCAGGGAAATACCCTCGCCGAAGAGGATTCCATAGCGATCGCCGTTGCATCCGTAGGGTGGGAACTTGCCATCGGTCGCCGCGGAGGCCGGTGAAGCGGCCAGGATTCCGGCCGCCGAAAAGGCGGCCATGACTAAAGCGGCGATTTTCTTCTTCATTGCTTTCTCCCGCGGCTCGTTCCCAATGGAATGCTCAGATTAGCCGCACGGAAGAATTGTCGTGAATTCATCGGGCAGGTGAAACGAGAACGCGTGCGGTGAACCACGCTGCTCCGAAAGGGCGTCGCTCGCCCCTCTTCTGAGTTCCCGGTTCCCCTTTTGGCCTAGCGCCGCCGGTACTGCGCCGGAGACGTGATGGTGGACCGGTCCTCGTACGACCCGGGCCTGCCGCGATCGACGTGGAACGTCGTCAGCGTGCTCACCGGGGAGCGCGGGTCGCGCCGGTCGCCGATCACCCGCATGTGCGTGCTCCAGCGGCGCGGGGTGACCTCGTAGACGTCGTAGCCGTACCGGTCGCCCTCGAAGTACTTGAGGTGCGGGTTCGCCGCGCCCATCTTCGGTCCGTTCGTGGCGTTCCATTCGGGGGAGTAGGCACCGGAGGTGACCGAATGCGCGGTGAACTCCGTGCCGATCACCGGGGTGGACGGATCCGCGAAGTCCGGGCGGATGTCGTCGACGAACGCGGAGTGCCAGTCGCCGGTGATCACCACGAGGTCTTCGAGACCGCTCTGGGCCACGTGGGTCAGCACTTCCTCGCGTTCGGCGAGGAAGCCGTCCCATTGGTCCGTGAACATGTAGCCGCCGCCGGGCTTCGCGAGCTGGCTCAGCATGATCGAGTTCACCCAGCAGTGCCACGCCTCGCCCGCGCCGGTCACCTGGTCCTTGAGCCATGCCTTCTGGTCCGCGCCGAGGATCGTGCCGTCGGGCAGGTTCTGCGCCGACCGGTACTGCCTGAGGTCCAAAATGGACAGATCGAGGAGGTCGCCCCAGCGGCGCTGCCGGTGGATCCTCGGTGACGAGGGGTGGTCGGGGCGCACCGGCATGTGTTCGAACCAGGCCTGGTACGCCGCCGAGCGCCGCGCCCGCAAAGACGGGGTCGTGCCGCTGTAGTCGTTGACGACCTCGTGATCGTCCCAGGTGATGAACCAGGGGTGGGCGGCGTGGGCGTCCCGCAGCGAGGGATCGGATTTGTAGAGCGCGTGCCGCCGCCGGTACGCCGGCAGGGTGAGCACTTCGGGTCCTTCGTGATCGCGCAGCGGGTTCCCGCCGACCTGACCGTGCTCGTAGACGTAGTCACCGAGGTGGACGACGAAATCCAGGTCATCCCGCGCGATCCCGGCGTGCGCCGCGTAGAACCCGTCGTGGAACGCCTGGCAGTTCGCCGAGGCGAACCGCACCCGCCGGACCGGCCCGACCGGCGCGGTTCGGGTGCGGCCGATCCGGCTGACCTTGCCGAGCGCGTGGAACCGGTAGTAGTACTGAGAGCCCGGCTCCAGCCCGGACACCGGGACGTGCACGCTGTGCCCGAGCCCGGCAGTGGCGGCCGTCGTCCCGTGTGCCACGCGACGGCGGAACGCGCGGTCGGTGGCGACCTCCCAGGCGACCTCGACGGTGTCGTCCAGCGGCTGCTCGAACTCCATCGGCTTCGGCGCGAGCCTGGTCCAGAGCGCGACACCATACGGGACCGGGTCACCGGACGCGACCCCGAGGGTGAACGGCGCTTCGTCCCAGGTCGCGCCCAGCGCCGCCGCGGCCTCCTCGGCGTGCGCGACCGTCATCCGCGAACTCAACGGCCAGGCCAACCCCAGCGCACCGGCGGTGGCGGCGCCTCGCAACAGGTCCCGGCGGTTGACGGACATCGGTGTTCTCCTTTGGCCTTCGGCGGATCGCTCCCCGAGAGCGAACACTCCCAAGATGGCCGGAGGCCGACGTGAGGGAGAACATCAGATGGTGATGACGACCTTGCCGCGAGCGTGCCCTTCGCGCACGTAACGGATGGCTTCGGGCACCTCGGCCAGCGAGTAGATCCGGTCGATGACCGGCGTCAGTTTCCTCGCTTCGATGAGTGCCCGCAGCGTCTGGAGATCATCGTGGTCCTCCGTGGAGAACAGGCCGCGCAGCTTCTGCTTCACGAACGGCCCGACGAGCACCGCCTGCACATTGCGCCCTACCGCGCCGATCCACTTCCCTTCGCTCTCTCCGCCGACGAGGACGAGGCTGCCTTGTGGGGTAAGGGCCTTCCGTAGCGAGGACAGCGGCCGGTTGCCCGCGGTGTCGAGGATGAGGTCGTAGCCGCCGCCGAAGTTCTCGCGTGTGTAGTCGAAAACGCGGTTCGCGCCGAGTGAGCGGACGAGGTCGACCTTGCCCGTTCCGCACACGCCGTCCACCTCGGCACCGAACGCCTTGGCGATCTGCACCGCGAAGGTGCCCACGCCACCGCCGGCACCGATGACCAGGACCTTCTGCCGGGGCGCGACCCGCCCTTTGTCCCGAAGAGCTTGGAGCGCGGTGAAAGCGGAGATGGGGACCGCCGCGGCTTCTTCACAACTGAGCCGCTCGGGCTTCCGGGCGATGTTGTCCACCGTGGTCAGGGCGTACTCGGCGAAGGACCCTTGGCAGGTGCCGAACACCTCGTCGCCCGGCCGGAATCGGGTCACCCCGTCGCCGATGGCGTGCACTACGCCGGCGAAGTCCAGCCCGCGGACGCGGGCCTTCGGTCTCCGTACGCCGAAACCCATCAAGCGCACCAAGTACGGCGTGCCCTCCATGAGGTGCCAGACTCCGGGATCGACCGCCGCCGCCCGGATCCGCACGACCACGCCGTCCGGTCCGGCTTCGGGTTCGGGCAGGTCGGTCAGTGTCAGGACGTCAGTGTTGCCGTACACGTTCTGGGCGATCGCCTTCACGGCGGCCTCATTCCTGGTCTGGGTACTGGAAAACGTCGTCGAGCGCGACGCCGAACACCCTGGCGATCCGGAAGGCCATCTCCAAGGACGGCGAGTAGCGGCCCTGTTCGATGGCGATCACCGTCTGGCGGGTGGCGCCGATCCGGTCCGCGAGTTCGGCCTGGGTCATCTCACCCTTCGCGAACCGCAGGGCGCGGATGGAGTTCGTGACCTTGGTCGGTTTCACCATGCCTGGAATCCCCAGCGGTAGGCGGCGATCTTCGCGATCGAGCCGAGCAGGGAGGACAGGACGAAGGCGAGGTACACGGTGTTGGCGATCCAGAAGTGGTCCAGCTCCGCCATCGCCATGACGAGCGCCGCGACACCGCCGATCACGACGAACGACTGTCCGATGTACTCGCCGAACCGGCCGATCTCGCGGTCGCGCTGGTCCTTGCGGCCCGCGTCACGCGGTGAGGTGATCGCGGCCGCGACGTTCAGCACGATCGAAGCCACGATGGCCGCGCCGATCGTCCACAACAACGGTGCCACGTAAGGGATGTCGACGAGCGGGCCGGAGCCCGCCCGGCGGAGGACGACGATCAGGTACGCGGCATAGCCGAAGACCGTGACCACCACCATGATCCACGCACGTTTCTCTTCCATCGCCACGAAGTCCAAGGTAAAGAGTTCTGGACATCATGTCAAATATTCTTTACTTCGACACCGGCAAGTAGTTCGTGATACAAATAGTGCGTACTACGAACTTGAGGAGTGATTGATGACACTGTTCGGATTCGGGCTCGAAACCGCCGTCGGCGAGGTGGAAGACCTCTTGCGGCACGCCGAACAGGCCGACCGCGCGGGACTGGACCTGGTCAGCCTGTCCGATCACCCGTACTTCGCCGACCGGCTCGACGCCTACGCGGCGCTGGGCGTGATCCTCGGCCGGACGTCGCGGGTCACGGCCGCGGTCAACGTGACCAACCTGCCGAGCCGTCCCGCGCCGATGCTGGCGAGGACGATCACGTCGCTTTCGGCGCTCTCGGGTGGCCGGGTCGCGCTCGGCATCGGCGCGGGCGGGCTCTGGCGGGAGATCGCCAAACTCGGCGTCGGGCACCGGACGCCCGCCGAGGCGGTCCGGGCGATGGGTGAGGCGATCACCCTGATCAAGGCGCTTTCCGGCGGCGGGGCACCGGTGACCTTCGAGGGGGAGTTCTACTCCGTCGACGGCCTGGTGCCGGCGGCCGCGCCCGCGCCCCCGATCTGGACGGGTGCCGTCGGGCCCAAATCCCTCGCGGTGACCGGAAAACTCGCCGACGGGTGGATCCCAGGGCACGCCGCGGACTGGCTCAGCCCGCGGTTCGCCGAATCCCGTCCGGTGATCGACCAGGCCGCCATCGACGCGGGCCGCGACCCCGGCGAGGTCGCCACCATCTACAACTTCCCTGGTCGCATAACGGAAAAGCCCACGGCGTCGCCGCGTGACGACGAGGGGCGGTGGGTCGGTGGTTCGCCGGAGCAGTGGGTCGAGGAACTGGTCACGGCGGTGCGTGACCACGGCGCCGCGGGGTTCATCTACTTCCCGGTCGAAGACGGGACCACGACTGACAGCGCGCTCGGCCGTTGGGGGAACGAGATCGTCCCGGTGATCCGCGAGGAGCTCGCCCGGAATTGACCCGGTCGGGTGTTAACGGTCCGCGGTCCGAGGCCGACTCCACTCGGTCTCGCTGTCTCAGAGTGGAGTACGGGAATGCCGAAGATCGTCGCCCTGTTCCTCGTCGCCGGTGTCGCCGTGCTGACCGCTTGCGGCACCCCGGGCACGCGGCCGGCGGCACCGTCGACGGTGACCGAGACGGCCGTCAGTGTTCAGCGACCGGCGGAGACCGGCGGGCCTGCGTCTTCCGTCGCTCGTCTGATCGTCGTCCCCGATGTTTCGGGGATGAACCATCAGGCCGCGCAGGACGCGATGCAGGCGGCGGGCCTGTACAACCTGCGCGAAGTCGACGGAACAGGGAAAGGCCGGATGCTCGCGATGGACCGGAACTGGGTTCAGACGGGACAGGATCCGGCGCCCGGGACGAAGGTGACCGCGGACGCGGTGATCACCCTGACCGCCGTCAAAATCGGCGAGAAGTGAGGCCTCCGGGCTTCAGGCTTCTACGGTGAGGGTCTCTTCGAGGGTCGCCCGGTGCGTCGGCTTCGCCTCTTCGTAGCGACGGCGGCCTTCGTCGGTCACGACGACGAAGATCCCGCGCCGATCCGACTCGCAGAGCGCGCGCTGGACGAGCCCTTCGCGCTCGAGGCGGGCGACGAGGCGTGAGGTTGCGCTCTGGCTCAGGTGCACGACCTCGGTCAGGTCGGCCGCGCGGCATTTGCCGACGACGCAGGTGACCAGTCGTTCCAGGGCTTCGAACTCGGTGACACCGAGGCCGTGGCGCTCCTGGAGGCGGCACTCGAGGCGGCCGAAGACCGCCGCATGCCGGGCGGAAAGTTCGCGCCACTCCTGCAGCAGGTCTTGTTCGGCGACGTCGCTCACGCGGCCCAAGATAGCATGCACGTGAATTTTATGCAAAGTCATTAAATGCGCTTGCATTAGATGCGCGTGCATGTACTGTACGGATCATGAGTTCTTCCGTGCAGCTGTCCACCAGCTCGACAAGGTGGGACGCGCGCCTCTGGGGTGTCCTGCTCACTGTGTCCGTCGTCGTTGGCCTCGACGCGCTCGACGTGTCGATGGTCGCCGTCGCCCTCCCGTCCATCCAGGCCGAACTCGGCCTCTCCACCGGTGCCCTGCAATGGATCATCAGCGCCTACGTGCTCGGCTACGGCGGCCTGCTGCTCCTCGGCGGGCGCACCGCCGACCTGCTCGGCAGGCGCCGGGTCTTCCTCGTCGCCGTCGCGGTCTTCGCGCTCGCTTCCCTGCTCGGCGGCCTCGTCGACGACGGCGCGCTGCTGATCGCCACCCGCTTCATCAAGGGTCTCGCCGCCGCGTTCACCGCGCCGGCCGCGTTGTCCATCATCACCACGACCTTCCACGAAGGCCCCGCCCGCAACCGGGCGATCAGCATCTTCGCCGTCTTCGGTGCCAGCGGTTACTCCGCGGGCCTCGTCTTCTCCGGTCTGCTCACCCAGGTGGGCTGGCGCTGGACGTTCCTCCTGCCCGTCCCGATCGCGCTCGCCGCGCTGGCCGCCGCGATCAAGCTGATCCCGTCCTACTCGCCGCAGACCGGTGGCGGCTACGACTTCCCGGGCGCGATCACCGGTGCCGCCGGTTCGCTCCTGCTGGTCTTCGCCGTGGTCGAGGCACCGGAGATCGGCTGGGCCGCGCCGCGGACGCTGATCTCGTTCGCCCTCGCGCTCGCCCTGCTCGTCACCTTCGTGTTCATCGAGAAGCGCAGCAAGCACCCGCTGCTCCGGCTCGGCATCCTGCGCTCCGGCCCGCTGGCCCGCGCCAACCTCGGTGGCGCGACGTTCTTCGGCGCCTACATCGGTTTCCAGTTCGTCGTCATGCTGTACCTGCAGAACGTGCTGGGCTGGTCCGCGTTGCAGACCGCGCTCGGGTTCCTGCCCGCCGCGCTGATCGTGGCCTTCGGTTCGCCGAGGATCGAGCCGCTGATCGACCGGCTCGGCACCCCGCGCACGATCCTCGCCGGTGTCGTCGCCCACGTCATCGGGTACGCGCTGTTCCTGCGGATCGACGAGGGCTCCAGCTACGCCGGTTCGGTGCTGCCGAGCATGATCCTGCTGGGTATCGGCTTCATGCTGGCGTTCTCCTCGCTGAACATCCAGGCGACCAACGGCATCTCCGACGACGAGCAGGGGCTCGCCGGCGGGCTGCTGAACACGTCGATCCAGGTCGGCGGCGCGATCGGGCTCGCCATCGTGACCGCGGTCCTGACCGGGAACTCCGGCGGCGCCACCGGCTCGGCCGCGCTGCTGAACGGTCTGGCGCCCGCGCTCACCGTGGTCACCGGTATCGCCGTGATCAGTGTCCTGGTGGCACTGTCCGGAGTCGTCGGCCTGCGCAAGGCCGAAGCCCGCTCCACCGTCGCCGAACCGGAGTTCGCCGCGGCCGAATGACCAGGGGTGATGGCCCCTTCCCGCGCTCGGGGGCGGGAAGGGGCCGTCGCTACCAGCGGATCGGCAGCGCTTTCAGCCCGTTCTGGAAGTTCGACCGCAACCGCACCGGTTCCCCGGCGGGTTCGACCTCGCCGAGCAGGTCCAGGACCGCTTCGAACATCGCGCGCAGCTGCACCCTGGCGAGCTGGGCGCCGAGGCAGAAATGCGGGCCGTGCCCGAAGGTCAGGTGATCGTTGGGAGCGCGGCCGATGTCGAAGCGGTCCGGATCCTCGAAAACGGTCTCGTCACGGTTCGCGGCGGAGAACCAGACGACCACCTTTTCGCCCGCGCGGATGTCCACATCGGACAGAACGACGTCCTCGGTCGCGGTCCGGCGGAAATGCATGACCGGACACCACCACCGCAGCATCTCCTCCACCGCACCGGGGAGCAGGGAACGGTCGGCGAGCAGCCGCCGGTACTGATCCGGATGCGACAGCAGCGCCTGCATCCCGCCGGGGATGCCGTTGCGCAGCGTTTCATTGCCCGCCACGGAAAACAGCCAGAACAGGTTCTCGAACTCCGCGATCGAGACCCGGCCGCCGTCCTCCACGTGACCCATGAGGTTGCTCATCACGTCCTCGCCCGGGTTCCGGCGTTTGTACTCGCCGAGCGCGGTGGCGTACGCGTAGAGATCCGGCATCCCCGCGCGAGTGCGCGGATCGGGCATCGATCCGTCCGGCCCCGGAACCGGCCGGACCGCCAGCGCCGCCCGCGCGAGATCGGTGACCTCGTCCGCGTCGACGGTCGCGCTCACCGCGTAGTCGGCGTCCTGATAGCCGATCACGCGATTGCTCCAGTCGTACATCAGCCGCCGGTCCTGTTCGGGGATCCCGAAGACCTCGGCGAGCGTCAGCAGCGGGAGATCGGCGGCGACCGCCGCGAAATCGCACTCGCCGTCCGCGCGGACGCCGGCGATCAGCTCCCTCGCCCAGCCCTGGATCCGCTCGGTCAGCCTGGCGACCGCGCGCGGCGTGAACGCCTTGGTGAGCAGGCCCCGCAGCCGGGCGTGCTCGGGCGGATCCATGTTGAGCATCATCCGGCGGACGTAACCGAGGTCCTGCTCGGTCGCCGGATCCCGGATCTGTGTCCCGCCCAGCCGCGACGAGAACAGCTTCGGGTTCCTGAGCACGTGTTTGACGTCCGAATGCCGCAGCACGGCCCAGAAATCGTCGACGCGCACGACCGGTGACCCCCGGCGCAGCGACGCGAGGTGCTCGTACGGCACGCCCCGGGTGTAGACATCCGGATCGGTGATCACGCCTCCGACCCTAGCCCGCGGACGGGGGACTGCGGAAAGATCCGTCCGGTGGACACGCTGAAGATGCGCACCGCCGGAACCGAAGGCCCCGCCGTGCTCCTGCTGCACGGCCTCGGCGCGACAGGAGCGGTCTGGGACGGCCTCATGGCGCAGCCGGGATATCGCTGGCTGGCGCCCGATCTGCCCGGTCACGGGGGATCGCCCCGGTTACCGCACTACTCGTTCGGCGGACTGGCCGCGGCGGTCGCCGACGCGCTCCCGGAACGCGGTCCGGTGCTGGTGGTCGGCCATTCGCTCGGCGGTGTGGTCGGGCTCGCGCTGGCCTCCGGCTGGTTCGGGGTGAAGGTCGCCGGGGTGCTCGCGGTCGGCGTCAAGGTCGAATGGAGTGAGTCCGACCTCGCGCGGGCGGCCGCCATGGCGGCGAAACCGCCGCGAGTGTTCCCGGCGCGGGAAGACGCCGAACGCGGCTTCCTCAAGATCGCCGGTCTGGCAGGCCTCACCGGCGCGGATCCCGACGGCGTGGTCGAAACCGAAGGTGGCTGGCGGTTGGCGCTGGACCCCCGCGCGTTCGCCGTCGGCGCTCCCGACATGCGCGGACTGCTCGGCGCGGCACGCTGCCCGGTCGTCCTCGCGGCAGGGGAGCACGACCCCATGAGCCGCCCCGAGCAGCTTCGCGCGCTCAGCCCTTTCACCGTCGAGTTCCCCGGACTGGGCCACAACGCCCACGTCGAAGACCCGTCCGCGCTCCTGCCCTTCCCCAGGCAGTTCGTCCTCTGAATGCGGTAGTTCGCCATCGAACCACCGCATTCAGAGGGCGAAATGCGGTGGTGGCTAGCGCCTGAGCCTGCCCAGGACGGCGATGCCCTCGGCGATGTCGCTCGCCGGGCTCGCCCCGTAACCGAGGACGAGCCCCGGATTCATCGGCCGCTGACAGTGCCACGACAGCGGCTGCACCTTCACCCCCTGATCCAGCGCGGCGGCGGCGAAGTCGAGATCGGAGAACTCCGCGTCGAAGGTGATCGTCAGGTGCAGCCCGGCGGCGGCGCCGTGCACCACGGCGTCCGGGAGATGCGTCCGGAGCGCGTCGATCATCGCGTCCCGGCGGCGGCGGTGCCGCTTGCGCACGAACCGCAGCTGCCGCTCCATCTCACCGGACTCCATCAGATGCGCGAGTACCAGCTGCGGGAGGACGGCGTTGCCCAGGTCGGCGAACCGTTTGGCCGCGACCACCTCGTCCCGGTACCGCGGCGGAACCAGCATCCAGCCCACCCGGAGCGCGGGGGCGAGCCACTTCGACACACTGCCCGCGTAACAGACCTGCTCGGCGAGCATCGAGCGCAGCGCGGGGACCGGCGGACGGTCGTAGCGGTGCTCGGCGTCGTAGTCGTCCTCGATGATCAGCCCGCCGTCCGCGGCCCAGCGCATGAGCTCGCGACGGCGTTCCCCGCCGAGCACGACACCCGTCGGGAACTGGTGCGCCGGCGTGAGCAGCACGGCGGGCGCGCCGCTGCGCACGAGCTCGCCGACGTCGATCCCGTCTTCGTCGACGCGGATCGGCGGCGTCGCCAGCCGCCGGTCGTGCAGATGCTGCCGCGCGCCCAGCGAACTCGGATCCTCGACCGCGATCTCGGAGATCCCGGTGTCGCACAGCACCTGGGCCAGCAGGCCGAGGCCCTGCGCGACACCGGCGACGATCAGCACGTCGTCGGCGTCGGCGGTGATCCCCCGGGTGCGGGCGATCCAGTGCGCGATCGCGAGCCGCAACGCGGGCGCGCCCCGCGGGTCGCCGTAGCCGAAATCCGCCGCCGAAAGGTTGTTGAGCACGGTGCGTTCGGCGCGGAGCCAGGCCGTTCGCGGGAACGCCGTCAGATCCGGCACGCCGGGGGACAGGTCGATCCTCGCCGGGGTCGACCGCAGCGAGTCGAAGACGCCGATCCCGGGCGCGCGCTGGAAGATCGTGCCCGCGGACGGGGGACCGGGCGCCATCTGCTCCTTCGTCCGGGCAGGCGCCGCGACGACCACCGTGCCCGCGCGGCCGCGTCCGGCGACATGACCGTCCTCGACCAGCCGCTGGTAGGCCTCGGTGACCACACCGCGGGAGACCCGCAGGTCCGCGGCCAGCGCCCTGGTCGCGGGCAGCCTGCTGCCGACCGGCAGGCGGCCGTCGGAGATGGCGTGCCGCAACCGCGACGCCAGCCAGTCCGACCGGCGTCCCGGCGGGGCGTCCCCGATGTCCAGCTGCAGGAAGTCCGAGCCTTCGGCGGTCACCTGATCATTGTGTCATTCGGGCTCGTAGGCGAGGTTCGGGCGCAGCCACTGCTCCACAGTGGACAGTTCGAGACCGCGGCGGGCGGCGTAGTCCTCGATCTGGTCCTTGCCCAGCCGTCCGACGGTGAAGTACCGCGAATCGGGGTGGGCGAAGATCAGCCCGCTGACGCTCGCCGCCGGCGTCATCGCGAACGACTCGGTCAGCCCCATCCCGAGCCGGTCGGAATCGAGCAGTTCGAACAGCTCCCGCTTCTCGCTGTGGTCCGGGCTCGCCGGGTAGCCCAGCGCCGGGCGGATGCCGCGGAACCTTTCGGCGTGCAGGTCCTCCAGCTTCGGATCGGCGTCGGGCTCGAACCAGTCCCTCCGGGCCTGGAGGTGGAGGTGCTCGGCGAACGCCTCGGCGAGCCGGTCCGCGAGCGCCTTCACCATGATGGCGCGGTAGTCGTCCTGCTTCGCCTCGAACTCGGCCGCGAAGTCCTCGGCGCCGAGGATGGTGACCGCGAAGCCGCCGAGGTGATCGCCCGCGCCGGCCGGGGCGATGTAGTCCGCCAGGCAGCGGTTGGGGCGCGACAGCGGCTTCTTGGTCTGCTGGCGCAGCATCGGGAACTTGACGCCCGACTCCAGGATGATGTCGTCACCCTCGGAGTGCGCCGGCCAGAACGCGTACGCGCCCTTCGCCTGAAACCGCTCTTCGGCGATGATCTGGTCCATCAGGGTGTTCGCGTCGTCGAACAGTTCGCGCGCCACCGGATTTTCCAGGATCGCCGGGTACTTGCCCTTCAGCTCCCAGGCCAGGAACAGGAAGGTCCAGTCGATCATCTCGCGCAGCTCGGTGAGCGACGGCGAGACGTACCGGACGCCGGTGAACGAGGGCGTCGGGATGTCGTCGAAGGAGACCTTCTCCGGGTTCGCCCTCGCCTGCTCGACCGTCAGCAACGGCGTCCGCTGCTTGTTCGCGTGCTGGACGCGCAGCTCTTCCTGGTCCTCGCGGTTCTTCTTGTCGAGGATTTCGGCGCGGTCGGCGTCGAGCAGGTCGCCGACGACGCCGACGACGCGGGAGGCGTCGAGGACGTGCACGGTCGTGTGCTCGTACGCGGGCGCGATGCGGACCGCGGTGTGCTGGCGCGACGTGGTCGCGCCGCCGATCAGCAGAGGCAGCTTCAGCCCACGCCGCTCCATTTCGGCGGCGACGTTGACCATCTCGTCCAGTGACGGCGTGATCAGGCCCGAGAGCCCGATGGCGTCGGCGCCTTCGGAGACGGCGGTGTCCAGGATGACCGAAGCCGGGACCATCACGCCGAGGTCGATCACCTCGTAGTTGTTGCAGCCGAGGACGACGCCGACGATGTTCTTGCCGATGTCGTGCACGTCGCCCTTGACCGTCGCCAGGACGACCTTCCCGTTGCCCTGGCGGGTCTCGATCCGGCCTTCGAGGCGTGCCTTCTCCTTCTCGGCCTCCATGAACGGTTCGAGGTAGGCCACCGACCGCTTCATCACGCGCGCGCTCTTGACCACCTGCGGCAGGAACATCTTGCCCGAGCCGAACAGGTCGCCGACGATCTTCATGCCGTCCATGAGGGGGCCTTCGATGACCTCCAGCGGCCTCGGCAGCTTCTGGCGCGCTTCCTCGGTGTCCTCTTCGATGTAGTCGACGATGCCGTGCACCAGCGCGTGGCTCAGCCGTGCCTCGACCGTGTTCTCGCGCCAGGAGAGGTCGACCGTGCGCTGGGTCCCCTTGCCGTTGACCGTTTCCGCGAACGTGACCAGCCTGTCGGTGGCGTCCTCGCGGCGGTCGAAGAGCACGTCCTCGACCAGCTCCAGCAGATCCTTGGGGATGTCTTCGTAGACCGCGAGCTGCCCGGCGTTGACGATGCCCATGTCCAGCCCGGCGCGCACCGCGTGCAGCAGGAAGGCCGAGTGCATCGCCTCACGCACGACGTTGTTGCCGCGGAAGGAGAACGAGAGGTTCGAGATACCGCCACTGATGTGCACGCCGGGGCAGCGTTCCTTGATCCGCGGCAGCGCGTCGATGAACGCCTTGGCGTACCCGTTGTGCTCGGAGATACCGGTCGCGACCGCGAGCACGTTCGGGTCGAAGATGATGTCCTCGGCGACGAAACCGGCTTGCTGGGTGAGCAGGTCGTAGGCGCGGGCGCAGATTTCGACCTTCCGGTCGGCGGTGTCGGCCTGGCCCTGTTCGTCGAAGGCCATCACGACCACGCCCGCGCCGTAGTCGCGGATGCGCCGGGCCTGCTGGAGGAACTGCTCCTCGCCCTCCTTGAGGCTGATCGAGTTGACGACTCCCTTGCCCTGCACGCATTTCAGCCCGGCCTCGAGCACCGTCCAGCGCGAGCTGTCGATCATGATCGGCAGCCGGGCGACCTCGGGTTCGGTGGCGATGAGGTTCAGGAACGTGGTCATCGCCTTTTCGCTGTCGAGCAGGTCGGCGTCCATGTTGACGTCCAGCAGGTTCGCCCCGCCGCGGACCTGCTCCAGCGCGACGTCGACGGCGGCCTGGTGGTCGTCGGCCTCGATCAGCTTGCGGAACTTGGCGGATCCGGTGACGTTGGTCCGCTCGCCGATCATGACGAACCCGGTGTCCTTGCCGATCTCGAACGGCTCGAGCCCGCTGAACCGGGTGTGCGGCTTCGGGGCCGGGACGTTCCGCGGCGCCATCCCGCGGACGGCGTCGGCGATCTCCTTGATATGCGCGGGGGTCGTGCCGCAGCAGCCGCCGACGACGTTGACCATCCCCGCCGTGGCGAAGTCGCCGAGCAGGCCGCCGGTCTCCTCGGGCGTCTGGTCGTACCCGCCGAACGCGTTCGGCAGGCCGGCGTTGGGGTGACAGGCGGTGTACGTGCCCGCGAGGCGGGACAGTTCGGCGATGTGCGGGCGCATCTCCTCGGCGCCCAGCGAACAGTTGACGCCGACGAGCAGCGGATCCGCGTGCTCGATGGAGCTCCAGAAGGCCTCCACCGTCTGTCCGGACAGCGTCCGGCCGCTCAGGTCGACGATCGTCACCGAGATCCACAGCGGCAGATGCGGCGCGACGTCGCGGGCGGCGGCGATCGCGGCCTTGCAGTTGAGCGTGTCGAAGATCGTCTCGATGAGCAGCAGGTCCACGCCGCCCTCGGCGAGTGCCTTGATCTGGTCGGCGTACGCGGCGTACACCTCGTCGAAGGTGACCGCGCGGAACGCCGGATCCTCGACCTTGGGCGACAGCGACAACGTGACGTTCAGCGGCCCGACCGACCCGGCGACGAACTTCCCGCCCGCCGCGTCCGCCGCCTCGCGGGCGATCTGGGCGCCGCGGAGATTCATCTCGTACGCGAGGTGCTCGAGCCCGTAGTCCGCCTGGCCGATCGTGGTGGCGGTGAACGTGTTCGTGGTCGTGATGTCCGCGCCGGCGTCCAGATACTGGCGGTGGATGTCGCGCACGACGTCCGGCCTCGTGATGTTCAGCAGGTCGGGGTCGCCGGTGATGTCACGGGGGTGGTCCTGGAACCGCTCGGTGCGGTAGTCCTCCGGCTTGAGGCCGGCGTTCTGGAGCATCGACCCCCACGCCCCGTCAAGCACGACGATGCGCTCATCCAGCAGCTTTCGCAGGGCGGTCGTTTTCATCCAGCGCTCCTCCCATGTCGTGGGAGGCGCCCTTGCGGTGAAGTCCGGGGCCGAGCGTGGCGGACCCGGCGGTCCGTTGCAGCGCCTCTCGACCTTGGTGCCCAAGACTACCGGATCAGGACAAGCGCACTTCGCCTGAATTGTTCACCCGCTGGCCAAGGCGGGTTCGACGTCCCGCACTGTGAGACGGGGCGGTGACGGCCTGCGCCGGGCCACGATCTTGCGGCCGACGTCGATCATCGGCACCTCGACCCAGCGGTAGAGGACGTCCGAGATGACCAGTGCGACGACGGTCACGGCGACCGCGGTCAAGGTCCGATGCGTGCCCAGTTGGGGGATCGACAAGGCGACCACGGTCGCCGCCACCCCCTGCAGGAGGTACACGGAGTACGACCGCTCGCCGAGGAACCGCATCGGCGGGGTGGAGAAGAGCCAGGCGATCGGACCGCGCGGGACCAGCGAGGTGATGAACAGTGCGACCAGTACTGCGTACGTGGTGCCGCCGATCGTGCCGCCGTCCTGAAAGAAGTCCTGGATGTCGATCACGTGGAGCTGAAGGACCACGAGAGCCGCGAGCAGGACGAAGGAGGCGATGGGATGGGTGAAGACGCGGAGGACCGCGAAGCCCCTGCGATAGTGGAGGCCGATGGCGAGGGTGCAACCGATGATGATGGGCGAGTAGGCGCCGGCGTACGGCATCACCGGGATCAACGCGATCATGAGCGCGACCAGCCCGATCGCCAGGCCGAGCCGCTTCGGGAAGCTCAGTGCCGCGATACCGAAGGCCAAGAACGGCCAGACGAGGTAGAACTTCTGCTCGACGCCCAGCGTCCACGACTGGCCGAAGGGCGCGTTGTGGGCGAATTCGTTCGTGAAGGTCAGGAAGTACGGCATCGCCCCGGAGAGCCCGCTGGAGGTGTACTGGCCGCGCAGATACGTGAACACCACGATGATGCCCAAAACCGCGAAATAGACCGGAAGAATGCGAAACGTTCGACGGATATAGAAGTTCGCGAGCGAGATCTTGCCGTTTCGGTCTTCTTCGCGCAGCGCCAGTGTGGTGATCAGGAAGCCGGAAAGAACGAAGAACAGGTGGACGCCGATCCACCCGTTGGCCATGGCCCACGACGGTCCTCCGTAGTGGAACACCACCACGAGGAGCGCGGCGATCGCGCGCAGCCCGTCGAGGGCCGGGAATCTCTTCGTGGACAGGTACTGCTCGTGAGTCATCATGTTTTAACCCCCAGGAGCGTCACCGGTAGTCGGGCCGATGCGGACGCGTCACTCTAAAGGGTGAAATACTGGTTCCTGTGAGGGGGCTGTGTGTTTTCTGTGCGTAGTACAGACGGCTACAGCGCGTTCCGTTATTCGACAACGGCTGACCGTCATCAATGGTGATCTGTTTTCTTGAAATCGGATCACTGCCTTAAGGATCAAGGGGAAGGCGAGGACGAACTCGGCGTTCCTCGACTTCCTCGATCGGCGCGGGCTAGGGAAAACGGAGGAGGCTCGTGGAGCCTGAAGACCTGAGGGTGTGGATCGAACGGTCGTCCCGGCTGAGCGCCGAGTTCGAGCGAGGGTTCGAGACGAGGTTCGGCTATCCGCCGGGTGAGAACCGAGTTCTCGCGGCTGAAGGTGTCGGCTCTGACGATCTCGAAGAGCTCGCGAAGCTCGGTGTCCCCATCGGACTGCTGGACTTCTACGCTTGCGTCAGAGAGGTGTCGTTGCCGGATCTCGGCAACGGTGTTTTCGTGCATCCGGCGAGACATGTGGTCGCGGGACTGCTCGGTGCTCTGCCCACGCGACTGGCCGGGGCCGCCGAAGGGCGGATTGTCGTTTTCGGATCGGATGGGGGAGGTTCGATGTTCGCCTTGCGCCCGGCCTGCGGATCTGTCTACCGCTTGCGGGGCGGAGCCTTCCTCGACGGTGCCTACGAAGCCGATCGACAGGGAACGGCAGTGGTCGCGAGGGACCTGCGGGAGTTCTTGGACGGCATCCTGAGGGAGCTGGAAGGTCAGGTCCTCGCGTGAGCCTCGAAGCGAGCGAGACGACTTCGGCTCCTTCGCCCGTGACGTGGGAGAAGGTCGATCTGCGAATCGTCACGATCCTGCGTTACGAACCGCCGGTCGAGTCGCTGGACTCGCCGCACAGCGCGAAGCTCGAACTGACGGGCGCGGGTGGACTCGAAGGACCGGGAACTCCAAGGCTGCCCGCCGTGAAACGGAATTCCCGTCGAATCAGCTGGATTTCGACGCTGATTTCCGTCATCGACGGAGGTTCGGACCGGATCGATCACCATCCGTGTCCGCGTTGCGAGAAGAACCGTTCGGAAGTCAGGTATCTCGGCTATCCGGAGACTCGTCTCGCCACGGTCTATCTCTGGTGCACTGCGTGTCTGCACGGCATTCAGATCTCGCGTGCCCGCGCTCCGGAAGGGATGACGCTGTACCAGATCAAGGATCCGGCGTCGGCCGACGGGATTCCCGACTTCGTCCGGCATCAGCCCTGAGCGTGCTCGCTGAATTCGGCGGGCTGAGATCCCTGCCGTTAATCAGAAACCGACGGTCGCTTTCTGGATCTTCACCGGCTTCGCGGGCAGCCCGTCGGCGGGTCCGTTCGGATCGGTCGGGAT
This sequence comes from Amycolatopsis coloradensis, assembly GCF_037997115.1. Lineage (NCBI taxonomy): Bacteria > Bacillati > Actinomycetota > Actinomycetes > Pseudonocardiales > Pseudonocardiaceae > Amycolatopsis > Amycolatopsis coloradensis. The sequence continues at coordinate 3,141,016 of NZ_CP150484.1, forward strand.
GATGCCGTTCGCCACGATCCGGTCCAGCACCTCCATACCGCGCACGACCTTGCCCATCACCGAGTAGTTCTTCGGGATGTTCGCGAACGAGTGCACGATGAAGAACTCGCTGCCGTTGGTGCCGGGACCCTGGTTGCCCATGGCGATGGTGCCGCGCTCGTAGGTTTCGGTGCCGTCGACCTCGTCCGGGAATTTGTAGCCCGGCCCGCCCTTCTCGGCTTCGTAGATGTCGCCGCACTGAAGGACACCGAGGCGCGACGAGTTCGTCAGGCGCCAGCACTGGCTGTGGTCGTAGAAGCGCTGCAGGGCCAGGCTCGCCAGGTTGTGGACGGCGCACGGGGCGGCGCCGGCGCGGTTCAGCCGGACGGTCACCGGGCCGTAGTTGAAGCGGAAGGTGACGTCGACGGTGCCGCGGGTGAACGCGAAGGGGAGCGGGCGCAGCACCGGGCGGGCCGCGGGGTTCTCCGGCGTCGGCGTGAACTCGCAGCGCACGATCGGCACCGAAGACGCGGGCGCTGCGGTGGCGATGCCCGGCAGCAGGACGGCGGCGAGAGCGGAAACGACAGCGGTGACACCCCAGCGCAGCTTCATGAGGGGGAACCTAACCCAAAAGGGTGGTCGTCGGGTAGCGCTTCACGCGGGGGCGCTGGACCTGCTGCGGTCCACGCGCTCGTGAGTAGCGGTCTGGCTGCGGGGTCGATCCGTGAAGGCCTCCTTGCCTACCCTGAAGGTAGTGAAGGAGGCCTTCACTACCTCCGGACATCTGCGCGAATTGTTCTTTCCGTCACAAGGGGGTCTGCCCGTAGAATGGGGCGATGTCGGGGGACGAGCCAAAGAAAACCGATGACGAGCCGGACTACAAGAAGTGGGGCGTCATCGTCGGCACGATCAGCGGGGTTTTCGCCATTCTGGCGGCCGTCAATACGCTGACCGGGTTCAATCCGTTGAAGGGCCTCGCGCCCGCCCCTGCCAGCCAGACGTCGGCTTCACGGCCGCTCGCCGCGGCCACGAGCGTGCCGCGGACCACCGTGTCGCGGCCGATCCGGGAACCGGCGCGGACCACGGAGGAGGCGCCCGCCACCCGGGCCGCCAGGACGACGCCACCGGCACGGCCCGATTTCCAGGTCCGCTCATCGCAGTGGAACGGACCGNGCCCCCTTCCTTGCGCCTGACGCAAGGAAGGGGGCCTTCATGTACTTCGGGCGGGTGAGGGTGGCGGTGAGTCATCGGTCCAGGTGGTCGTGACCGCCGATTCGGGTTAGAACACGAATCGCCACTCACGACCGCCTGGAGCCGCATGTTCACCGCCGCGTACCTCGCCCTTTCCCTCGTCCTGCTCCCGCCCACCGAGATCCGGCCCGACCAGGTCGAACACGTCGCCTTGCCGTGCGTCCAGACGGGCGCGTCCGCCGACGACGCGGATACGGCGGGAGCGCTCAACCGGCAACTCGCCACCAAGATGCGCGGCTACATGAACCCGTACAACACGTCGTGCGCCAGAGTGATCGTCGAAACCGTCCAGAGAGCGGGGCTCAACGATCGCGCGGCGGCCATCGCGATCGCCACGGTGATCGTCGAGTCGAGCATCGCCAACCTCGACGGCGGCCTCGGCGACTCGGTCGGGCTCTTCCAGCAGCGCGCGAGCTGGGGGAGTTTCGAGCAGCGGACGGACCCGGTATGGGCGACCGGCAGGTTCCTCGCCGTGATGCGGCAGTTCTACCCGAACGACTCCTGGAACAACGCCGCCATCGGGGACGTCGCCGCGGCGGTCCAGCGGCCGGCGGCGAAGTACCGGCATCGCTACGGGGTCGAGGCAGGCGACGCGGTCAAGATCGTCAACGAGCTGTGGTCCCAGAACGGCCAATGGCCCCTGCCCACGAAGGTGGACAGAGGCCATTGAGTCGTGAAGAAGCTACTTGCGCCAGGCCGTGCGCTGCTTGCGGATGTCCAGCACGAGGCCGAACACGAGCAGCAGGGAGAGGCCGATCAGCCACAGGTTCTCGGTCCAGCCGTGGTGGTTGCCGTACAGCATCACCAGCAGGATGATCGCGCTCAGCCAGCCCGCGATCCGCGTCGCCTTCGGGAAGGAACCGTGCCAGCCCCACTCGGCCGACGGCTCGTCGCGGGGGTCAACGGTGTCGACGCCCACCCGGCCGCGCTTTTCGACCGCCTTGCTCGCCACGATCAACTCCTCAAAACCCGATGGTTCGCTTGCTCGCGAATGATCCCACACCTGGCTGCACGCGCCCGACGGGCCCCAAGCGACAATGAGCCCCGATGACTACCTCGCGAAGTGTGCTCGTGCTCGGTTCGACCGGATCGGTCGGCGCCCAGGCCCTCGACGTCGCGGCCCGTAACCCGGAGCTGTTCCGGGTCGCCGGGATCGCCGCGGGCGGCTCCGACCCCGCCGCGCTGGCCGCGCAGGCCCTGGCGCACCAGGTCGACGCCGTGGCGATCAGCAGGCCGACGGCCGTGGAAGACCTGCAGCTCGCGCTGTACGCCGAGGCCCAGAAGCGCGGCTACAACCGCGGCGACTTCAAGCTCCCGCGTATCTTCGCCGGGGCCGACGCCGTCGTCGAGATGATCGACGCCACCCCGGTCGACGTCGTGCTCAACGCGCTCCCCGGCTCACAGGGGCTCCCGCCGACCCTGCACGCGCTCGCCACCGGCGCCACGCTCGCGCTGGCCAACAAGGAGTCGCTGATCGCGGGCGGACCGCTGGTGCTGGCCGCGGCCAAACCCGGCCAGATCGTCCCGGTCGACTCCGAGCACTCCGCGATCGCCCAGGCCTTGCGCGCCGGCCGCGAAGCCGAGGTCGCCCGGCTGGTGCTCACCGCGTCGGGCGGCCCCTTCCGTGGCCGCAAACGCGAGGAACTCGCCGACGTCACCGTCGAGCAGGCGATGGCGCATCCGACCTGGTCGATGGGCCCGCTCATCACGATCAACTCGTCCACTTTGGTCAACAAGGGGCTGGAGCTGATCGAGGCGAAGCTCCTGTTCGACATCGAGACCGACCGCATCGACGTGGTGGTCCACCCGCAGTCGATCATCCACTCGATGGTGACCTTCGTGGACGGCTCGACGATCGCCCAGGCCAGCCCGCCCGACATGCGGCTGCCGATCGCGCTGGCCCTGCACTGGCCGGATCGCGTCCCCGGCGCCGCGGCCGCGTGCGTCTGGGACAAGCCCGCGAGCTGGACCTTCGAGCCGCTGGACAACGAAGCGTTCCCCGCCGTCGAGCTGGCGAGGCACGCCGGGACGGTCGGGGGCTGCGTCCCGGCGGTCTACAACGCGGCGAACGAGGAACTGGTGGCCGCCTTCCTGGCACAGAACACCGGCTTCACCTCGATTGTGGACACTATTGCCCAGGTGGTGGAAGCCGCCGACGAATGGCGTCGTGAACCTCGCGACGTGGATGACGTACTAGCTGCCGAGCGCTGGGCTCGCGCGCGTGCCGGTGCGCTGATCGGTAAGGGGAAGTAGCGCGTGGTCTTCATTCTCGGGATCGTGCTGTTCGCGCTGGGCATCTGCCTGTCGGTCGCGCTGCACGAGGCCGGCCACATGTGGGCGGCGAAAGCCTTCGGCATGAAGGTCCGGCGCTACTTCATCGGCTTCGGGCCGACGATCTTCTCCTTCCGTCGCGGTGAGACCGAGTACGGCATGAAGTGGATCCCGCTCGGCGGGTTCTGCGACATCGCGGGCATGACCGCGCTCGACGAGGTGACCCCGGAAGAGTCGAAGCGCGCGATGTGGCGCTTCAAGACCTGGAAGCGCACCGTCGTCATGTCGGCGGGCTCGGCGATGCACTTCATCCTCGGTTTCATCATCCTGTACTTGATGGCCGTCACCATGGGCTTGCCGAATCCGGCCGCGCAGGCCGCTCCCACCGAGGCCGTGATCAGCGCCACGTCGTGCGCCCGCGCGGCCACCACCGTGGAGCAGCTGAACGACACGGCCTGCCCGCCCGGCGCCCCGACCCCCGCGAAGACCGCCGGCCTCCAGGCTGGCGACAAGGTCGTCTCCGTAGCGGGCAAGCCGATCAAGACCTGGCGCGAAATGCTCGCCGCCGTCCAGGTCGCCAGTGGCCCGACGCCGTTCGTGGTCGAGCGGAACGGGCAGCGGCTGAACCTGACCGTCGACGTGCCGAGGGTGCAGCGGCTGGTCGCCGACGGTTCCAACAACACCACGGTCAAGGACGTCGGCATGATCGGCGCCTCGCCGATCCAGAACACCGCGCCGCCGCTGCTGAGCTACGGCCCCGTCGACGCGGTCGGGGCGACGTTCTCCTTCACCGGCACGATGTTCTCCGAGACCGCCAAGCGGCTGATCGAGTTCCCGTCGCGGATCCCCGCGGTGGTGGATTCCATCTTCGGCGGCGAGCGCGACCCGAACACCCCGGTCAGCGTGGTCGGTGCCAGCCGTATCGGTGGCGAGGCCGCCGAGCGCGGTCTGTGGGAGATCTTCGTGCTCCTGCTGGCGAGCCTGAACTTCTTCATCGGCGTGTTCAACCTGCTGCCGCTGCTCCCGCTCGACGGCGGGCATATCGCGGTCGTCTGGTACGAGCGGGTGCGGGACTGGTTCCGGAAACTGCGCGGCAAGGCGGCGGGCGGACCGGTCGACTACACGAAGCTGTCCGCGGTCACGATGGTGCTCGTCTTCATCGGCGGCGCGGTGACTCTGCTCACCGTCACCGCCGACATCGTGAATCCGGTCAAGCTGTTCCAGTGACGCGGGAGGACGGTGACGGAGCGCGCTGTCAGCGTCGTTGGGCTGCCCAGGTAATGCTGCTCACCGTGACGGCTGACGTCGTGTATGTCCGCCGATCGGGGTAGGTACGCTTGAAGGCGTGACTGTCGCTCTTGGTATGCCAGCGCTTCCTCCTCCCGTCCTCTCCGAGCGTCGCAAGACCCGACAGCTGCAGGTCGGGCCGGTCGGCGTGGGCAGCGAGCACCCGATTTCGGTGCAGTCGATGACCACCACGCTCACTTCCGACGTCAACGCGACGCTGCAGCAGATCGCCGAGCTGACCGCTGCGGGCTGTGACATCGTGCGCGTCGCGTGCCCTTCGGCGGACGACGCCGAGGCGCTGCCCGCGATCGCGAAGAAGTCGCAGATCCCGGTGATCGCCGACATCCACTTCCAGCCGAAGTACGTCTTCGCCGCGATCGAGGCGGGCTGCGCGGCGGTCCGGGTGAACCCGGGCAACATCCGCAAGTTCGACGACCAGGTCAAGGAGATCGCACGGGCCGCGAAGGATCACGGCACCCCGATCCGGATCGGCGTCAACGCGGGTTCGCTGGACAAGCGGATCATGGACAAGTACGGCAAGGCGACCCCGGAGGCGCTGGCCGAGTCGGCGCTGTGGGAGGCGTCGCTGTTCGCCGAGCACGACTTCTACGACGTGAAGATCTCCGTGAAGCACAACGACCCGGTGGTCATGGTGCGCGCGTACGAGATCCTCGCCGAGCAGTGCGACTACCCGCTGCACCTCGGCGTCACCGAGGCGGGCCCGGCGTTCCAGGGCACCATCAAGTCGGCCGTGGCCTTCGGCGCGCTGCTGCGCCAGGGCATCGGCGACACCATCCGCGTTTCGCTGTCCGCGCCGCCGGTGGAAGAGGTCAAGGTCGGGATCCAGATCCTGCAGTCGCTGAACCTCAAGGAGCGCAAGCTCGAGATCGTCTCCTGTCCCTCGTGCGGCCGCGCGCAGGTGGACGTCTACACGCTCGCCGAGCAGGTCACCGCCGGGCTGGAGGGCATGGAGGTCCCGCTGCGCGTCGCGGTCATGGGCTGCGTCGTCAACGGGCCCGGCGAGGCGCGCGAGGCCGATCTCGGCGTCGCCTCGGGCAACGGCAAGGGCCAGATCTTCGTCAAGGGCGAGGTCATCAAGACCGTGCCCGAGCACGCGATCGTCGAGACGCTGATCGAAGAGGCCATGCGCATCGCCGAGGAGTCGGGCCAGACGATCGGCGAGGGAGAGCCCACCGTCACCGTCGGCTGACTGGTCGAGACAAGTGCAATGAAAGGCCCCTTCAGCGCAAAATTTGAGATCGGA